>DBOW01000007.1:0-3587 GCA_002299675.1 Solobacterium sp. UBA636
CCATATTTATGACCCTCGCCACGGCCGTGTATTACTTCTTCGTAAATAGTTTTTATAACCATGTATATTATTATACAGAAATAATTAAAAAAATTAATTATTAAATAATCATAAGAAAAGCCTCAGTATGAGGCTTATCTGTCTTCTCTAAAATAATTTACACCCAGACCTGCAGGTGGCTGATTTTCTTTTTTCTGTTTCATTGAAACAAGAATCAGAACCAGAACAGTTGCGATATATGGAACAATCTTATAAATCTGTGTTGGAATAAACGGAACAGGTACCTTCAGATAAAGAATTAACAGGGCACCAAATAATACTGAACCCCATAAGGAATTTAAAGGTTTCCAGAAACAGAAAATAACCAGAGCTACCGCAATCCATCCCTCACCTGACAGTGCTGAGTAATTCCATACACAGCCTGAGATGGTCATAATGTAAATCATGCCGCCCAGTGACGAAATACCGCCGCCAATACAGGTTGCCAGATATCTGTATCTTGTCACATTTATACCAGCAGCATCTGCTGTGGCTGGTGATTCACCAACCGCTCTCAGGTTTAAACCCTTTCTTGTTTTATTCAGGAAATAATGCATGACAATTACCATCGCCACACCAATATAGACAAAAAGATTGTAGCTGAATAAAAGTTCGCCAGCAAAAGGAATCTTCCTTAAAAATTCAGGCATAACCGGATTGACAAAGGCGTTTTTTAACGCGTTTGGAATTGTAACATTGCCACCGATTTTAATACGCATTATTTCACCGACAAACTGGCCAACACCAGTACCAAAAATAGTTAAAGCCAGACCGGTTACATTCTGATTAGCCTTTAAAGTAACTGTCAGAAATGAAAAGATAAGTGAGCCCAGGAAACCGGCTGTAAAGGCACATAATATCGCTATAATAATCGCAATGGCTCCGCTTGCAGCCTCACCCGCTACATTAGAATATGCAAAGGCACCAGCCAGGCCAAAGGCTCCACCCATAAACATCAGACCTTCAACACCAAGATTCATGTTTCCTGATTTCTGAGTCAGGATTTCACCAGAGGTACCGAAAAGAAGCGGCGTGCCATTTAATACAGCAGCCTTGATGATACCAATAATATTAAGCATCCTTTTCCTCCCTGTGTCTGAATATCAGACGATAATTAATAAAAAACTCACAGCCCAGAAGACAAAGCAGAATAATACCGGTAATAATATCTGAAATTGATCCAGGAACTCCCATGGCTGTCTTCAGGGAACTTGAGCCCTTTGATAATCCTGCCAGAAGCAGTGCAATCAGCACCATGGCAAACGGATTAAGCTGAGAAAGCCAGGCTACTGTAATAGCCGTAAAACCGTTATTAGCCGCGATTCCCGAATAAATAGTCTGGTTGGCACCACTTGCCAGCATAAAACCTACAAGGCCTGAAATTGCCCCAGAAATAGCCGCTGTACGCACCATTACTTTAAAGACATCCATACCGGCATAGCGGGCTGTATTTTCGCTGTCACCCAGCACAGCAATCTCATAGCCATGTTTAGTATAGTTCATATAAAAGAACATAAAGAAAACCAGAATTACCACAATAATCCAGCCACAGTAGATACCGCCAACTTTTGGCAGAACAGCCGCTGAATCAAAGTTAGGAACAATCTGGGAACCCTCTTTACCTTCCCATGGTCCACCCTGCAGCCAGGCAACAATACCAATCGCAATATAATTGAGCATCAGGGTAAACAGTGTTTCATTGGTGCCCCATTTAGACTTAAAGAAAGCTGGAATAAATGACCATAGCGCACCACACACCATACCTGAAACAGCCATTACGGCAAGCAGTAAAGCTGAAGGCATCCTGTCATAAAAATTTATCGCAAAAAACGCCGCACCCAGGGCACCCATGGTAATCTGACCCTCGGCACCGATATTCCAGTATTTCATCTTAAAACATGGCGCAAGAGCCAAAGCTGTACCAAGAAGCGGAATCATAATCTTGACTGTCTGTCTGATACCCGTAGCCTTGCCAAAAGCTCCGCTCACTATAGTACTGTAAGCCTTTAGCGGTGAAACACCACAGATCATAAAAATCAGAGAACCAAACAGCAGCGCAACACCAAAGGCAGCTATTCTGATAAGCCAGACCCTGGATTTCTTTATATCCTGTCTTCTGGCAACTCTGACAAAAGGAACTTTTTCTTCCATTATGCTGCCTCACTTTCATTTTTTGTCATCAAGAGACCCACCTCTTCTTTGGTGGCCTTTCTGGCATCCACAATACCGGTAACTTTGCCACCACACATTACCATAATACGGTCACATAAAGCCAGCAGAACATCCAGGTCCTCACCCACAAAGATAACAGCTGCCCCTTTCTGTTTCTGTTTAGACATCAGATCATAAATAGTATATGAAGTATTAATATCAAGACCTCTTACCGCATAGGCGGACATTAATACCGAAGGAGAAGAAGCTATTTCTCTTCCTACCAGTACCTTCTGAACATTGCCACCCGATAATTTCCTTACTGGATAGTCAATCGAAGGTGTTACTACTTCCAGCTCCTTAAAGACATCTTCAGCCAGCTTTTTGGAGTCACTTTTATCAATCACAACACCCCTCTTTTTATTCCAGAATCTCAGCAGCATATTCTCAGTCATGCCCATTGAACCGACAAGGCCCATGCCAAGTCTGTCCTCTGGTACAAAAGCTAAAGAAACGCCGGCATTCTTGATTTCCATTGGACTCTTGCCAACCAGATCGGATGGACTTTCATTCTCTGGAGTATAGATAATTGAACCATCCTCTACTTTTCTAAGACCTGCGATAGCTTCCAGAAGCTCCTTCTGACCAGAACCGGCAATACCGGCAATACCCAGTATTTCACCAGAATAGGCAATAAAGCCAACATTATCCAGCTTCTTTACACCACTGGAATCACTTAAAGTCAGATTGGCAACCGTAAGCCTTGGATGAACATTAACCGGTTCAGTTCTTTCAATATTAAGTTCAACCTTGCGTCCAACCATCATCTCGGTCATTTCTTTTTCGGTGACTTCCGCAGTCTTCACAGTCTTGATATGTTCGCCTTTTCTTAGTATCGCAACCACATCGGAAATCTCTTTAACCTCATTAAGCTTATGAGTAATGATGATAATAGCCTTGCCATCATTTCTCATTGCCCTGATGACATCAAACAGCTTCTTAGTCTCCTGAGGAGTCAAAACTGCGGTAGGTTCATCCAGAATAAGTACATCGGCACCACGGTATAAAACCTTCAGTATTTCAACAGTCTGTTTCTCCGAAACCGACATATCATATATTTTTTTATTGGGATCTATTTCAAAACCATATTTATTCGCAATTGATGAAACCTTTTCAACAATCTTCTTATGGTCCAGTTTTCCTTCTTCATTTAAGCCAAGAACAATATTCTCAGCTGCAGTAAAAACATCAACCAGCTTAAAATGCTGATGAATCATGCCGATGTGATGGTCATAGGCATCCTTAGGTGATCTGATACTTACAGGCTTTCCATCAATATAAATCTCACCCTCATCCGGAAAATAAATACCGGCCAGCATATTCATTAAAGTAGTCTT
>DBOW01000007.1:3732-4281 GCA_002299675.1 Solobacterium sp. UBA636
AAAATACGACAAAAGAGGACTTAATCCTCTTTTGTCATTATTGTTCCTTATCTTAAATTAATAAGCTTCGTTTAACAGAGTAATACCATCAATTCTTAAGTCGAAGTTAGGAGCTGACTTAAAGTATGACTCATGATAGTAGCCATCAAATACGGCATTTGTATCATCTGGCTGGAAGTCTGCGTTCATATCGATGAATGCTTCTGTAACTGTTTCACCGCCTACAGTAAATGCGTTTGTATCAAAT
Source organism: Solobacterium sp. UBA636 (assembly GCA_002299675.1). Lineage (GTDB taxonomy): Bacteria > Bacillota_I > Bacilli_A > Erysipelotrichales > Erysipelotrichaceae > Colivicinus. The sequence goes on from DBOW01000007.1 coordinate 3,980, forward strand.
ACATGTAAAGAACCATCTTCAATTGCCTTCTTGGCAGTTTCAATAGCCTCAGCAGTACCTTCAGCTGCGACAGCTTCGTTTAAAGCAGTAAGCTTAATATCGCCATCCTTTAAGCCGTGGTTCATATAATCCTGATCAACTGTACCACCATTAACGATAGTTTCAATTACATATACAAAGTAATTAGTCCAGTCAATTGTTGAAGAAATAATTGAAGCCTCTGGAGCAACATCAGACATATCGATGTTATAGCCGATGTGGTAAACACCATTCTGCTGACATGTTGTAGCAGGAGTAGTTGA
>DBOW01000124.1:0-11019 GCA_002299675.1 Solobacterium sp. UBA636
GGATAGATGGTGTCAAAGTGATAATAGTCTTTTAAAAGCGCAAGGTCTCTAGCCAGAGTTGATGGACCACAGGAGATATAGACCAGTTTTTTAATGTCAGCTTTTTTTAGCGATTCCACCAGGCTTGAAGAAAGCCCTTTTCTAGGTGGATCTACTATTACTACATCTTTGCCGTTAATATACTTATCCATTGGATTTTTGGCATCATCCAGATAGAATGTGGTATTTGTTATATTGTTTAATACTGCGTTCTCTCTGGCATTTTCTACAGCTGATGGCACTACTTCTACCCCAGTTACATCTTTGGCATATTTAGATACAAAAAGTGAAATTGTGCCAATACCAGAATAAAGATCCAGTACCGAATCTTCTTTTGTGATCTTTGCCAGATCTTTAGCCAGAGTATAGAGATTAATCATCTGATGATAGTTTACCTGATAGAAAGACTTTAATGAAATCTTGAATTTCAGATTTTCAAACTCATCTATGACGTAGTCTCTTCCATAAATTACTTTTTCTGTAGTGCCTAACACTACATTGGTATCTTTATCATTAAGGTTCAGAATAATTGATTTTATATTTGGATACTTACTGATCAGCGGTTCTATAAGAGAATTAAAATCAGTAAATTTTGATACTATGAAAGCTATCATTACTTCATCTGTACCCATGCAGTGTTTAATAATAATGTGTCTTAGACAGGTATCTAATTTATTCTTAATAATTAAGGGCTTAAGATAGTTTAATATTTCATTGGCAAGTTCAGTTTCTATATAACAGTTGTCAAACTCAACTATGTCATTGGAATATTTTCTATAGAAACCAAACTTTGAATCCGCTACAGGTATCTGAGTCTTATTGCGATAATACTCGGTTTTAGGTGAAGGCAGTACATCTTTTACTTCTACGTCCAGATTAAAGTTTCTGAAGGTCTGTATCAGTGATTTCTTCTTTAAATAGAGCTGATAATCATAATCAATATAGCGATAATCACAGCCTCCACACTTATAGCTTACAGGACAGTTTGACTTAATTCGATATGGTGATGGTTCTAATAATTCATCAATAATACCATAGGCCAGATTCTTCTTATGGGAGATGATTTTGACGTTGGCTGTTTCATGTAAGATCATGCCCTTGACAAAAATCACGAGACCCTCGTGTTTACAGATACCCTGACCATCGACCGACATGTCGATACATGTTAATTTAATAATCTGATTTTTCATAAAACTAATAATATAAAAAACTTCTGATTACTCAGAAGTCTTTTGTTCATTCGTATCATCGGTATCGGTATTCTGTGTTGCCTCACCTCTTAGTTCAGCGGCCAGATTTTCATCCTGGGCTTCAGATACATACTGCCCCTGTTTATCAGCCATTGATGAATTCTTGGTAATTACATATGAATACCATGAAGGATCAGCTGAACCATCAGGAATATAGTTATAGACAGTTACCGATAAATCATACATCTTCATGCCATCACTTGATTTAGTGAAGTATGTAGATACTGGAAGTTCCTTTGTGACAACATCATAAACCTGTTCAGCTATTTCCTTAACCTGATCATGACTTACTGTATCATTTGTATCTACATTGATACGATATTGAGCAGTAGTCATAACTATTTCAACAGACTCAACATTGCCTAGAGACTCGATAGAGCTCTTAATATTTGCGGTATTAGTTTCCGTAATTGCGGGATTTAAATCATTATCATATCTGCTTCCCAGAACTGGCTTATCATTCTGCATGGCGGAAATTAAGAGAATGCCGCCAAAAACCAGGCAGGGAATCAATATAATAATGCTGGAAATCATCAGCACCATAGCTGATCTGGATAACTTCTTTTTCTTTTTTACTTTCTTTTCCATACACCCTATTTTAGCGTTTTTCTAACTCCTTAGTCAACAAATCAGAAGCCATCTTCGGATTGGCCTGGCCTTTTGATTTCTTCATTACCTGACCAACCATAAATCCTAAAGCTCTGTCTTTGCCATTTTTGAAATCTATTATCGACTGTGGATTTTCATCAAGTACCTCAGTAACAATCTTTAAAATTTCACCTTCATTAGACACCTGCTTCATGCCTTTTGTTTCAACAACTTTTTCAGGATCTTCCCCTTCAAGCATTGCCTCCAGTACTTCCTTGGCCTGCTTAGAAGAAATAGTACCTTCATTAATCATATTGGAAAGCTTAGAAAGATTAAGTGGTGTTACCTTTGTAGTGGCAATACTTTCTTCTTTCTTCTGCAACAATCCATTTAATTCAGACGTTAATAGGTTACAGAGATTCTTGGCATTTTTAGCTGATTTAACCGCTTCATCAAAGTAGGCAGCCAGAGCCTTGTTTCCTAAAAGAAGATTTGCATCATATTTAGATAAACCCAGTACATCTACATAGCGCTTATACTTGGCATCCGGCAGTTCAGGCATGTTTTCTCTAATTTCTTCAATCCAGGCATCATCAATCCTTATTGGAAAAATATTTGGTTCGGGGAAATACTTATAGTCAACACCTGATTCCTTTAAACGCATGGCTACTGTAGACATTGTTTTTTCATCGAAACGTCTTGTTTCCTGAGTTACTTTTTCACCCTTATCTAAAAGTTCAGCCTGCCTTTTTACTTCATAATCAATGGCATCTTTTACATTCTGGATAGAGTTCAGGTTCTTTACTTCTACCTTGGTTCCAAAAACAGAAGAGCCTTCTGGTTTGATTGAAACGTTCACATCACATCTCATTGAACCTTCTTCCATCTTTACATCAGAAACACCAAGATAATCCAGAGTCTGTCTTAATTTCTCTACATAGAGGGCAGCTTCTTCACCTGAGGCAATATCTGGTTCGGATACTATTTCCAGAAGCGGTACACCTGCTCTATTAAAATCTAGTAAAGACTGATCGTAGAGATGGAACTGCTTGGCAGTATCTTCCTCCATATGAGCACGGTTGATTCTGATCTTCTTATAGTTTCCATTTACATCAATTTCAATATAGCCATTCTTGCCGATTGGATGGAACTGCTGAGTAATCTGGAAACCCTTAGGCAGATCGGAATAATAATAGTTCTTTCGATCAAACTTGATAACTTTATCGATATCAAGATTTAACGCAAAACAAGTCATGATAGCCTTGCGCACTGCTTCCCTGTTTACACAGGGCATCGCACCTGGATGACCAAGATCTACTTCGTTGACACAGGTATTAGCTTCAGCCTTGAATCTGTAGGGAGCACCTGAGAACATCTTGGTATTGGTAGTCAGTTCCAGATGGATTTCGATACCTACTACTACATCATATTTCATATTAGAAGTCCTCCTTGGTTACATCGGCCAGGCCGGTAATAGATTCAATGACACTGGAAATATTAAACATCTCCTGTTCCTTAAACGGATTGCAGGTCAGATTGACGCCTAAAGGCAAGCCATCACTGTAGCCCATAGGCAAAGTGATTGATGGAAGCCCGGCAAAGTTTCCGATAATCATATGGTTATCAGCTACAAGATATTCATCGGTCAGTTCGTTGGTGCTGGTCTGGTTGATTAATGGTGCAGTCGATGGAGCAGCTGGAGCTAAAAGACCGTCTGCATCCTTAAGCTTTGCCATTACATCACCCACAATCAGTCTTCTGATCTTCTGAGCCTTGCGGAAAATTCTCTCCTGATTGTCTTCCTTTAAGGCATAGGAACCGATGACAAATCTCTTCTTGATCCATGGACCAAAACCGGCAGTTCGGGAATTTATCATCAGCTCATCAATCGATTTGCCCTGTTTTCTTTCACCAAACAGCAAACCACTCAGATTTGAATGGTTGGCTGTAGCTTCGGCATTGGCAATAATATAGTAAGTAGGAAGAATAGCTCTCATTAAGGTTTCATCAAAATAAACTTCCTCAATAACAGCGCCCTTTTCCCTTAAACCATCAACTACTTTATTAAAACTCTCTAATACATCCTTGTTTGAAATGGCATCAGTTACGTTTTTAAACACCAGAATCTTCCTGCCCTTTACATCAGCATTCAGATTCTTAGAATAATCTTCTACCGGCAGTTGTGATGAAGTCATATCCCTGTCATCACGGCCAGCCAGTACCTCTAAAGCTAAAGCTGCATCTTTGACATTGGTTGTAAAATAGCCGACATGGTCTAAAGATGAAGAATAAGGAATAATTCCATATCTAGAAATACGGCCATAAGTTGGCTTAACTCCTACAATACCATTAAATGATGCCGGTTTTCTGACTGAGTCACCAGTATCTGAACCAATAGCCAAAGCTACAGCACCTGAAGCTACCGCAACAGCTGAACCGCCTGAAGAGCCACCTGAGATTCTCTCCAGATTATAGGGATTATGAACCGGACCAGTTAAGGCGGTAAGATTGGTTCCACCCATTGCCAGTTCATCCATTGAAGCTTTGGCTACAATTACACCACCTGCTGCCTCAATCTTGTCGGTAATGGTGGCATTATATACTGGCACATAGTTATCAAGTATTGCACAGGAAGCGGTTGTCAGAATACCTTTGGTGTTGACGTTGTCTTTTAAAACTACCGCAACATTATTCAGTTTGCCCTCACCCTTTACTTCTGGTTCTACAAAGGTGACGATATTATTGAGTTTTTCATTATATTTATGCAGCTTTTCAATTGATACAGCTACATTATCCTTGTTACAGTCACTTATCCTCATTACTTAACCACCTTTGGAACCACTACATGGCCCTGTTTAACGTTTGATACATTGCTTAAGGCTTCCTTTTGTGAAATGTTGTTAGATACCACATCATCTCTTAAGAAAGATGTTGGTTCCTCAAAAGGATAAACCATTTCTTCAACACCCTGTGTATCGATGGAGTCAAAAAATGACAGCATCTTTTCCAGAGTTACAAAATCTGATTCAATATCACTGGCTTCTTCTTCAGTTACATCAAACATAATGTCTAAAGCCAGTTCATGTATTTTTTCTTTATCTACCATATCTACCTCATTAATGAATATCAATATTTCTAAGAATCATATATTTTGGACCCTTAAGCTTCCTTCCAGAATATTCTTCTTTAGAAAACTTAACAGTCTTTATTGCTTCATATATATTGCCGGAAATTGATAAACCGGTCAGTGGAATATATTTTTCACCATCATAATAGAATGCCAGTCTCACCTCGCCACCGAAGTAGCCGCTTGATTCATCAAGCTGTGGTGAAGAGAAGTAGGAAACAATCAGATGTTTTTCCTTCTTCATAGCCTGTTTTGTTACGGGTTTATCATTGTTTGCCAATTCCATAACCGCATAGTTTCCGGTTATATTCTTCATATCAAGATAAGTTCCATACTGAACATCACCATATAGATTCTTGACTGTACCATGTTCAATCAGTTTTTTTGATTTGAGCACAACACCATTTGAATCATAATATCTTGAAGATGTAAGACCATCAATATAGCCCCTGGCTGTCAGATCAAAATCAGAATCTGATATTTTATCTTTCCGTGAATAATGATTTATTTTATAGAAAACAGATTTATAGGATGTTTCAGACATAAAGTTGTCCATTAACAGTTCCATCATCTCGCCATCAATATAAACCGGTATATCTTTTTCAATGTTTACTTCTTTTAATGTTTTAGCCATCGAACGCTCTTTGGCATTGTTTAATACCTCATTCATGCGTTTTGTGATGCCAGCTTCATCAAGAATAGAACTTTCATACATTTCATAGAGCTCTACTTCTTCTTTTTCGCTCTTCCAGCTAGGTATAGCTTCGATATTAATTTTTAGAGATTCTACCTGATGATGGATTCCTTTAGAGGAAATAAATTCTTCAGTTATATCCGATACAAATATCTCAGTAGAATTAATATATCCTTCCTTATATTTATCAGCCTTAAATACCGCATTGGCACATTTTAGAGCTATGTCATTTAAATCAGGCTTCTTTTTAAAGACTTTCTTTATGTTTTTATCAGCTTCTGGAAGTTTATATGCTTTATTTAAAGTGGCTTTTGCCTTATTTACAGCCATATTTATTTTCTTCTTAATAGAAGTTTTATTGTCAGAAGCCACAATATTGATGGTTGAAGAACCGGTTGAATCATCTGTATTTACATAAACTGTACAGCTGATATTTTCTGTCTCAACAGCCCTGTTTATCTCCAGTTTCTTTAAGACATAGAAGAGCTCGCGGGCATTTTTATTTATTTTCTTTATTTCATAATCTGAAACATTTTTGTTTTCGTTTAACAAACTGATTAATAAATCAATCATGCCAGTTTTGCCTCCCCTTTAAGATATGGACCACCATCAGCCACATATACCCATTCCTTATGTCCCTTGCCGCACATACCAGAACCAATAACCCTGAAGTCCCTGGATACCATGGTAATTGAATTAAGCAGATCAACTACATAGCCAGATATCACAACCGGTGAAACTATTTCTCCTGTAAACTGTCCATCTTTTATTTCAAGTCCATAGGTTGCGGTGCACTGTATCTGCCAGTTTTTAGGATCTTCCATGCCGTTGTTGGTATCAAATAACATATAGCCATGTTTAACCGATTTAATCATTTGATCAACATCATCTTCACCAGGCGCAAAGAATGTATTGGTCATACGGGTATAGGCCTTATGGTCAAAGGACTGTCTGCGTCCATTGCCGGTTGGTTTGCTGCCAAGCTGCATGGCACTTAAAAGATCAGAAATTCCTGTCTGCAGGATGCCATCCTTAATGATTTGGGTATCACTGGCCAGCACTCCATCGTCATCAAAGAAATAGGATCCGGCTGATATTGCCGCAGCTGCACCATCATGCATATTGACTTTTTCACTGGCCACTTTTTTGCCTACATATTCTTTAGCTTTAGCACGGTTTTTTACAAACATATCCATTTCTACGCCATGTCCAAAGGCTTCATGTGCAATCAGACCGGATATTGTTGGATCGGTAATTATTTCATAGGTTCCCGGTACTATTGGCTTGGCACTTAACATTTTGATTGAAAGCTCGGCCAGACCCAGAGCTTTTTTATTCAGCTGATTTAAAGCTTTTCTGGTATCCACTTCATTTTCTGAGGTATATACCTGTTTAATATTATCCCCATCTCTGGATACCGCCATCAGCATGGTATTGGTCCAGTCAAAACACTGGTCCAGGGTTTTATTCCTGGAGACAAAGATTTTGGATACTGATCTTTTCTGCATAACAGCGTTAACCTGAATAATACGTGCATCATATTTAACTACTTTATTTCTGATTTTATTCAGTTTCTCCAGTATTTCTTCATCGCTTAAGGTGCTTTTATCTTCACGGGAAAAGCTTTTTTCCATTTTTTCATCATCCATGGAATCAAGTTTTACTCTTTCCTGTTTAAGTTCATCAAGTCTGATGGAATTTCTTAATTCATCCAGATCAAGATTTTTTATATCGTTGCAGGCAAATTCTGAGTAGTTTCCATCTTTACACAGCTTGATGACAAAACCACATTCACCATCTATATCAGACATGTCTGAAACATGTCCATTGGTACTGATTCTTTTGAATTTTGTATAGGAGCCAAGTATTGAAATGTAGTCAAATTCTTTATCAAGTTTTTTAACTATTTTTCTGGCTGTTGGAATTCTGGATTTTAAAAAGTCGTTTAAAGCCATAGCAAAAACCTCCATCTATATATTTTAACATTATAAGTATAAATAATTCTTAATAGTTTTAATGTAAAATAAATCACAATTGTAAACATCTTCATTATACCTGTAAATAATTACATATAAAGGTAAATCTGAGTCATTTTAAATTGAATCATTTCTTTATATTTAGTAGAATCTTTTAAAAGAGGTAGAGTTTTATGAATTTTGTTTTTTTATCGCCAAATTTTCCAAAAACCTATTTTAATTTTACTGATAGATTAAAGAAAAACGGCTTTAATACTCTGGGTATTGGGGATGAACCCTACAGTAATCTCTCGGTAGAATGTCGAAATTCCCTAACTGAATACTATAAGGTATCAAGTCTTGAAAATTATGATGAGGTATATAGAGCCTGTGCCTATTTTGCGTTTAAATACGGAAAACTCGACTGGCTGGAATCAAATAATGAGTACTGGCTTATTCGTGATGCCCATTTAAGAGATGATTTTAATATCAATACTGGTTTAAAGACTGACAGAATTGATGGCATCAAATACAAAAGCTGTATGAAGAAGTTCTATGAAATAGCCAAAGTACCGGTTGCCAGATACCATCTGGTTACAGATTTTGAGGCTGGCAAGGCTTTTATTGATACTGTTGGCTATCCAGTGGTTGTAAAACCGGATAATGGCGTTGGAGCCTATGCCACCTACAAAGTAAGCAATGAAGAAGAGCTGAAGAGTTTCTATAATACAAAACCAGATGTAACGTACATCATGGAGGAATTCATCAACGGTACTATTGTTACCTATGATGGCATCTGTAATTCAAATAAAGATATAGTCTATGAAACAAGCCACGTCTTCCCTGAATCTGTAATGGATTCAGTTAATGATCAGCTTGATATGATTTATTATTCCAAAAAGGAAATACCTGCTGACCTGAAGGATATGGGAAGAAGAGTTATTAAGGCTTTTGATTCTAATTCAAGATTCTTCCATCTGGAATTCTTCCGTCTGAAAGAAGCCAGGGAAGGACTTGGAGGAGTTGGTGATCTTGTAGGGCTCGAGGTAAATATGCGTCCACCTGGAGGCTATACACCAGACATGATGAATTATGCCAGTGATATTGATGTTTATCAGATATACGCCGATATGGTCAAATATGACAAAGGCTTCTTCGATACAGAACACAGGCCTTATTCCTGTGTCTATGCTTCAAGAAGATATTCTCATCACTATGCTTATACACATGAAGAAATTATGGAAAAATATAAAAATGAGCTGGTAATGGTTGAAGATATGCCGGAAATACTTTCAGCTGCCATGGGCAATAAGGCCTATACAGCCAGATTTAAGAGCGAAGAAGAAGCTATTGAATTTGCGGCTTTTGTCACAAAGCCATAATACATACAGGGGGAAATGAAAAAATGTATACTGAATATTATAAGGAGTATTCCTACAATCTGGACAGAGATATGGAATTTAAGGTATATGGTCACGCCGGCATACCTTTTATTGTCTTTCCCTGTCAGAATGGAAAATTCTATGATTTTGAAAATGAAGGAATGGTAGATACAGTTGCGAACTTTATTGAAGAAGGAAGAATGCAGCTTTTCTCTATTCAGTCAATTGATGATGAATGCTGGAGCGGCTGGTGGGATCAGCATGACCGTATCATGTGGCATGAACAGTGGTTCAAATATGTAACTGATGAATTTGTACCCATGATGTATGAAATTCATAATACCCTGGCTAACGAAGACTACCAGGGTCCCATCTATCTCACTGGTGCTTCAATGGGCGGCTACCATTGCGTAAACTTCTTATTAAGAAGACCAGATATATTTAAGGGCTGTCTTTCATTAAGCGGTCTATTCCACGCGGGTTATTTCTTCCCTAACTATAACGATGAAACCATCTACTACAATTCACCTGTAGACTATCTTCCAAATATGGGCGAAGACAATCCACTGGTTGATATGTACAGGCAGTGTGATATTAATGTCTGCTGCGGTCAGGGAGCGTGGGAAGATGAGGCCAAGGTCGATGCCCGCATTCTGGCTGATCAGTTTGACAGACTGCATGTGCCCGCCAACATCGATTTATGGGGCTACGATGTAGTTCATGACTGGCCATGGTGGCGTATTCAGTTCCCTTATTTTGTCGAAAAGATTTTAAATCATGCCTAATATAAATATAAATAACCTTAATCTCTACTATGAAGTGGTCGGTGAAGGAAAACCACTGGTGATGGTTCATGGCAATGGCGAAGATCATAAGATCTTTGATAAAGCCGTCAGTCTGTTAAAAGACAGATTTACCTGTTACCTCATCGATTCAAGAGGCCATGGAAAATCGGAAAAAGTAAAGGAATTTCATTATGCCGATATGGCCGATGATATCTATAAGTTTATTAGCTCGTTAAATCTAAAAGATGTAAGCTATTATGGTTTCTCGGATGGCGGCATTATCGGTCTTCTTTTAGCCATAAATCATGGTGAAGTCCTGGAAAGAATGATAATCTCTGGTGCCAATACCAGTCCTCAAATGATTAAGCCAGGACTGATTAAAGTGTTCAAATTTATAAACAGGATTCACTATAATCCCCTGTTTGCCCTGATGCTCAATGAACCGGATATCAAAAAAGAAGATCTGGAGAAAATAAACATTCCGGTCCTTGTGCTGGCTGGAGACAAAGACCTGGTACTTGAAGAAGATACCAGATTTATTGCCAGAAACATACCTTATGCAACCCTTAAAATTCTTAAGGGAGAAAGCCATACAAGCTATATTGTTCATTCAGAAAAAATAGCTCATGAAATCCTAAACTATTGCGTTTCGCAATAGTTTTTTCATCTTTTCTGCACTTTTTTATCATTTCCGGCAAAAAAAGTGAGGAATTTTGCNNATTTTTAATGTAACCGGTTACAAATTATTTTACAGCAATTTTTCCTCTTAAAAAAGCATATTTACATCATTTTCGATACTTTTTTCCTCTTTTTCACCTTTTTCAAAAAAAGTGAGGAATTTTGCCAAAACTTGACAATAATAACTTAGGAGGAAAATTTATATGGCTGAAAAAGACATAACAGAAAAACTTTTAACTGATATAGATGAAGTATTTGCGGATATCTATAATAACTTATGTTTCAATGGAGAAAACATCATTAAGCCAGATGACCTGTCTAGTGCATCTGTAACAACAGCCTTTATATCTAATGATGTGACAAGAGGTCTAATATCAGATGTATCAAAGATCTATAAAAACTCTAATCTTACTCTAGCCCTGTTAAACATTGAAAACCAGAGTACTGAAGATTCAGATATGCCCTTTAGAATCATAGGCTATGAGGGAGCTAAATACAACAGTCAATTAATCAGTGGAAGT
>DBOW01000124.1:11045-11426 GCA_002299675.1 Solobacterium sp. UBA636
ACCCTTGTATTAAACTTCAATACAAAGAAAAGATGGAGTACACCAAAAAGTATCAAGGAATCCCTGAAGAACAAATACCCTATAGAACTTGATGAATACATCAATGACTATAAGGTAAATGTCATTGATGTGGCCTTTATGGATAAGGAGGATATTGAAAAGCTTAACAGTGACTTTAAGGCTGTAGCCAAGTACTACTATCTTAAAAGAAATAATATTGAAGATTTTGAAGAACTGGGTGACTGTAATTTAAAGTATCCTGTACAGACTTTTGCCACAATGAAGGCACTTACCGGTGACAGCAGATTTGAGATAGCGTATAATGATTATGTAGAAACACACAAAGATGACAAGGGGGTTACCATGGAAAAAATATTAGAT
>DBOW01000018.1:0-491 GCA_002299675.1 Solobacterium sp. UBA636
AAGGGACCAGCTCCAGCCGGTACTATCAAGGTAGAAAACTTTAAGGGACAGGCTTATTCAATTGTAGAAAACTGGGCAAAGACCAAAAAGATTACTTTAAAGAAGGTTGAAGCTTATGATGACGATATGGCAAGCGGATTAATTATTTCTCAGTCTATCGCTGCTGACAAGGAAATGAAGGAAGGCGAAACTTTAACTGTTACCGTATCAAAGGGTAAGGGTGTTACTGTTCCTAACTTTCTGAAGATGAGTGAAACCGAATATAATACCTGGAAGGATACAAATACCGGTGAAAATGCAATTCAGGTAAAGGAAAAAGTGTATTACTCCGATTCAGCTTCCTATGTACTAAAACAGTCTGTAACAGCCGGCACTACTATTGCCCAGTCTGAGGTGGTAATTGTCACAATCAATAAGGGCGATGGTTTCTATCTGAATGAAGCGTTGACCGCACTGGGCTATGACTATGTTGAAGGTTCTACTTCATATGA
>DBOW01000018.1:589-3173 GCA_002299675.1 Solobacterium sp. UBA636
AAGGGCACTATTCTGAAGATCGAATATGCCAAGGATGAAGATGGAAATAAGTATTCTATAAACGAAAAGCTTCCACTGGACGCCAGAATCTTCTGTTCGGTATCATCCGGGGAACTTGATAAAGATGAATACAGCGTTAAAAACGATGATATAGCTACTCTGACCAGCACATCAATAAGTTATGATTCCATAAAAGCCTGGATTGACGCAAGATCAGCTCATGCTTTCGGTATTAAAGAGGAACATGATCAGACAATTAAATCTGATACTAATTATACAGTTAAGGGCTTTGAATATAAGGATTCTTATGGAAATAGCGTGCTGAACTCTAGCTTTACAGAAGGCACAAAAATTCCGTATGGTGCTGTTCTGATAATTTCGGACAATGGTTATACTGCGCCATCTACAGGTGGAACGGGTTCAGGCTCTAACCCTAGTTAATAAATTAAAGGAGAAGGATATGAATTTCTTTAATCGTGCGATTAAAAATGTTACAAGAAAGTTATCCAAGACAATACTGTTAATAATTACATTCTTTGTGATTGGCAACTTTGTCATTATTGGATTGTCGGTAGCTCAGGCTTCTGAGTCTGCCAAGACACTGACCCGTCAGAAGATGAGAGCGGTAGTGAGCTATGTGGTTGACTATGATAAGTTCTATCGAGATGCTGATCAGATTGAGGATGAGGATGAGCGTAATAAATTCTACGAGAATTATCCAAAGATTACGCTTGAAGATGTTAAGAATGTGCTTAAGGATGAAAGAGTAAAGACTGCCAATGTTAATACTACAGCCACTGCTTATCTGGGTGAGGGTCTGGACTTTGTTCATCTTAACAACAAGAATGAGGAAAACAATAACTCTGGTGGTCAGAGCTGCTGGATTGATGGTGATGGAAATGAGCAGTGCGAGACTTATGTTGAGCCAAATGCCTTTATAAAGGCTAACTATTTCCCAAGTATGATTGAACTTGAAGATGGTGATTTTGTGGTTACAAGTGGCCGTTTCTATGATCAGTCAGATATTGATAACGGCAATATGGTGGTGCTTGTTACTGAAGCTTTCGCTTCGCATAATGGTTTAAGTGTTGGTGATAAGATTGAACTTCAGTTTAATACTTACAGTGAATGGTATGAGGAAATGGGCATTACCGAAGATGATATGAAAGCTGAATTTGAGGTAATTGGTATCTATACTCATAATCAGGCCGTTACACCAGATATGCCAAACTATGACTGGTTAAGTCCATATGAGAATGCCGATAATATGCTGCTGATGCCTGGAACTTCATACTACAGATCAATGCTTAAGATTCAGCAGAGATCATTTGACTACTACGCTGAACAGAATCCGGATGAGCCATATTATCAGGATCCTGCCAACAGACCTACCGAAGAAAATATCGTATCAAATCTTTATGATGTAACAATTCTGTTAAACGATCCGCTTGATGTTGATCAGTTTGTAGAGGATTATTCAAGCCAGGTTGGCGAGTATAAGAAACTTGATGCCAATAATGAGGAGTTCAACAAGCTGGCTAAGCCTTTGGATACTTTAAGTGATTATGCAACCTTTATTATCTGGCTGGTTGTAATTAACGCTATCGTTATTATTACTCTGGTTACTGCCTTAACTTTAAAGACCAGAGAGTATGAAATCGGTGTGCTTCTTTCAATTGGTGCATCTAAGATGAAGGTTGTTGCCCAGTTCTTTGTGGAACTTGCGATTGTTGCCTTAATTGGTTTTACTTTATCGGTAGGTTCTGGTACTATCGCTTCTAAGCAGATTGGTGCTTCACTGCTTGAAAATCAGATTGAAAGTGCCGGTCTGAATAATGAGGAAGATGATAACTATAATGATTACTTTAATGTCTGGGATTCGGATTATACTACCGATGTTTCGCTTGAAGATATTGTCAGTGAATATCAGGTAACTGTATCGCCAGTTATTATTGCGGAAATCTATGTTGTTGGTCTGGCTATTGTCATGATTTCAGTAGTTATTCCTTCAATCATGATTATGAGATTTAATCCTAAGAAGATTTTAATGAATCAGAATTAAGGAGGGCAATATGGGAACTATTTTAAAGTTAGAAGATCTGTGTTATTCATATATCGATGGTGGTTATGAAAGACAGATATTAAAGAATCTATCATTTGAATTTGAGGAGAAGAAGTTCTATACCATCCTTGGTCCATCAGGTTCAGGTAAAACTACACTGTTATCAATTATTGCGGGACTTGATTTTGCCAAGAGCGGTCATGTTTATTTCAGGGATAAGGAAATTACCAAGTCTAATGTTGGTAAATATAGAAGAAATGATATTTCTATCGTTTTCCAGCAGTATAACTTAATATCTTATTTAACTGCAGTTGAGAACGTAATGCTGGCAATGTCAGAAACCGATAATGAGCTGCCTAAGGATAAGAAGAATGTTGCCTACAATCTTTTAGAGAGATTCGGTATTGTAAGGTCTAAGGCAGACCGTATGGTTGGACAGCTTTCCGGTGGTGAGCAGCAGAGAGTTTCAATCGCCAGATCTCTGGCAAGCAATGTGGATCTCATCTTTGCGGATGAGCCTAC
>DBOW01000018.1:3319-4875 GCA_002299675.1 Solobacterium sp. UBA636
CAGAAGATTTAATTAATCAGTATAAGGCATTCATGAATGGGGTAAGTGAATCATCCTTTTCGTGGGTGCCTTTTTAAATGGAATATTTATGAAACAGAAAAGAAAAATGAAAAGAAAAGTCAGAAGAACAATACTTGTGACAGTATTGTGTCTGATGATAGTGATGCTGGGTGGACTTGTTGGCTATGCCCTGATTCCCAGGGCCAAATCGGTAAATGAAAATGCCAACCGCTATAAAAATGGTTCATGTATTGCCTTTTATCCGGATGGTGAGCTTGGAAAGGACAGGGCAATGTCGTTATGTCAGAACTCTGAAGAGGAAGCTGTTTATGATTATACACTTGTTAAGCAGGGTGACTATTATCTTGTAAGCTATGATACAGGTCTGAAATACTATATGGAAGAAAATGGGCGGGCTTTGAAAGTGAAGGAAATTGATCCCGATGGGAAGCTTGTGCTCAGTGATTTTCTTCGCTACAACATGAAAAAGGATGAGCTTGATATAGCCTATACTTCAAAGTTTCTTAAGGATACTTATTATGAAAACCTGGATATTTCAGATTTAAGTTATGAAGTAGATGGTGAAGATCTGAAGGTTTATTTTCCAAAGTATGACTATAGCCTGAGTGTTCCACTGAAATATATTGAGCATTATGCTCATATTAATCTGGGTCACGCCATTGAAGAGTATGAAAAGCCGGTCTATGTATCGGATAAGCGTAAGAAGCTGGCACTTACCTTTGATGATGGACCTTTTGTAAAGACATCAAGCATTATTGTTGATACACTTTATAAATTTGATTCTCGCGGTACTTTCTTTGTGCTTGGAAACAGGCTTGATAATGAAACTGTTCCTTTTATTAAAGAATCTATTGGAAAGGGTATGCAGTATGGTTCACACTCTCAGAATCATAAGAATCTGACAAAGCTGAGTGACAGTGAGGTATTAAGTCAGATTAAACAGCCGGCAAATGATTTATATAATGGCTATGATGATCCAAAGTACGGATTTGAGGCTCTTGGCTATGAAATGAGTATATACAGGGCGCCATATGGTGAACATGATGCAAGGGTTGATTCTATTTCTCCCTATATCAATATCGGCTGGAATGTAGATACCAGAGACTGGGCAACAAGAGATAGAAATTCTATTAAGGCGGTGATCGATTCTAAGCTTGGCAATATGGACGGTTCCATTGTCTTGATGCATGATATTTATTCGGAAACGGCAAAGGCGGTTGAGGATATAGTGCCTGAACTTATTGATGAGGGCTATCAGCTTGTTACGGTAAGTGAGTTGTTAAAGAGTCTTGGAATAGATGAGAAAAATACAGCCTATTATCCATGGTAAAGGATGCTGAGTCGGCAGCATTCTCCTGGTTAAATTATGAAACAGTGCAGATTAATGGAATTATATACTGCACAGATATCTGATCAGTGCGTAACAGACGGTTTAAAAAGTATTGATATCAGAAGATGTTTTTGGTAAACTATAAGTGTAGATAGAAATATCTAAAATCAGGAGATTCTCTGCCAGATAGTGAGAGCCAAAAAAT
>DBOW01000145.1:0-171 GCA_002299675.1 Solobacterium sp. UBA636
AATACCAGTGACACAAAAACACTGACAAAATTATTACCCTTAAATATCTTAGAGAACAATGCCACTACATAGCCCAGCAAACAGGACAGCACTACTACCAGTAAACTAACCGTAAACAGATTGATGAACTGAGTAATAAACATCACCGCATTAAACTCAACCATCACATCA
>DBOW01000145.1:296-466 GCA_002299675.1 Solobacterium sp. UBA636
CAGTATATCCTGATCCTTAGGCTTATATAAAACACTATAGGCACTGAAAGCATCAATAACCGTACCAATCAGTATAGCCATTAATGACATAATCCCAAAATAAATCCAGCCCCCATTATCAAGCTTTGCGATACTTCCTGCAAACAAAGTTGCCATACCAAAGAAAGAAA
>DBOW01000145.1:544-700 GCA_002299675.1 Solobacterium sp. UBA636
TTTCTGCTTCTTCTTTCGATCATACATATAGAAAGAAAGAAGCTCCCTTATCTCTTTTCTGAATAAAACCCTAATCATCATCTTCAAGCTCCAGGAATACTGACTCGAGCGAAGAATCGCCCTTAACCTCTTCCATCGTACCTGACTTAATAAGCT
>DBOW01000145.1:735-5372 GCA_002299675.1 Solobacterium sp. UBA636
AAGACATGAGTTGAAAAGAAAATAGAACCCCCATTATCACAAAACTCCCTCATCATCATCTTCAGATCATGACTGGCCTTAGGATCCAGTCCCACAAAAGGTTCATCCATCACTATAAGATCTGGTTCATGCAGCCAGGCAGCTATTATTGCCAGCTTCTGTCTCATGCCATGAGAATAAGAACTGATAGGATTGGCCAGAGAATCAGTTAGCTCAAAAATACCCGCATACTTATCAATTCTCTTAACCCTTTCCTCATTAGCCACATTAAAAACATCACCAATAAAATTAAGATAATCAATACCCGACATATAGTTATAGAGATCTGGATTATCCGGAATATAGGCAATCTTACGCTTACACTCAATCGGCTTATCCTTAATACTCAAACCATCAATCAGTATCTCGCCCTTCTCAAAAGACAGAATACCAATCAGACACTTAATAGTAGTTGTCTTACCAGCCCCATTATGACCAATAAAACCATAAATCTCACCATCATTAATAGTCAGATCAAGATTATCCACTACCCTTTTATTATCGTAAGACTTACAAAGCCCCTTAATCTCTACCATCCTCTTCAAACTCCTTAACATCCACATCTAACGGCTTATCAATATCCCTGCCGACATAACCGCCATTTCTTCTTCGCTGCTTAACACACTCACTCAGAATATACTCAATCTGCCCATTGATTGACCTGAAATCATCCTCTGCCCAGGAAGCTATATCATTAAACAGCTTCTCCGAAATCCTCAGTGGAACCTGCTTCTTAGCCATTAATACAGAGAACCGCTGTTGACAATTGGCGTAGCATCCTTATTGCCGCACAATACTACCAGCAAATTCGATACCATCTGGGCCTTACGCTCCTCATCAAGCTCCACTACATTGTTTTCATTTAATCTTTCTAATGCCATCTCAACCATGCCTACAGCACCATCAACAATCATTTTTCTGGCATCGATAATGGCACTTGCCTGCTGACGCTGCAGCATGACAGCCGCAATCTCTGGTGCATAGGCCAGATAAGTAATGCGGGCTTCTACAATCTCCAGTCCAGCTTCAGCTACCTTATCCTGAATCTCCTGCTTAATACGCTGAGCTACCACTTCACTTGAACCCCTTAAAGACCCATCATCAAACTCACCATCACCAGTGGTATCAACATTATTAGAAACATCATATGGATAAAGCCTTACAATATTTCTTAAAGCCGCATCACACTGTAACGACAGATACTCCTTATAATTATCCACATTAAACACTGCCTTGGCTGTATCCTTCACGCGCCATATAACCGCAATACCAATCTCAATCGGATTACCCAGACAGTCATTAATCTTCTGCTTAGTATTAGACAGAGTCATCATCTTAAGCGAAATCTTCTTACTTAAAACCTCACTTGAACTGTTAACCTTAACCTTAGAATTAGAAGCCTCAATATCACCACTCTGATTGAGCTTAGTACCTGCAGCTGGATTAACAGCGGTCACAAAAGGATTCACAAAATAAAAACCCTCACTCTTTAAAGTACCAACATACTTGCCGAATAAAGTTAATACCAGTGCTTCCTGTGGCTTTAAAACCTTTAAACCAGGCAGTATCAGAATAGCCGCAATATAACAGATAACCATTACCACAATACTTAAAACAAGTGCCATAGTACCAAACATACTCTCAGCCATAATAACCAGCCCAACTGGTACTATCCACAACAGAATATCTACTATTAACATCATCATTCCATTCTGTTTAAGATTCAAAACCTTCTCTTCCATGTCAATATCCCTCCTGATATCATCTTGATATCATGTTAGTATCATTAAAACCATAAATCAAGACATTCTACAAAATTGACACATGCAACAAAAAAACGGCACATTGTGCCGCACTATTCTTATATCGGTGTTCTTTGCTTAGGATCTCCATATTCCCTGTACATAGCCGAAATAGATATTACCCACTGCCTGCCAAACTTACATGCATCAATACCGTTAACCAGTTTTCCATAAACAATAGCCTTTCTTAAAGTACTTTCGTTTAAACCCCATATCTCTGTAGCATCGGTGAAAGCCATCAGATTATCGAATGGAGTCTGTATCCTTATACCATTGTCGTATAGTTCATCGCACGAAAGATCAAGCTCGTCATTCCAGATTATTCCATATCCACCAGTATCAACTTCAACACCATTATACAAATCTATATTATCTTCTAGCTTCTTAAATACAGCCCACTTCGAAAATAACGGCTTAACATCGTAAATCTTTGTAATACCTTCCGCAAACTGAACACAGAGCCTGTAGTCAGCAAGTGCAGTTACCTCTTTTACTTTGTGGAACATAATAACCTCCTTATTCGAGTGGTGATAAAGATTTAAACTCTTGAGTTTCCCACATCTTTAAAAGTTCATCTGAATGAATATTTACCCATTCACACACCATCGCCAGAGCTTTTGGTGGAAGCTCTCCTTCCAAAACTTCTCCACTGTTTATATTTATGGCAGCCATGTTTTCGCCATATATAGCATGTATATGTGGTGGATTATGCTCTGATTGTTGAAAATACATACGAATAATTATTCCATAGAATCTTGATATTACCGGCATACATACCTCCTTATACTATACAATTATTATATCACGTTTCCGTGACTTTATATAGTGAAATACAATAAATGGTTTTAAACACCAATTCAGCAACACCAATCAGTCATAATCCGATGTTAATTTCGATTTCATAATGTCACGTAATGTTCATGCTTTCTAATATGCAGCAAAATAATTCCCGGGTAATATAAAACAGAGAAATTAATCTCTGTTCATATAAATATAATTACATAATCTTAGGCAAAGTAGAACCACCGTATGGCATTACTATTATAGAAGCATCTCTTCCAAGCTTATCATAGGCAAAACTTAATGCCTCATCTACACTTGCACAGTATCTTAAGAAAGTTCTGTCTATTAAACTTCTATCCATATTGGACACAAAACAGATATCAGCTCTCTTTCTTAACATTGCGATAGCCGTTGCCTTATGAGCACCAAGCTTAAAATTACGGTGAAGCTCAGCTATCATATCATCGGGATTCTGGTATCTTAACATCCACTCCTCAAACAAAGCCGAACCAAAACCCTCATCACAAGCTCCTACAAGAATCACAACGCCACCATCCCTTACGGCATGTTTGGCATTATCCAGGGCCTTCTGTGTCTGATATAAATTCAAATCCTTAGGTGCACCACCCATAGAAACCAGAACTATATCTGCCTTCTTATCAATATAGCTCAAATAAATACTATCAAGATACTCACAGGCCTCACGATGTGCCTTTACAGGATCACCACTGGCTACATAAATAATCTCCTTCTTAGTATTGAGCACCACATTGACAATAAAATCAACACCAAGAATCCTGCCTGCTTCCTCAATGTCCATTCGCACCGGATTACCCTCAAGATTGCCTGCACACGATCTCTCATCTATCATTAAACGATGATTATTAGTAATAGCCTCAATACTAGAAACACCTGGCATAATCGCCTTATAGCCACCCGAATAGCCCGCAAAATAATGATACTCAACATTGCCAAGACAGATTCTCACATCCGCCTCTACAACTCTTCTGTCAATATCAACCGGTGTATGATTACTTGTATAGCCAAGATGCACAAGATCTTCACTGTTAGAATCAAAACAGTCAATTGCGCCATACATCTTACCCATAAGATGCTTATGTTCTTCTATGGATTGGTTACGGTGAGAACCCCGCGCAAAGATGACAAAAATATCTTTACGCTCTACGCCACCCTTTTCAAGCTCTTCTATAACCGAAGGAAGCACTCTCCAGCTAGGCATTGGCCTTGTGACATCACTGGTCACAATGCAGACTTTATCACCTTTTTTAACCTTGTTCCTTAATAAATCAGAACCTATTGGATTATTAAGACTATCTTTAACCAAAGCTTCTTCATCTAACCCTGAAGGAAGATTGGCTGGCATTAAGACATCAAGAACATTGTTTAGCTCAACATCAATATCCTCATATCCCTTTTTAATATTAACTATCATAAAACTCTTACACGAATCATGCCATCAAGATTCATAAGCTCCTTAACAGAACTCTCATCAACATCGCTGTTTACATCAAATACAGAATAGGCAAACTCACCACGTGACTTATTCATCATATTCTCAATATTGATATTATCCCTGGAGAATACCGGCATGATATTTGACAGCATGCCCGGTATATTCTTATGAATCAGACAGATTCTGGCCTTGCCGCTTCTTTCAAGCTTCATGTCTGGCATATTAACTGAATTCTTAATATTACCGTTCTTCAGATAATCATCTATCTCTTCAGCCGCCATCCTGGCACAGCCTGCCTCAGCCTCACCAGTCGTACCACCCAGATGTGGCGTTAAAACTGTATTCTTACATTTAATTAAACGTTCAGTTGGAAAATCAGAAACATACTTTGCCACCTTGCCACTTTCAAGACCCTCAATAATGGCATCCTCATTAACTACCGCACCTCTGGCATAATTGATAATTCGTACACCGTTTTTCATCAAACTTATTTCCCTGGCATTAATCATATCCTTAGTCTTATCTGTTAAAGGCACATG
>DBOW01000142.1:0-317 GCA_002299675.1 Solobacterium sp. UBA636
GGTAAAAAGGCTATTGTGATAGATGGACATAATTTCTATGGTATTAAGTTATCAGAAGATGTACAGGAAGAAGTTGGTTCAGATCTTTTGGTTATGTCGGCCTATGCTTATCAGAGATATAAGAAGGAATTAATAGTGGTATCACTTGGTACAGCTACTGTGTTATGTCATATATCTGAAGGTGGTGAATTCAGTCATTGTATTATTGCGCCAGGTTATCGTAAGATGGCGGAGGTTCTCTATTCCAATGCAGCACAGTTGCCTGAGTTTAGAGTGGAGAAAAGAGATAGTTTCTTAGCTTCCAATACTAAGGATGC
>DBOW01000142.1:371-627 GCA_002299675.1 Solobacterium sp. UBA636
ATGCTTAAGTATCTGATAGGTGGCATGAAGAATGATTTGGGCAGTAATCCTTATGTAGTGTGCTGTGGAGGTGCCGGCAAGGATCTGGTCAGGTATGTTGATGAGATTAATGAATATGAGTCTGATTTTGTTTCAGATGGATTGAATTATATTTACAGGAGCTATATATGCAAAGATTAATACTGGCTTCCAAATCTCCAAGAAGAAGGGAACTGATGGATCTTCTTAAAATACCCTATGAGGTAATAGTAAGTGA
>DBOW01000142.1:800-958 GCA_002299675.1 Solobacterium sp. UBA636
AGGATGCTTAGGCTTTTAAGCAATAATGTTCATAAGGTTATTACCGGGGTCTGTATATTGAGTGAAGGGAAGATTGATAATTTTTCCTGTGTGACTAAGGTTTATTTTAACGAAATGAGTGAAGAGGAAATTGATGAATATGTAGCTTCTTTTGAACC
>DBOW01000142.1:1077-1355 GCA_002299675.1 Solobacterium sp. UBA636
ATTGCTGAAGTTTATAAAAGATTGAAAAGTTTCTGATTTTTGTAGTATCATAATGGCATGCCTACATAGTATAGTGGCAATACGCATCCATGGTAAGGATGAATCCCGTGTTCAATTCACGGTGTAGGCACCATTATTTTTATGAATAAAGTAAGTGATTTGTTAAAGGGTATCCTGGCTGGTCTTTCGATTGGTATAGGTGCCGCTGTTTTTTTATCTGTAGATAATAAGATAGCTGGCGCTGTTCTGTTTTCTGTGGGTCTGTATGTTATCTGTAC
>DBOW01000142.1:1424-3377 GCA_002299675.1 Solobacterium sp. UBA636
GGAAAAGGGAAGATATCTTGGATATCTTATGATTGTCTGGATTGGCAATCTTATTGGCACGTTTGTAAGTTCATGGCTGATGTCTTTGACCAGAATGAATATCTCTGAGAAGGCAATGAGCCTCTGTACTGTAAAGAACAGCGATTCTTATTTTTCTTTATTTGTGCTGGCAATATTCTGTGGCATACTGATGTATGCAGCAGTAGATGGCTATAAGAAATGTAATAATCCAGTTATTCTTGTTTTCTGTGTAGCTGTGTTTATTCTGTGTGGTTTTGAGCACTCTATTGCGGATATGGCCTATTATTTTATTGCCGGTATGTTTAATGTTGATGCTTTGTTTAGAATAGCTGTTATATCAATAGGCAATGGTGTTGGCGGAGTGTTAATTCCCTTATTAAAGATGGAGAAATAAAATGGACTTTAATGAGTATCAGAAGCTGGCTATGACCACCAGAAACAAGGATATAAATCAGAAAGATATGCTGATTAATTCGGTAATGGGATTAAATGGTGAGGCAGGAGAAGTAATAGACCTTGTAAAGAAGCATCTGTTTCATAATCACGAGTTGGATAAAGATAAGCTTAAACTGGAGCTTGGCGATGTCTTATGGTATCTGGCAGAGGCAGCTGAGGCCTTAGGCATTAGTTTAGAAGATATAGCAATTTCTAATATTGATAAGCTTAAGAGAAGATATCCAGAAGGCTTTGACTTTGAGAAATCGATAAATAGAGAAAATTAGCTGTGAAAACAGCTTTTCTTTTTGTGTGTTTGGCGTAAAATACAGTAGGTATGAACAAAGAAAAGCTAAGAGATATACTGAATTATGCCGGAAGTGACAAGGCAGAATATGAAAAAATAGAAAATGAGCTATATGAACATGACAGAAAAAGGCTGGAGTTTTATTCAGTAATTGTTCTGGTACTTCTTGCGGCAGTTATTATGTTTTCTCTGTTTAACAGGGAAAGCGGGTTAAACTATAGGACCTATATACCGCCTGCTCTGGCTATGCTGATGCTGGTGACAGTTTTAAAGTGTTCATCACAGGATAGCAGGCTGATTGTAAGAATAATGGTATATGTTTTTACTGGCATTCTGTTTTTTATGACTATCTATATCGGTACTTTTAACAGCAGGGAACAGACAGCAGGTGTATTTCTGGCTATGCTGCTTGGGGTACCATTGCTGTTTGTGATAAAGCCCTGGAAGATTATTCTGGCTATTGTTTTCTATACCGGTGTTTTCATTTTTCTTTGTATGAAGCTTAAAAGTCCGGCTATNNTATTATATCGATATTGTTGATGCTCTGATATTTGCCCTGGCAGGAAGTCTTGTATCTTTCTATGTTAATGCTACATCAATAGAGAATCTGATAATTAAAAACAGAATGAAAGAACTATCGGAAATCGATGGGCTTACCGGTCTTAGAAACAGAACAGCCTATGAGGCTCAGCTGAAACTCTATCCTTCTAGATGTGAAGAGAATCTCTGCTGTATTTATATTGATGCCAATGGTCTTCATGAGATGAACGAAAAAGAGGGACACTTTGCGGGTGACAGAATGCTGATAAAAGTGGCAGCTCTTGTTCAGGAAACATTTGGCAGAAATGACAGTTTTCGAATCGGCGGGGATGAATATGTGGCTTTTGTGGTTGACAGCTGCAGTGATGATGTTGCCAATAGAATAAAGCACATCACTCAGGAAGCAGAAAAGAACAGCTACCATATTTCTGCGGGCTACAGTTTTGCAGATAAAGACAATATTGACATCAAAAAACTCATTCAGGAAGCTGAAGAAGTAATGTACAGTGTTAAAACTGAGTACTATAAAACCATCGGAAACAGAAGATGCAGGTGATTAGGCCACCGCATCTTCTGTTTTTAGAATCATCAGCTCAAATCTTCATAGAATCCAGGCAGTTCACGAGACCCCTAAAGTATAATTCTAAGAT
>DBOW01000033.1:0-129 GCA_002299675.1 Solobacterium sp. UBA636
ATACTGAGCTGTAATGGTATTAGAAGACTCAATCATTTCTAGAGGCGTTCCTGTAAATACCACTTCTCCTCCTTTTGAGCCACCATCTGGTCCGATATCTATAATATAGTCAGCCATCTTAATGACATC
>DBOW01000033.1:144-3501 GCA_002299675.1 Solobacterium sp. UBA636
ATAATAACGGTATTTCCCTTATCAACCAGTGAATTAAAGAGTTTCATGAGTTTAGCTACATCTGCAGCATGCAGTCCAGTTGTCGGTTCATCCAGAATATAGATATTGCCCTTTCCGTGAAGTTCCTTAGCCAGTTTTACTCTTTGCCTTTCTCCCCCAGATAAAGTATTAAGCGGCTGGCCAAGACTCAGGTATGGAAGTCCTACCGTCAGCATTGCCTCCAGTGTTTTTCTGATTTTCTTATTTTCTTTAAAGAATTCATAAGCATCTTTAACCGACATATTTAGAATATCCGTTATATTTTTATCCTTATATTTATAGCTTAAAGCCTCCTTAGAATATCTTGAACCATTACAGTCCTCACAAAGCGTTGTCACTGGATCCATAAAGACCAGTTCGGTGGTAATAAAGCCCCTTCCCTTGCACGATGGGCAGGCTCCCTTGGAGTTAAATGAAAAAAGTGAAGCATCGCAGTTATTAACGCTGGCCATCTCCTTTCTTATTTCATCAAAGAAGCCAAGATAGGTAGCTGAAGTAGATCTGCCAGTAGCGGTAACTGGTGACTGATCAACCATTATCACTCTGTCTGAATAGGTTTTCGCAAAAACATCTCGTATTAAAGAACTTTTACCTGAACCGGCAACTCCAGTTACAACAGTGAGCACATTTAAAGGTATATCGACACTGATATTTTTGAGATTATGAACATTGGCATTTCTTACGGGCAGGTATTCACTTGTAATTCTTGGCATGTCATTAATCTTTTCATTATGTTTCATGGCGTTGCCAGTTCGTGTTCCTGACTCCAGCAGTTTTTCATAGCTGCCCTGAAAGAGAATTTCTCCGCCTTCTTTGCCAGCAAGCGGTCCAACATCGATTACTTCATCGGCAATCGAGATAATATCTTTATCATGTTCCACAACCAGTACAGTATTGCCTTTATCGCGCAGGGACTTTAGAAGCTCAGACATTCTGTGAACATCTCTTGGATGCATGCCAGTACTTGGCTCATCAAAGATATAGGTCATTCCGGTTAAAGATGAACCCATGTAGCGTACAAGCTTGACTCTTTGCGCTTCACCACCAGAAAGCGTTGATGATTCTCTATCCATCGAAAGATAAGGAAGGCCTATATCAATCATTCTTTTTAAAGATGAACATAGAGCTTCAGCTACTGATGAAACCCTAGAATCATCAATCGTTTTTAAAAGTTCATATAGTTCATCAAACTGCATAGCGCACATCTCATCGATGCTTAAACCTTTTACCTTAGAAGCTAAGCTCTTAGGATTGAGCCTTCTTCCCTTACAGTCTGGGCAGGGCTTTTCTTCCAGAAGATACATTATTTTTTTCACTGAAGCTTCTTTAATCTGAGAAGTATCACGGTTAAGAAGCATTCTGTTCAAGTAGGCTTCGATTCCCTCAACTTTTTTCGAAAGCTTGGGACCGCCTTTATAGTCAGCGCCATAGAGCAGATGATTTCTTTCAAGTTCGCTAAAGTCTTTCCACTTTTTATCCAGTGGGAAGATGCCAGCTTCAGCATACTGTTTCCAGTACCAGTTGCCAGGATGAAAAGCCGGCAGATCAGCCATGCCCTCATTCCAGCTCTTATTGTCGTCAATGCGCTTAAGCACATCAACAGTCATAATCTTTCCTATACCTGAACAAGATGGGCACATGCCATTTGGATTGTTAAAGGAGAAATAAGAAGCTGTACCAGCATAGGGTTCTCCTATTCTAGAAAAAATTAATCTTAAAAGCGAATACATATCGGAAATAGTGCCAACCGTAGAACGAATGTTTCCGCCAAGTCTAGTCTGATCAACAATTACCGAAGGTGTCAGATTATCAATTACTTCTACTTTAGGCTTATCAAACTTTGGAAGTCTTCCTCTTATAAAAGCGGAATAGGTTTCATTCATCTGCCTTTGACTTTCAGCGGCAATAGTATCAAAAACGATGCTGGACTTGCCAGAACCTGATACTCCTGTAAAAACTACTATTTTTCCTTTAGGAATATCCAGGGATACATTCTTAAGATTGTTCTGACTTAAGCCACGAATAATGATTTTTTCTTGATTCATATACTCTTCCTTTCTTTGGGACACTAATTCTCGCATAGATAAAAAATGTTGACAAGAGTTTCTTTATTAATGACACATTATCATCTATTATCTTACTGTCTCCATTAAGGGGAGAGTAAAGCACTATTTAAAGAGTATTTTTAATCCATTCATCCAGGAATTTCAGCTGCTCATCAGTATGAAACCAGTGTTCGCCATCTTTCATTATTGTTAGATGCGAAGCTGTTTCCTTAGCGAAACTCTCTATAGTTTCAAGCGATGTCAGATTATCTTTTTCGCCATAAAGGATATAGCTTTCCTTATTCCATTTTACCGGATTATCTTTTACATAGCAGTAATACTCATAATCCAGGGTTTCACCAAAAGCTGTTTCAATCCTCTTCTTTTCTTTTAGCTCCTCTATTGAAACATTTGCCCAAAGCATCATGTTTTCAATCAGTTTTTTCATATCCACTACCGGTGATATGAAATAAGTCTTTTTAATATCGTATTCATTTAGTGAACACATTACAAAATAGGCACCAATACTGTTGGCAATTATAATTATTTCATCGTAGTCTTTTTGAATTGTATTAAAGTATTCTTTAAATTCTATTCTGGCATCCCAGGGATTACATGACTTATAATCAAAGCCAATTACATCATAGTCTATAAATAAAGGCCTGTAATGATCAGCTTCTTCTATATTCCCTCCTGAGCCATGAATATATATAAGTGCTTTATTCATATAATTATCCCTTCACAATCTTTATAAATCTGTTCTAATAATTTTCCATTCATTAAATAAATCGTCGATAGAATAAGCAGCATTAGCTGGTGAAGTGGAAGGAAGCTTAACTGCTTCTATGGCATATTTAGCTTCATCATATTTCTTATATAATTCATAAGCTTTTGCACCATTGAGAAATATTTTCTCTACTTTTGAATTATTAAGGATTATAGACAAATCATTCGGCTTCACATTTTGAATACTGGCATCACTTGAACCAATAATATCGCAGGATTCTATCACATCGAATAAGGCAATATGATGTTTAAGAAGAAAGGACTTTTTATCTTCTATTTCTTCATTAAAGAGCATGCCTAGTATTTTCCAGAATCGATTGTTCCTGTGGCCATAATAAAAATTTATTTCTCTTGATTTAACTGAAGGAAAAGAGCCAAGAATAAGGATCCTGGAATCTGAGTCATATACTGGTCCAAATGTATGTTCTACATGTCGATATTTATTCATATATTTATTATATTAGATAATAGGGTAGAGTGTATATTT
>DBOW01000030.1:0-7064 GCA_002299675.1 Solobacterium sp. UBA636
CTTCTGATGGTAAACAAGTATCTGGAACGCATTGGTGATCATGTAACAAATGTTGCCGAATGTGTCATAAATTATCTTGGTTAAGGCTGATTTTTAAAGAAAATCAGCTTTTTATATTTTTGAAACTACTGCATTAAACATAAAGTCACTTATCAACAAAGGCCAGTCTTTTGATGAAGCCTGTTATCTGCCTGATGTGAATGACAAAAAGCTTATTCAGACTGGCGAATTTAATTAAAAATGAAGCCGTGTGGCTTCATTTCACTTTAAGTTCTGGGAACGGGCTTATATTCTTAAATGATGGATAATCATCAAGAATATAGGTTTCGGTTGGATTGTATACGCTTGTTACTTCATTTATTGTATCCTGGGATACCGAGCCTCTTAATACTTCAGAGAAGAACTTGAAATAGACATCATGATTGGGAAGCTGTTCCTCAGTTAGTTTTGAATACGGAACCATCTTCCATCTGTCGTTAGTAATACCATAGAACAGGTGGCAGGTTACATTATCCATGGTTATTGTGCTTGTGCCATCATTGTTGATGGTTTTGGTGATATCCAAAGAACATAAAGCGGTAGTCAGGGTCTGAACAGCGAAGTACTGTCCGGAAATAATATTGCCCAGGGCATAGATTACTAATGTATCATCAATCCATTCGATTGGTTCAAGTACGTGGGCGTGATTGCCTATGACTATATCGACATCAAGATCTGCCAGATAAAGGGCCAGATCCTGCTGATATGAAGTTGGGGAATAAAGATATTCCTCTCCCCAGTGCATGGCTACCATTAATACATCTACTTTGTCACGATATTTTTCTACATCGTTTTTAATCTGTTCCTTATCAATATAATTAACCAGGTATGACTGGGATGATGATGGATAGATACCGTTGGTTCCAAAGGTATACGACAGTAAGGCGTAGCTGATGTTGTTTACTTCACCAGTTACAATGTTATCTTTATCTTCCTGGGACTTGTATGAGCCGGCAGAGATGACACCGTTTTTTTCATACTGATCAAGCCAGTAGTCTCTGGATGAGACAACCAGGGCATCTCCCTTTGAGTTGTACCAGTCCATTGTATGATTGGTCGCCAGAGACACCAGATTAAATCCGGCATCTACAAAGCCATCGCCTACTTCTTTAGGTGAGTTGAATTCTGGATAGTTGGATAAGCCATATTCTTTGCCTCCCAGTATGGTTTCCTGGTTGTAGTAGGCAAGGTCGTAATTGTGAACCAGCTTTTTTATTTCTTCTAATGGATAAGAGAAGTCATATACTCCATCTATGCAGTTGGATGTATAGACCGAACTGTGTATTACGGCATCTCCACCCATAATCAGCGAGGCTTTGAATTCTTTGGGTTCTTCTTCAATAACAACATCCACCGGTTCATCAATAATGACTGGTGGTTCTTCTTTCTGTTTGGACAGTAACAGGGTTATAGCTGCCGATACTATCAGTATCAGCAGTACCGCTATCGCAATAATTTTCTTTTTCATATATAAATCTTATCAGTTTTTGACATAAAATGGTGCTATGTTGATTAAAGTAGAAAAAGATGGGACTTCTTTAAAGAAATATCTAAGTGATTTGGGATATTCAAGAAGACAGATTACCAGAATGTATACAAATAATAGTGTTCTTGTGAATGGTGAACATAAACCTTTAACAGGTATTCTTAATATAGGTGATGAAATAGAGATAAGCCTTATCGGCAAGGATGAAGGAGTTCTTTTAAAGAAGATAGATATTATTTATCAGGATGATGATGTATTAATAGTCAATAAGCCCTCTGGCATTGTGGTTCACAAAGATAATGAACATAAAGATAACAACTTAAGTTCACTGCTTCAGAAACAGATAAAAAAGAAGGTATATCCCGTACTTCGACTTGATAAAAATGTTTCAGGGGCAATGGTCTATGCCCTAAGTTCAAAAAAAGCGGCATATCTCAATAACTTAAGAGAAAAAGGAGAGATGCATAAGGAGTATCTGGCTGTAGTTGAAGGAAGACTGGATAATGATGAGGGTGAAATCAGGATTAATATAAAGAAAGATATTAAAAGATACAAAGTATCTGCCGATGGAAAGAAAGCTGTAACGGAATATAAGTATCTTGGCGGCAATAAGAATTATTCTTTATATCTGGTAAATATCATAACCGGAAGGTCTCATCAGATACGTCTTTCTTTTGCCCATCTTGGTCATCCAATTGCGGGAGATTTATTATATGGTTCCAGAAACAGGAAACTGAATCGAATCGGTCTGCATTGTGTAAGGGTATGTTTTGATGATATAGATATTAAGGTAAATTTACCTAAACAGCTGGAGGATCTGATTTATGAATAACGAAGAAAGATTTAAGCGTATGCGTTATGAAAAGATACCTAAACTGATCATTTCTTTAGGTATTCCAACCACCATATCGATGCTGATAACCAACATCTATAATATGGCCGATACCTATTTTGTGTCACAGATATCTTTAAGTGCCTCTGGGGCAACTGGTATAGTGTTTGCGGTTATGGCGATTCTGCAGGCTTTCGGTTTTATGTGCGGACATGGATCAGGTTCCAACATATCCCGTTCGCTAGGCCGAAAAGATGAAGAAAATGCCTCAAGATTTGCCTCGAGCGGTCTGTTTCTGTCTTTCTGTATATCGCTTGTACTTATGATTGCGGGACTTGTGTTCCTTGAGCCGTTAATGAGACTGCTGGGTTCAACTGATACTATTCTTGTTGAAGCCATGAATTATGGAAGATTCATCTTTCTGGCAGCTCCAGCTATGGTTATGTCCTGTGTCTGCAACAATATTCTGCGCTATGAGGGAAGAGCTGTCTATGCCATGGTTGGTCTAACCTTTGGTGGAATACTGAATATGATGCTTGACCCTATTCTGATATTTGTTTTTCACCTTGGAATATCGGGTGCCGGCATCGCAACCATGGTTGCCCAGTATCTTTCTCTGTTTATCCTGTTAATACCTTTCTTCAGAAACAGGACAGCATCCAGATTAAGGCTAAGCTATATATCCAGAAACATTGATACCTTTATAAATATTATCGTAACTGGATCCCCTTCTTTAGCCAGACAGGGGCTTAATTCAATTTCAACCGCCATGCTGAACATGATGGCTAAACCTTTAGGTGATGCAGCTATTGCGGCCATGTCGGTTGTGGGCAGGGTTTCCAATATGCTGTTCTCTCTGTCGCTTGGCATTGCCCAGGGTTTCCAGCCGGTATCAAGTTTCAACTATGGTGCTGGTGACTATAAAAGAGTTAAGGAATCGACAGTCTTTACCATTGGTTTTGGTACAGCTTTAATTGCGGTATTGTGTACCCTTGCCTTTATTAATGCGCCATTAATTATTTCCTTATTCAGAAGTGAGGAACTGGTAATTGAAATAGGTTCTGCTGCTCTGCGGCTGATGTGCTTTGGACTGCTGCTTCTGCCAACGGTGTCGGTAACCAATATGCTGTTTCAGGGAATTGGTGAATCTAAAAAGGCTCTTTTTGTGGCCTGTCTTCAGTCTGGAGCTTTCTTTATTCCACTGGTAGTTATTCTTACCAGAGCTTTTGGAGTTAATGGTTTAATCTGTGCAACTCCCCTTTCCTATCTTCTGGCATTTAGTGTAGCTTTACCAATGGTGGTAAAATTTATGAGGAATTTAATCAAAAAGGAGGAAAACAATTGATGAAAGAAACATGGAGTCTGGATAATATCTATAAGGGATATGATGATCCAAAATACATTGAAGATGAAAAGAAACTTGATGAAGTAATTGAGGAAATGAATAACTTCAATATTCAGGATGATGATAAAGCCAATCTCTCAGGAATAATTGATCTGTTTGAAAGACAGTATAAGCTTGTCTATCAGATGTCTCTGTATAATGAATTAAGACAGTCAGTTAACTGTGAAGATAATGAAGCTATTTCTAAAGGTGGAATTCTTTCTCAGAAAACAAGTTCTACATCCAAGTGTGAAACCAGACTGAAGAACTATATTGCGTCATTAGAGAATCTGGAAGATTTAATCAGTTCTGATGATAAGCTAAAGGAATATGAATATCTTTTAAAGAACATAAAAGAAGACCATAAATATGACTTAAGCGAAGAAGTAGAAGAGGCTCTTTCTTTAATGAATATATCTGGCGGTGATGCCTGGAGTGCTCTGCAGGCTAATATGACTGCCAAAGTTAAAGTAGAATATCGTGATGAAACAATTACCTTATCTCAGGCAAGAGCTTTAGCCTATGATGGAGATGAAAACGTCAGAAAAGATGCCTATGAAGCTGAACTGAAGGCTTATGAAAAGATAGAAGATGCCGTAGCCTATTCACTTAACTCAATCAAGATGCAGGCTTCATCTGACTGTAAGCTGAGAGGTTTTGATTCAGTGCTTGATAAAACTCTGCATCAGTCCAGAATGAAGAAGGAAACGCTGGATGCGATGTATGAGGCAATTAATGAATATCTGCCAAAGTTCCATGCATATTTGAAGGCTAAGGCCAGATATCTTGGTCATGATAATGGTTTGCCATGGTATGATCTTTTTGCCCCGGTTGGTAAAAACGATAAGACATATACTCTGGAAGAGGCTAAGGATTATCTTCTGGATACCTTTAAAGACTTTAATCCAAAACTGCATGAAATAGTGAAAAGAGCCTTTGATGAACAGTGGATTGATTTTCTGCCACACGAGGGTAAAGTTGGCGGAGCTTTCTGTGCCTCTTCTCCATTAAATAAAGAATTCAGAATACTAACCAACTTCACTGGTACCTTCTCGGATATTGATACACTTGCGCATGAGCTTGGCCACGGTTACCATGATTTTATGGTTCAGGATAACGCAATACTGAATCAGGATTATTCGATGCCGGTAGCTGAGAGTGCTTCGACATTTAATGAAAATGTCATTATGCATAAGGCTTTGGAAAACTGTGATGATAAGATGGTTAAGCTTAATTTACTGGATAGTGATATTTCAGGAAACTGTCAGCTGATGTGTGATATTTATTCCCGTTTTCTTTTTGAATCAGAGGTCTGTGAAAGAAGGGTTAATGAATTTTTAAGTGCGGATGAGTTAAAGAAGATAATGCTTAATGCTCAAAAGAAGGCCTATGGTGATGGTCTTGATTCAGATTGTCTTCATCCATATATGTGGTTATGCAAGGGTCATTACTATAATGCCGGCTATAATTTCTATAACTTCCCTTATGCCTTTGGTGGTCTTTTCTCAAGAGGTTTATATGAGATGTATGTTAAGGAAGGACCTGCTTTCCTGGATAAATATAATGAAATGCTCAGACTTACTCCAGTTAAATCAGTAGAAGATGCCGCAATGGTGGCAGGTATTGATGTAACTAAGCCTGATTTCTATCGTGATACTTTAGAGGCAATGTCTAAAGATATTGATATGTTTATTGAACTTTGTGAGAGTGTTTAAGATGTATAAATATGTTTTCTGTGATCTGGATGCCACATTGTTTGATGATGATAAAAATATTTCCGATAAAAATTATGAAGCCATAAACAAATGTAATGAAAATGGTTCCAGATTCTTTATCTGTACTGGACGTGTACCCTATTGTATTGATGGCTATGTCGGAAGTTTAAGCAGTGCCAATGCGGTTACCACCAATGGTCAGATACTAAAGGCTGATAATAAGATACTATACTATACAAAGCTTGATGATGAAGTATCCCTAAAAGTTTTAAACTTTGCCAGAGAAAGAAACTTAACAGTTCGTGCCTTTGGTGATGAGTGTCTTTATGTAATTAATGATGATAAAAATGGTATTTATTTTAAGATACAGAAAGAAGCCAGCTTTGATGAAGTAGAATCCATTATCAGGGAAAAGGGTTTAGTAAAGATAGTTCTGGTACTGAATAAAGAAGAACACTATCACGCAGAGGATCTAAAGAAGCTGAATCTTAATGCGGAGATACTCTTTTCTTCTGATACATTATTAGAAATAAATCATGCAGGAGATTCTAAGGGCTGTGGTATTAAAAAGATTTGTGAATTAACAGACGTAAATATTGAAGATACCATTGGTATTGGTGATAACCATAATGATATTTCGATGTTAGAAACAGTAGGTCTTCCCTGCTGCCCGGCCAATGCGGTAGATGAGGTAAAAAGAATATGCAAGTACATTTCTCCTTATACCAATAACGAGAGTGCGGTTGCCGATATTATTGAGAAATTTGTGTCAAATAATTAAGATTAAGTAAAATTTAACACCATATAATCATAAAAGTGCCGTTTTGGCACTTTTATTAAGTGTGCCGGGCATGGCACTGGTCCAGACGGAGAAAGTCCGTTCACGGGTATTTACCGCCAAGTGTAGCGAACCACAAGTTCACTGGAGTAATCTTAGTGGATGAAGGAAGTGGTGTAGCGAAGTTTTGAGCCTACGAACAGAAACCTGATATAAGGCTAAATGGAATGAGGATAAGGTTGCTTATCAAACTGAAGTCCCAATGGTAAACGTAAATCCAAGACAGTAAATCAGGAGGGAATGAAACGAAGGTCCAGTGAATTACCCCGGGAGGCCCTGGGGCGGTTAAGTCCAGATATCTTTAAACGATTATGGTAAGAAATGTCAAAACCGTTCGATAAAAAGAGTTGGCCCAGGGAGTCAGCTGAGGCTGTAGTATGTCACTTCACTCAGTGACAGAAGAGCTGAATGCTGCATAGTGATAGTCCACTATCAAATAAGCATTAAGACAGTCCGAAAGAGGAAAAGTGACGGGGAGTACAGACGTATCTGTATGCAAGTCATTAATAATCGGGGATGATTCTTAATGTTGTGTGAAGTAGAAAGGAGTCAGCAAACATGGAACTGATTGAAAAGATTTTATCTGAAGACAGTATTAATGAGGCTATAGAAAAAGTAGTTTCCAACAAGGGTGCAGCTGGAGTGGATTCAATGACGACAGCTGAAGTAGAAAGCTACTATTTTACTCATGGATTTGAGATAATCACTCAAATAAAGAATAAGATATATAAGCCTTTACCGGTTAGAAGAGTCTATATCCCAAAACCTAA
>DBOW01000030.1:7196-7378 GCA_002299675.1 Solobacterium sp. UBA636
TATGGTTTCAGGAAAGGGCGTTCACAGCACGATGCCATGAACAAAGTTCTTGAATATTTAAATGATGGATATGAATGGGTAATAGATCTGGATATCGAGAAGTACTTTGACACAGTAAATCATGACAAATTGGTTTCGATTCTAAGAGAAAGAGTAAAAGATGACATAACTCTTCACCTGAT
>DBOW01000030.1:7473-8343 GCA_002299675.1 Solobacterium sp. UBA636
GTATTATCAAACATCTATCTTGATAAGTTTGACAAGGAGCTTGAGGCAAGAGGTTTAAGGTTTGTCCGCTTTGCGGATGATGTGAACATCTTTGTCAAAAGTGAAATGTCAGCTGAAAGGGTTATGAAATCAATTAGCTCATGGCTGGAAAGAAAGTTGTTTCTTAAGGTTTCAGCTACTAAAACTAAGGTAGTCAGACCTAAAGACAGTAATTTTCTTGGTTTCACATTCGTGAAATCCAAAGATGGATGGAAGTGCAAACCGATGGATGACAGAAAGAAAAGACTATATTCCAAATGCAGGGCAGTGCTGATAAGAAGAAAGGCTGTAGCTGTCCCGCTGTCCGTTACTTTTAAAAGAGTAAATGAGATAGTTAGGGGATGGATTAACTATTTCAGAATATCGAGCATGAAAATGTTCATGAAGGAGTTTGGCCAGTGGCTCAGACACAAAATCAGAGTTATAATTCTGAAACAATGGAAAAAGCCATTAAGAATCTATAAGAATCTCATGTACATGAACAAGAAGCAGAGATGCGGTTTCTCGCATGAAGATATCTTTAAGGTTGCCAATTCAAGAAAAGGACTCTATGCAAGGGCCAATGGAGATGTGGTTAATTTTATTTTGTCACCGAAAATTCTGGCAATAAAAAGCGGAGACAGGCCAGGCCTTGTCAATCCGCTTGAATACTATCTTGGATAGTTTGTATTAATGTAGTGTAGCGCCCGATACGAGGACCGTACGTCGTGGTGCAACGGGAGGGTGTTGAAATATACACTCTACCCTATTATCCTGTATTGATGACCTTGGCGCGTTGATATCTCTTTTTGGCGAAAGAAAAGATTACCCTGCAACCCTCCATAAAATGAA
>DBOW01000102.1:0-8155 GCA_002299675.1 Solobacterium sp. UBA636
GGTCTTGGTTCTTCGGTAATGGTACACTCTTCAAGTAATGTCAAGGAACCGGTTAAGCAGGGTATGTGGGGTATCTTTGAGGTATTTGCGGATACGATTATTGTCTGCACCTTAACGGCTTTAACTCTGCTGTCTTCAGGTGCGGTGGATCTGGAAACTGGTCTTTTGACCGAAGTTGGCGAGGCTGTAGGTTCTTCAAGTCTGATGTCCTATGCTTTCTCAAGTCATTTTGGAGTGGCAGGCTCAGTATTTATTGCCCTGGCTATTCTGCTTATTTGCCTATTCAACAGTTCTGGGCTGGTCACATTATGGAGCTACAGCCTGCCGTTATCTCTTTAATTCGGATAAGGCAGTACAGCTTATACCGTATTATTTTCTGTGGCATAGTTCTGGCAGGCTCAGTTATGAAGGCTGAACTGGCTTGGGATATTTCGGATACCTTTAATGGATTAATGATGCTGCCAAACCTGATTGGTGTGCTGGTATTGTCGCCTGTAGTAATGAAGTGTACAAAGAACTATGTTGATAGAACGCTGCATGGAAAAAATGCAGATGCCATGTTGTCGATGGTTGAAAAATAGGTATAAATATAATTAAAGAAAGCACAAAGCTGTCATTATTCTTGATTAATGAGATAATTGGCAGCTTTTTTCGTTTTCTGATTGACGGAGATTCTTTTTATATGATAAATTGAGGCTAAGATGGAAATGGGAGAAAAAATAATAGACGCAGCAATTGAGGAGTTTAAACAGAAAGGATTGAAGTTCACCATGAGTGATGTGGCAAAGAGACTGTCAGTCAGTAAAAAGACTATTAAAGTAAGCAGGCACTGCTCTATGCAATAGCCGACTGTTACGCAGCTGATTTTGAAAGAATGCAGGAAGAGCTGGAAAAAGATAAGTCTTTGAATGAAATACAGAAACTGGAGAAGCATTTATGTGCATTACTGGAAAAATACCATGATATTGGTCTTAATAGAATCTATGAGCTGTCTCAAAAATATCCAGGGCCATACAGCTGCCTGATGGTTTCAGTAAACAATGGCCGGAGGCTGGCTAAAGAGTATTAGGGAAAGTAATGGAAGAAGGCAGGATAAAGGAAATATCTGTTCCGGTGGCAATGGCGATGGTAAAAGGCACGGTTCATAGTTTTATGGGGACAGACATTCTTTATCACAATGGNNGTAAAAATATTAATGAAAGGAATACAAAAGTAATGAAGGATGTAAGAATTATTGAAATCAAGGAAAGCGTATTTGCCGATAATGATCACCAGGCAGATATACTTCGGAAGGATTTAAAGGAAAAAGGGGTATTTCTGTTAAATCTGATGTCTTCACCAGGATCTGGAAAAACCACGTTATTAAAAGGTACTATTGAAGCACTGAAGAAAGAACTCAGAATTGGTGTTATGGAAGCGGATATAGACTCAGATGTGGATGCCAGAACTATAGCTCAGACTGGTGTTAAGGCGATTCAGCTTCATACAGGAGGCATGTGTCACCTTGATGCAGATATGACAAGACAGGGTATTGAAGCTCTGGGAATAGAAGATGTTGATCTGGCAATACTGGAAAACGTCGGTAACCTTGTCTGTCCGGCAGAGTTTGATACCGGAGCCCTCAGTAATGTCATGATTCTTTCTGTTCCTGAAGGTCATGATAAGCCATTGAAGTATCCGCTGATGTTTCAGATCTGCGATGCAGTACTTATAAATAAGATTGATGTACTTCCATATTTTGATTTTGATATGGAGCTGGTAAAGGAATATATTCATATGCGCAACCCAAAGGCTGAAATTTTCCCAATCTGTGCCAAAACAGGAGAAGGAATCAGCGAATGGGCCAGATGGCTGAAAGAAAAAGTACTTAGTGTAAAAAAATAGGAGAACAATATGAAAAAGGAACTGGATAAAGAGCTGTACCCGGATTATGAATATCCCAAATATACTCCAGATCTGGAAAAACCATATCGCGAGTCTATCGCAAAGCTTGGTAAAAAGATTACGGATCGTATTCCTCAGAAGCTGGGCTTAAAAAAGATTGAACAGACCGATCCTGAATACTGGGGACTGGCAGCCGTACTTACAGATGAGGAAGCTGAGCTGGCTTTAAAACTCGGCGTCCGCAAGCCTAAGACGCTTCCGGAAATTGTGAAGCTTTCTGGGATGGAGGAGAAGAAGTGTGAAGCACTTCTGGAGGAAATGTCCCGCAAAGGACTTCTGGAATATAACTGGGAGAATCCAAAACGTGAGAAGCAGTATGTTCTACCTATGTATGTGCCTGGCTGTGCTGAATTTTTTAATATGAATGCCAGCATACTGAAATCTAATCCGGAAATGGGAACCTTCTTTGAACATATGTCCCGTCTGCCGCTGGAGAAGATTACACCTTTTGTGCCTGAAGGTGGTGCGGGTATCGGTATGCATGTAATACCGGTGGAAAAGGCTATTGAAATGGAGAATGAATCTATTGACCTGGAACATATTTCTTACTGGCTGGATAAATATGAAGGCAAATATGCTGCCAGCCCATGTTCCTGCCGCCGTTCCCGTCTGACTCATGATGAGGGCTGTGGCGATGATCCAGAGGGCTGGTGCATTGCGGTTGGCGATATGGCAGATTACGTTGTAGAAACGCAGAAGGATGGCCATTATATAACTAAGGAACAGGCTCTGGAGATTTTTAAACAGGCTGAGGATAATGGTTTTGTGCATCAGATTACTAATATTGATGGTAAGAACAAGATTTTTGCCATCTGTAACTGCAATGTCAATGTCTGTTATGCGCTTCGTACATCCCAGCTGTTTAATACACCTAATATGTCCCGTTCGGCCTATATAGCCAAAGTTGAGACGGCAAACTGTGTTGCCTGCGGCAAATGTGTAGAAAGCTGCCCGGCTGGCGCGGTAAAACTGGGCCAGAAGCTCTGTGATAAACAGGGCTGTCAGATAAGCTATCCAAGAATGCCTCTTCCTGGTTCTCAGCCATGGGGTGAGCATATGTGGAGCCATAATTACCGGGATGTAAACCGTATTAACTGTTATGACACAGGAACTGCACCATGTAAAACAGCCTGTCCTGCTCATATTGCCATTCAGGGTTATCTAAAACTGGCAAAAGAGGGTCGATACGAAGAAGCTCTGGCCCTGATTAAGAAAGATAATCCGCTTCCGGCAGTATGTGGCCGTGTATGTAATAAACGCTGTGAAGACGCATGTACAAGAGGTACAATCGATGAAGCGGTTGCGATTGATGACGTAAAGCGCTTTATTGCGGAAAGAGATCTTAATTCAGATACACGTTATATTCCAAAACCAGTCATTCCTTCACTTAGAGGTGGCTTTGATGAGAAGATTGCGATTATTGGTTCTGGTCCGGCTGGTCTTTCGTGCGCCTATTATCTGGCTTTAACGGGCTATAAACCAACCATTTTTGAGAAAAACCAGGAGCCAGGCGGAATGCTGCGTTATGGTATTCCTTCATATAAACTGGAAAAAGATCTTCTTGCGGCAGAAATCGATGTTATCAAAGAAATGGGTGTTGAAATACGCTGTGGCGTAGAAGTTGGCAAGGATATTACTATAGAAGAACTTAGAAAACAGGGCTACAAAGGTTTTTATGCAGCCATAGGCTGTCAGAAGGGCCGTAAGCCAGGCATTAAAAACGAAGATGCCGAAGGGGTTTATACAGCTGTTGATTTCCTGAAAGAGGCAGGAAGCAGGGAAGAATTTGCGTTTAAAGGAAATGTGGTAGTTGTAGGTGGTGGCAATGTGGCGATAGATGCTGCAAGAGTTTCTGCCAGATGCACCGCCAACAAGATTTCTATGTTCTGTCTGGAGCCAAGGGATAAAATGCCGGCAAGCGCCGAAGAAATCAAAGAGGCTTTAGAAGAAGGCATTGAACTAAACTGTGGCTATGGACCTAAAGAAATCATTGAAGAAAACGGCAGTGTAAAAGCTATTGTGTTTAAAAAATGCTTGAGCGTTTTTGATGCGGAAGGAAGATTCTCTCCACAGTATGATGAAGATGATACTTTGACTGTCGAATGTTCTCATGTGATTTTCTCCGTAGGCCAGGCTGCAGACTGGGGCAGGCTGCTTGAAGGTCTTGATATAAAGCTTCGTCCAAACGGCACCGCAATTGCCAGCCGTCTGACATATCAAACTTCTGAGAGAGATGTTTTTGTTGGTGGCGATATTTACAGCGGACCTAAATTTGCGATTGATGCCATAGCTGCAGGAAGAGAAGGAGCTATATCTCTTCACAGATATGTACATGAGCACTGTACTTTAACCATCGGCAGAAACCGTCGGGATTATATTGAACTTGATAAAGACAATATCAGTGTAAAGGACTATGATTCAGCTTCACGCCAGATACCATCGAAGTTAAAAGAGGAAACTTTGAGTTTCCGTGATCTGTCTTCGAGCTTAACTGAAGAACAGATAAAAAAGGAAACATCCCGCTGTCTGTCCTGTGGTGCTTCAATTGTAGATCCAAACAAATGTATAGGCTGTGGTATCTGTACAACTAAATGTGTATTTGACGCAATTCATCTGCATCGCGAACTTCCAAATGCATCAGTTATGCATCCATCGGAAGAAAAACTGAAGTATATTCTGCCAAATATGGTGAAACAGTCAATTAAAGTAAAATTCGCGAATAAAAAAGGTTAAATAATATGCACGAGCTGGGTGTAACCTTTCATATTATGGACCATGTGCAGAAGGTAGCTGAGGAAAATGGTGTAAGCAGAGTCAATAAAGTAGTACTCGAGCTGGGTGAGGTTTCAACAGTTATTGAATCCTATCTGCAGAACTGCTGGAAATGGGCAACAAAGAAAAGAGAAATGTTTGATAATTGTCAACTGGTTGTAGAAAACCTTCCCGCCATAAGCTATTGTGAAGACTGTAAAGAAAGCTATTCTACTTTGCAGCATGGAAAAATTTGTCCAAACTGCGGCAGTGAGCATACTTATCTTCTTCAGGGTAATGAATTTATTATTAAAGAGATAGAAGTAGAATAAATATAATTGACTATTTAAAACTCCCATGATGGGAGTTTTAAAATGTGAACCTCTATAAAAAGAGCCTGATAAAATCTTTTGCCCAGTTCAAGAACCAGGGAACTATTGAATCAGGAGTATCTTAAACAGACATGTCTGGTGAAACATGCATAGATGAGGAAAATAAAAAGCTCAGTATTAGCTGAGCTTTAGTAAGAGAGCCTTACTTCTTCGAAGACTCTCTGTCTTTCTTCTTTAGTGCCAAATACTCTTTTGTCGATGAATCTGGCAGTAGCTGAAGCGTTTAATGCTTCATCACCTTCATTGGACTTGCCAATGAATTCTGCATAGTTGGCGATGAATGCCATCTCGTTTAAGAATGCAGTGGTGTTTTCTCTGTTGTTCCATCTATCTCTTATAAAATCAGCACGAATCGCAGCGTTTGGATTGGCAGCGATGAAGTTTCTGTATGTGTCATGTACTAAGTTTTCAAATATTTTCATGTGTTTTTTTACCTCCACAATTTAAGTATAAATCAATAAAAAATGTTGTAAAGGTGTGAAAACGTATACAGTGAAATGTAATCGTTTACTATGATAAAAAAGTTTTGTTTTGTATAATAAATTAAGTAAATTTAGAAGGAAAAATAGTTATGGAATTTGTGATTGAAAGCTTGGAACTTATATTGGAGTATATTACTCAGCTGGGTATTCTGTTATTTGAATATGTAGGCGTTGGTATTATCGTTGTTTCCTGTATCTATGGCTTAATGAAATATTTAAGACATGATGAGGACACCCGAATTACTTTAGCCAAGGGCCTGGCAATGGGACTGGAGTTTAAGCTTGGAAGTGAGATTCTGCGTACCGTAATTGTCAGAGAATGGAAAGAGATTTCGATTGTTGCGGGTATTATTCTTTTAAGAGCCACGCTCACTTTCCTGATTCACTGGGAAATTAAGCAGGAAGAAAAGGATGCGCTTGAACACAAATGCG
Organism: Solobacterium sp. UBA636; assembly: GCA_002299675.1. Classification (GTDB taxonomy): domain Bacteria; phylum Bacillota_I; class Bacilli_A; order Erysipelotrichales; family Erysipelotrichaceae; genus Colivicinus. Next base: position 6,002 of record DBOW01000102.1, read on the forward strand.
AGAAGTAAATGTTAAGTTAATTAATGAAAAGATATATGAGGCTTTCAGTGAGCTTTGTTTTAAGTATGAAGATGATACAAAGAACAAGATAGAAAAAGCTTATGAAACAAGTACCGGAAGAGAAAAGAAGGTTCTTGAGCTTTTGATGGAAAATGAAAAAGAGGCTTATGAAAAGCGTGTTCCTTTATGTCAGGATACTGGCATGGCGGTTGTAAAGCTGGAAATAGGTCAGGATGTTCATATGACAGATGGAAACATTGCTGAAGCTGTAAATGAGGCGGTAAGAAAAGCCTATAAAGATTCTTATCTTCGTTTATCGGTGGTTGATGATCCTTTGTTTGAAAGAAAGAATACAAAAGACAATACACCAGCGTTAATAACTTATGAAATAGTACCTGGTGATAAGGTCAAAGTATACTGTATGGCCAAGGGCTTTGGCAGTGAAAATGCTTCAAGGCTGATTATGTTAAATCCCAGTGATGGTGTTGAGGGAATTAAAAGAGAAGTGCTGAACTGTGTTAGGGAAAAGGGAGCCAATGCCTGTCCGCCTTTAAGCATTGGTATTGGAATCGGCGGCAGTTTTGATAAGGTGGCATATCTGGCCAAGAAAGCTTTATTAAGAGAAGAAGAATATAACGGCGATGAAAGGTACAGGAAACTGGAAATCGAGCTTAAGGATATGATTAATGAACTTGGTATAGGTCCAGCTGGTTTAAAGGGAAACAATACCTGTCTGAGTGTTAAAATCGAGTATTATCCAACACATATTGCGGGACTTCCTTTTGCGATAAATGTAAACTGTCACGCAGTGAGAAAGGCGGTATTTGTGATATGAGAAGGCTGATGCTGCCGCTTGATGAGGAAACACGTCTTTCTTTAAAATGTGGTGAGGAAGTTCTTTTAAGCGGATATATTTATACTGCCCGCGATGCGGCTCATAAAAGAATGATGAACGGTATTCCTTTCGATATTAAGGATGCAGCCATTTATTATGTTGGTCCAAGTCAGAGTAAGCCAAATGAAATATATGGTTCCTGTGGTCCAACTACGGCATCGAGAATGGATGCCTACACGCCACATCTTTTAGATAAAGGTTTAAGATGTATTATTGCCAAGGGCAAAAGAAACAGTGAAGTTAAAAAGGCGCTGATCAGAAATAAGGGCATTTATTTTGTGACCATTGGTGGTCTTGGCGCCTATCTGAAGAAGTGCGTTAAGGAAGTGGAAGCTGTAGCCTATGAGGATCTGGGTACAGAATCCATTAAGCGATTATATATAGAGGATTTCCCGGTTTTTGTGGGAATCGATACAAAGGGAGAAGATATTTATGAGTGATCTGAAAACTGAAGCTTTAAAGCTGCATGAGGAACATAGGGGTAAACTGGAGACAAAGCTCAAAGTGGACTGTTCAACAAGAGATGAGCTGTCACTGGCTTATACACCGGGTGTTGCCTATCCCTGTCTTGAGATTAAGGAAGATAAGCTGAACAGCTATAAATATACCAATAGAGGCAATACTATTGCGGTTATAAGTGATGGAACCGCTGTACTTGGTCTTGGCGATATTGGGCCTGAAGCTGGTATGCCGGTAATGGAGGGCAAGGCGCTTCTGTTTAAGCGTTTTGCGGGTATTGATGCCTATCCTTTATGTATTAATACCAAGGATGTAGATGAGATTGTTTCTTTCTGCAAAATGATTGAGCCATCTCTGTCTGGCATTAATCTTGAGGATATTTCGGCTCCCCGCTGCGTAGCGATTGAAAGAAGACTGAATAAGGAACTGAATATTCCGGTATTCCATGATGATCAGCATGGTACTGCAATTGTGGTTCTGGCGGCCTTAATAAATGCCTTAAAGGTGGTTAATAAGAAGTGTGAGGACTGTAAGGTTGTAATTTCGGGAACTGGTGCAGCCGGTTCAAGTATTATCCGTCATTTATATAATTATGGTTTTACTAATATTATTGCCTCGGATAAGGATGGTATTTTAAGGCAGTGCGAAAAAGATGGTTATGATTTTCTTAAGCAGGAACTGCTTGAATATGTAAACAAGGAAGATATTGATTATAAGAATCTGGCTGAGGCCATGGTTAATGCCGATATTTTTATTGGTGTATCAGCACCAAATCTGGTTTCGAAGGAAATGGTTAAGTC
>DBOW01000102.1:8249-14199 GCA_002299675.1 Solobacterium sp. UBA636
GGAACCGGAAGAAGTGACAAGCCTAATCAGATTAATAATCTGCTGGCATTCCCGGGTTTATTCAGAGGACTTCTTGATGGCGGCGCCATTAAGATGGATGAGGATATTAAGATTATAGTATCCAAGGCTATTGCCTCATTAATATCAGAAGATGAGCTTAATGATGAATACATTATTCCATCAGTATTTGATGAAAGACTGGTACCAACAATTGCCAGAGAAGTCAGCGACTATGTAAAGAAGACAGGAAACAGCCGTTTATGTCAATCTTAACAGTTGAACATTTATCACATTCATTTGGGGGAAGAGTCATCTTTGAAGATGTCTCTTTTCGCATGAACAGGGGTGAACATATCGGTCTTGTAGGTGCCAATGGCGAGGGTAAGTCTACTTTTATGAATATACTTACCCGTAAGCTTGAGCAGGAAGAAGGAAAAGTAATCTGGGCTAAAAGAGTTAAAGCTGGCTATCTTGATCAGCATACAGTGCTTGAAAAAGGTAAAAGTATTGGTGAAGTTTTAAGTTCAGCCTATAATGAGCTTTTTGACATTGAACAGAGTATCAATGATGACTATATGAAGATGTGCGATATGTCTGAGGAAGAGATGAATGAGCTTCTTGAGGATATTGGCTCCAGGCAGGAGTATCTGGAGCTGCATGATTTTTACCTGATTGATTCAAAGGTGGCGGAAGTTGCCAGGGCATTTGATCTGGATATTAACAGGAAGGTTGATGAATTAAGCGGCGGTCAAAGATCAAGGGTCTTACTGGCTAAGCTTTTGCTGGAAAAACCGGATATTTTATTATTGGATGAGCCTACCAACTATCTTGATAAGGAACATATTGACTGGTTACGTAATTATCTGATTAATTATGAATCAGCTTTTATTCTGGTGAGTCATGATATTCCTTTTTTAAATGATGTTGTTAATGTTATCTATCATGTAGAGACACCAGGACTTACCCGATATGCTGGAAACTATGATGATTTCCTCAAGGTTTATGAGGAAAACAGGAGGCAGAAAGAGGCGGCCTATGATGCTCAGCAGCGGGAAATTGCCCGTATGGAGGATTTTATTGCCCGCAATAAGGCCAGAGTGGCTACCAGGGGTATGGCTAATTCCAGGGTTAAGATGCTTGATAGAATGGAAAGGATTGAGTTAAGGCCAGATAAGATTAAGCCGGAGTTTAATTTTAAGTTTGAGAAGGCTACATCACGCTATACTTTTCTGATTAAGGAACTGGTTATTGGTTATGGCAGTGCTTTGTCTAAACCTATTACACTTGATGTAGAGAAGGGGAAGAAGATTGCCCTTATCGGAACTAACGGTTTAGGAAAATCGACACTGCTTAAATCGATTATGGGACTGATACCAGCTGTTTCTGGAAATGTGGAGTATGGTGAGAACTTGAAGATTGGCTACTTTGCGCAAGAGGAAGAGGCTTCTAAAAAGAGCTGTATTGATGAATTATGGGATGAGTTCCCTTCTTTAACGCAATATGAAATAAGGAGTGCTCTTGCCAAGTGTGGTTTAACTACCGAGCAGATTGAATCGAAGGTGTTTGTGCTCTCTGGTGGTGAGCAGGCTAAGCTTCGTTTATGTAAGATAATCAATAAGCCAAGTAATGTTCTGATTCTGGATGAGCCGACAAATCATCTTGATCAGGATGCCAAGGATGAATTAAAGTCGGCTTTGAGGCAATATCAAGGTACAATAATATTAGTAAGTCATGAGCCATATTTCTATGAGGATCTGGTAGATGAAATATGGGATATGTCTGTTTATTCTCTTTTAGGAGGTATATAGGATGTCAAAGAAGATTATTAATGTTGTGGAAGATGAAAGAGATCTTAATGAACTTGTTAAGTCTTATTTGATTAAAGAGGGCTATGAGGTTTATAGCTACTATACTTACGATGAGGCTTATAAGGCTATTGATAAGCCATGTGATTTATGGATACTGGATATTATGCTGGATGATAAGTCTGGTTTTGATCTGATTGAGGAGATTAAGAACCGTTTTCCTAATGTGCCGGTAGTCTTTACTTCGGCCAGAGATAAGGAGTTTGATCGTATTATCGGTCTGGAGAAGGGTTCTGATGATTATATTACCAAGCCTTTTTCACCAAAGGAGCTGGTGCTTAGAATCAATAATATAATTAAGCGTGTCTATAAGGAATCTAAGCGTATACAGGTTGGTAAATATGAAATTGATGAGGCGCAGCGTATTGTCTATGAAGGTGATCAGCCAATCGATCTGACTACCAAGGAGTTTGATTTACTGATGCTGTTTATAAGAAACAGAGGCAATGCGATTTTAAGAGAACAGATTCTGGAACAGGTCTGGGATGATAATTATTATGGATCTGACCGTGTTGTGGATGATACTTTAAGAAGGCTTAGAAAGAAGCTTCCGGATATAAATATCCAGACTCTTTATGGATTTGGTTACAGACTGTCATGAAACGTATACGTATCTGGCTTAATGGCTTTTCTCTGATTCAGCAGTTAATAGCGGTTGGTCTTTTGACCATCATGGTTTTTGGTGTGTTTTTTATGACTTTCTTTAACCGCAACATTGATGGTTTTGTGCAGAATCAGATGCTGTCATACCTGCACAGATATGAGAGTCATTATATTTCCAGTAATTCGGTTTCTGGTTTTCTTTATAAGGATTCGAATGTTAATTCCTATATTTATTCTGTAGGTTCAGATAAGTATATCTCTAATATTGATGATGATAATAAGGGTTTTCTTTCATCAATTAATCCGTCAGAGATGATAGGTTCGGGAAGTGATGGTGATATTATTTATTCAATTACTTCTTTTGATGAGGATAATTATCTGCTGATATCAATTATTTCTGATGAATATCGGATGGATTTTAAGAATGCCCTGATGTCAGGTGTTATTAATTTTACTATCATTGTCATTATTCTGCTGTTTACGCTGTTTCTGTTATGGGTATTTTCAATTATTTCACCGCTTAATTCAATCCGTAACTATATAGACAGATTAAGACAGGGTGAAGATCCAGAACTTATTATTACCCGAAGTGATGAAATAGGTGAAATAGCCGAGTCTTTGACCAGTATGAATGAGGAACTTAAGAAGCAGCAGAGAATACGTGAGGAAATGATACAGAATATTTCTCATGATCTCAAGACTCCAATTGCGACTATCAAGTCTTATTCGGAATCGATTAAGGATGGTATTTATCCATATGATACTCTGGAGAAATCGGTTGATGTCATAATCGAAAATGCCAACAGACTGGAAAAGAAGGCTTATAATCTGAATACTTTTAATAAGCTGGAATATCTTAAGGATTCTGATGAATCGACCAATATGTCCAAGGTTATTGAGAAGGCTATTTTATCAATAGAAGCTATCCGCAATGATATTGAGGTGGAAACCAATATCGACAGCAGTGTTGAATTTCATGGAGCTGAGGAACCATGGCAGACAGTGGTTGAGAATCTTCTGGATAATGCCCTGAGATATGCCAGAAAGAAGGTTGTTATAACTCTGGAATTTAATTTTCTTGAAGTATATAACGATGGTGAGCTGATGTCTAAGGACAGAATAGACAAGCTGTTTAAGCCATATGAAAAAGGGACTAAGGGTAATTTTGGGCTTGGTCTTTCAATTGTAAAGCGAATATGCGATACTTATGGCTATGTGGTACTGGGTGAGAATACGCATAATGGTGTGGTATTCAGAATCTATTCCAATAAGCCACAGAAAAGAAATAATAAGAAGAAGGAAAAGAAATAATGGCTAAGGCAGTTATTAGAGGCATAAATTTAAACTATGAAATAAAGGGCGATAGGGGAAGAAGTGTAATTCTTCTGCATGGCTGGGGTCAGAATATGGCCATGATGGATTATATTGCCACATTTTTAAGCAGACATTTTGTGGTATACAATATGGATCTGCCAGGTTTTGGTGAATCAGGTGAACCTGACAGAGCCTGGAGTGTAGATGATTATGTGGAGTTTCTGCATGATTTTGTGAATCATTTTAATATTGAAAGTCCAATACTGATTGGTCATTCGTTTGGCTGTCGTATTGCGCTTTATTATGCCTATAAGTATGATGTTTTTAAGATGTGTCTGACGGGTGCAGCTGGTGTTAAGCCAAAAAGAGGTATAAGATATTATGTATCAGTTTATTCTTATAAGCTGGGGAAGATTATTCTCAAGCCTTTTAAGGGTTTGAGCGAGAAGTTTAGAAAGAATGCTGGTTCAAGTGATTATCAGAATTCTAGTGATATTATGAAGGGAACACTGATACAGGCAGTAAATTTTGATATTACACCATATTTAAAGGATATTAAGCCAGAGACTCTGCTGGTATTTGGTGATAAAGATGATTCTACTCCTTTATATATGGGAAAAATAATGGAGGAAAAGATGCCTGATGCGGCTCTGGTGGTATTTGAGGGTGATGATCATTTTGCCTATTTCCATCAGGGTGATCGTTTTAATCTGGTACTGGAGGCTTTTTTAAAGAAATATTATGCTTAAGATTTTATATGTTATTCCATTTCTGGCTGTAAGCTATGTGTTTATGAAGAATGCCATGCACATGTTTCAGCAGAACCGTTATGAGTTTTATCGTTATACTAAGTGGCTGATGTCTTTTAAGGCTTTCTTTTTAAGGGAAGCTGTTATTTATTCAATATTGATGATAATCAGCTGTTTTATTCCCAATGTTTATTTCAGACATATTGCGGTATTTGTTGTCTCAATCGCAATGGGGATATATCTGATTGAAAAAGAGAGTAAGAACGAATATATCAAACCGCTGGTTTATACGGCCAGGGTAAAGCGTACTTATGTGCTTTATTATGTTTTTGAGATTCTGTTTGTTCTGGCTTTATTAAATATTTTTACTAAGAATATAGGCATTGTCGGTATTTTAAGTATTTTTGGTTCTTATCTGGTTATTTATATTGCGGCTCTGGTTATCTTGCCGGTTGAGAAACTGGTTAAGAAGTATTATGAAAATGATGCCGTCAAGATTCTTGATTCTAATACAGATCTGATTAAGATAGGCATCACTGGTTCTTATGGCAAGACTACTACCAAGAATATTGTGACTGATATTTTGAGTGATCATTTCTATACTTTGATGACTCCGGCATCCTACAATACGCCAATGGGCATTACAAGAACTATTCGTTCTGAACTCAAGAATATTCATGAGGTTTTTGTCTGTGAGATGGGTGCTGACCACGTTGGTGATATTAAGTATCTGATGAAGATGGTAAGGCCTAAGTATGGAATTGTCTCAAGTATTGGTCCCCAGCATTTAAATACGTTTGGCAATATTGGCAATATTATTCATGAGAAGATGCAGGAAATTGAGATGCTTCCGCCAGATGGTGTGGGTATTATCAATCTTGATAATGAATATATTGCGAATTATCCAATTCACAATATCTGTAAGATAGTATCGGTTGGTGTAAAAAATGAGAAGGCTGATCTGTTTGCCAGAAATATTGAATATGGACGTAACGGTTCTTCTTTTGATGTGACTGTTAATAATGAGATTTATCATTTCTCAACTAAGTTATTAGGTGAACACAATATTACCAATATTCTTTGTGCAATAGCCCTGGCTCTGGAACTGGGTATTGATATTAAGGATATTCAGTCTTCAGTATCGGGTCTTAAGCAGGTAGAACACCGTCTGGAACTAAAGAAGATTAATGGTTTTTCATTTATTGATGATGCCTTTAATTCTAATCCTTCAGGCTGTTTAAGTGCGCTGAATACTCTATCAATCATGCCGGGTAAAAGAGTAATAGTAACTCCAGGATTAATTGATCTAGGAGCCCAGGAAAAGAAGACTAACTATGATTTTGGCAAGAATATGATAGGCAAGTGTGACTATGTTATTCTGGTTGGCAAGAACCAGACAGCACCTATCTACAAGGGTCT
>DBOW01000102.1:14276-14795 GCA_002299675.1 Solobacterium sp. UBA636
GCTTTTGACTATATTTATCATTACTGTACGCCACAGGATACTATTCTTCTGGAGAATGATCTGCCAGATGCGTTCTCGCACTAGTTTACAAAATTATTTATTTGTAGTAGAATTATGCCATTCAAACACGTGGGGTATTAGCTCAGTTGGGAGAGCGTTTGAATGGCATTCAAAAGGTCAGCGGTTCAATTCCGCTATGCTCCACCACTTAAAGTCCAGGTATCATATATCTGGATTTTTTAATATTAATGTCTGTTCTCCGAAAAAAATTTTAAAAAAAGTTGAATTGGTTTTGTCTGGTGTAACTGTCAAATGCTTTGACATAAACAACCTGTTGTTGTCATGTAATACTGAATATCGAGCGATATCCTCGTTTGTTTCTGAACATAGAAGAATTCCTATTGTTGGATTATCACCATCTTTGCATTTTAAGTCATCATACATTCGAACATACATATCAATTTGTCCAGCATCCTGATGGGTGACCATTCCTGTTTTCAGATCAATTAAAACGTAACA
>DBOW01000042.1:0-655 GCA_002299675.1 Solobacterium sp. UBA636
CCATGGTCTGGTCTAATATAAACATCAGGACAGGTTTCATAGATAGCCTTCATTATTTCGTACATATCCAAATCTCCACACTTAGAAAGATGGGCTGATTCCCTGAAACATCTATCACTTCCAAGATGCTTAATATTGCGCACATGAATAGCCGCAATTCGATTTCTTTCTCCCAGTTTTCTGATTATTTCCACTACATCATTATTCACATTGGATGCTAAGGAACCGGTGCAAACATTAATGGTATTATATGGTGAATCAACCAGACTGATTATTTTTTCAAACTGCTCCAAGCTGTGTGCGATTCTAGGCAGACCAAATATTGGCCAGGCCGGATCATCAGGATGGCAGGCCATCTTTACACCACACTTTTCACAGGTTGGAATAATTCCTTCTAAGAAATACTTATAGTTATTAAGCAAATCCTCATCGCTGACATTTTCATAGAGCTTCAAAACCCTTTCCAGATCCTTAAGCCTTTCAGGCTCCCAGCCTGGAAGGGAGAAACCATGTGAATTCTTAGCGGTATTTTCCACAATCTGCAAAGGTGTCAGATTGCCCAGCTCCTTCTCATCAAAATAAAGGCTGTTTGAACCATCTTCTTCAATTGTTCTGGCTAAGTCAGTTCTAAGCCAGTCAAATACCGGCATAAAGT
>DBOW01000042.1:678-3652 GCA_002299675.1 Solobacterium sp. UBA636
AGTTATAGATAATTACCTTAACACCCGCTTCTGCCAGATTTTCAATTGTCTCGCAGTAATTTTTAATATATTTATCCCTGGTATTAAGACCGAGTTTAATGTCTTCATGTACATTGACACTCTCAATTACCTCACATTCAAGTCCATGGGCATGCACATCATCGATATAGCTTTTAATCTCTTCCTTTGTCCAGACCTCACCAGCTGGCTTATAGTCCAGAAAGCCCATGATTCCACTCACGCCAGGAATCTGCTTGATTTGTTTCAAACTAACGGAATCCGAATTTTTTCCATACCATCTAAATGTCATCTTCATAGCTTAAATCTCCCTGAGCATATTTCTTATGCCACTTACTTTATTCATCTGATTAAGATACTTTACAATAAGATCTCCTAGCCCTGCCTCAATAAGACTTAAGCCAAAGATTTCCTTATCATCTAATATGGCTTCAATATCCTGAAGACTTACTTCTTTATTGAATCTAACATTCTTCATTCTCTCATCCAGACTATCAAGCTTTGGATCCGAACTTCTTTCAAAAACCTTTCCCATATCATCAATGCCTTCCAGATATCTCAGATAGCCAGCATAAAGAAGAGGAATGTACTTTAGCTTAGAAACCTCATCTAGCTTAATATATTCCTTAAGCGTTTCACCAAAACGAATAGCCAGCTTCTGTGAAGTATCGGTGGCAATTCTCTGTGGCGTATCTGGCAGATATGGATTAGGGAATCTGACATTTATACACTCATCAATAAAGCTCCTCGGATTAATAATCTTAGGATCCGCAACAAATCTCAGGCCCTCATCATAGCCCACGTGCTTAATAAAGCGTACAAGATCTTCGTCTTTCATCTCATCACTTATCTTCTTATAGCCCAAAAGACAGCCGAACACTGCCAGACAGGTGTGAAGAGGATTAAGGCAGGTGCACACCTTCATCCTCTCAACCTTTTCCACTGTCCCTCTATTTGCATAAAATATATTTCTTCCCTCTAATCTAAACGCATTCTTAGGGAATTTATCTTCAATAACCAGATACTGACTCTCTTCCGCATTCACAAAAGCCGAAACATAGCTGTTTCTCTTAGTAATAAGCGGCTTAACATCCTCAATGCCATCTTTAGTCAGCAGTTCCTCTACCGCCTCATCAGGTCTTGGTGTTATTTTATCGATCATGGTAAGCGGAAAACTTACATACTTCTGCAGATACTGAATAAAAGACTTCTCCACATAAGACTCATCTGTCCACATGCTGCCAATCTTAAGCATTGCCTCTTTCAGTCTGTCGCCATTTTTTGAACAGTTGTCCATCGACACCATAGCTAAAGGATACTTTTTAAGGTATCTATAATAGAGAAGGGCACATATCTTGCCAAGATAGCTTTTAACATTATAAGGATCGTTTTTTTCCTTAAGGTCAATATTATTCACAGTAGAATAGCCCTTTTCAGTAATAGTAAAAGAAGCCATCTCTAAACTTTTATTTTCAAAAATCTCCTTGAGTTCAAAATAATCCTCTGAACTCATCTTAAGACTAGAGACCACAGAGCCATTCACTCTTTTAGAAACACTGCCATCAGCTTTAAGCTCAACATAAATATTCAGATTGTCATATTCACGATAAGCAGCATCAATTATCTCTTCATCAAAACCTTCGGCTACAATAATACCGGTATCGCTCTTTCCTGCATTAAGCATTTCATCATTTACAGTTACCATAAAGGCTCTAAAAATATTGCCGGCACCAAAATGTACCCACCTTGGACTGTTTAATGTCTTTTCTCTTACTTTTTCAATGTCGTAATCAGGAAGAACATATCCCTTTTCTTTCCAGATCTTATTATTTAATTCATCTATTCTCAGTTTCATATTTTTATTGTAAAACTAAATTTTTTCCATAATTAAAATGTACTTTTATTTAATAAAGGTACTTTTTTAACAATGTAAAATTCTATAAAAGAGGACAACACATGCAGTACACTAAACTTTTAAACAACATAGAAATACCCATGCTGGGCTATGGAACCTACAAAACCGCAGCTGATGAAGAAGGGCTGCAGATGATTAAAGATGCCATAAAAGCAGGCTATCGCCACATCGATACTGCTCAGGGCTATAAAAATGAACATCTGGTAGGACAGGCCATTAGAGAATCCGGCATCCCAAGAAACCAATTTTTTGTCACTACCAAGGTATGGAATGATAACCAGGGCTATGACAAAACAAAAGAATCAATAGAAGAAAGCCTGAATAAACTGAATATTGACTATATCGATTTACTCTTAATACACTGGCCAATACCACAGGGCAAAAATGATGAATGGAAAAAACTCAATCAGGAAACATGGAAGGCCATGGAAGAATACTATGATGCTGGCTTAATCAAAGCTATAGGCGTATCCAACTTCTTAGAACATCACCTTAATAATCTTTTAGAAAGTGCCAGAATTATGCCGATGGTAAACCAGCTGGAAATTCATCCCTACTATCAGCAGCAGTCAACTGTAAAGTTCTGTCAGGATAAAGGAATAATTGTTGAATCGTGGGGACCTTTAATGCGTGGCAAAGCCTTTAAAGATCCAAAACTCATTGAGCTGGCACAAAGGAACAACATCAGCGTTGCTCAGCTTTGTATACGCTACTGTCTGGATAGAAATATTGTCACTCTGCAGAAATCCAGCAAGTTTGAGCGAATGATTGATAATGCCAGGGTATTTGGCTATCATCTTGATGAATATACAATGAACGAAATAGCCAAACTAGATACCGACTGGTGCTACACTTTCCACCCTGACAGAAATGAAGAGTGGTTCAAGAAATAGAGTTTTCAAAAGACAGATGCCTAAATATCTGTCTTTTTATAATTTTGAGGATGTAAATCCTATACTTTAAATGTTCTAAAATATTTTAGTATTGTCTTGCGATACTTCTAGTGCGTTATTCTTTTGTAAGCTGGCAGGCTCACAAATA
>DBOW01000040.1:0-311 GCA_002299675.1 Solobacterium sp. UBA636
CATTACCAGAAACTGATAAAACTTAGAAAACAGTATAAATCAGTCAGTGAGGGCACATTTGAACCATTACTGATGGAACATGAAAGCGTTTATGCATATAAGCGAAAATATGGCACTGAAGAATTAATTGTATTAAATAACTTTTACGGCAGACATACGACAATTGAGCTCGATGATATAGATAATTATGAGGTTCTTATTTCCAACTATCCTGCAAAAAAGATACAGATGAACATGGAACTTATGCCTTACGAATCAATAGTATATATTCGTAAAAAGTAACATATATTTGTATTCCCCTTATCCTTGAC
>DBOW01000040.1:376-993 GCA_002299675.1 Solobacterium sp. UBA636
ATCATAAGCATATTCCTTGCATATAGATATGGATTTGTTATACTTAAGACAAGAAAGTTCTTAAAATGACAGATTTAAACAGACAGATACTCGACATGATACAGAATTCAGATGGTCACCTCAGCGCAAGTGAAGCTTTTGATTTGGCCAGAAGTCAAGGTATTGATGTCTCATTATCTTCAATGTACCGTATTTTAAACAGCCTCTATGAAAAAGGCTATATTTCCAAGTTCATTACTGAAAACAAGATTGAAGTATATGACAAAACTCTAAGTGAACATGGACATATGATTTGCGAAAAATGTGGTAAAACGGCAGATATAAATCTCAATAATTTTAAGAAAGTTCTCTCTAAAGAATTAAAGTGTGATGTAACAGCCTATAAGCTTACAATAAGCTATATCTGTCCATCATGCAAAGAAAAGGTAGGTATTTAAAATTATGACTAAATGGGTATGTACAGTATGTGGTTATGTTTATGAAGGCGATGCTGCTCCTGCAGAATGTCCTGTATGCCATGTAGGTGCTGACAAATTTAAGAAAGTAGAAGGCGAAATGAAGCTTGCTGCTGAACATGAATATGGAATTTATGCCAAGACAGTAAAGAACAATCCAGA
>DBOW01000040.1:1072-4059 GCA_002299675.1 Solobacterium sp. UBA636
TGCTCAGAAGTAGGCATGTACCTCTGCATGGCCAGAATCGCTCATCGTGAAGGTTATCCTGAAATCGGTCTGTACTGGGAAAAGGCAGCTTATGAAGAAGCAGAACATGCATCTAAGTTTGCTGAACTCTTAGGTGAAGACCTGGAACCTAACATGACAGCTTCTACAGCCAAGAACCTGAAGTGGAGAGTTGATTGTGAATATGGTGCAACTCAGGGCAAGTTCGACCTGGCTTCATGTGCCAAGAAGAACGGCTTAGACGCAATTCATGACACAGTTCATGAAATGGCCAGAGATGAGGCAAGACACGGCAAGGCTCTGGAAGGTTTATACAACAGATATTTCAAGAAATAATCTGACTGGCAGGTATAAAACCTGCCTTTTTTATTTGTCCTGAATTAAAATATTTGTACACTTACATCAGCGCATTCCTTGCGCAATCAAAAACCCGGGTTTAAAATATAGCCATGTCAAAAACGCTTTACCATAGCGTGTCCTGTATCTAATTAATACCAAGTTTTCAATTAAAAGGAGAAAAAGATGAACTACAAAACTAATATAACCGAGCTTATCGGAAATACTCCCCTCTATGAACTGAAGGGACTGGAAAGAAAACTGAACTATACCGGGAAAATTCTGGCTAAGCTGGAATATCTCAATCCAACTGGATCAGCTAAAGACCGTGCGGCCATGTCAATGATTCTTAAAGCTGAAGAAAAAGGAAAACTGAAACCGGGGTCAGTGATTATTGAACCAACAAGCGGAAACACCGGCATCTCTATTGCCTCAATCGGTGCCTCTAAAGGCTACAGAGTAATTATTGTCATGCCCGATTCCTTCTCGGTCGAAAGACAGAAAATGATTAAAGCCTATGGTGCAGAAGTAGTACTTTCTGAAGGCGCAAAAGGTATGCAGGGAGCCGTAGACAGGGCAAAAGAACTCGCTGCCGAAATACCCGATTCCTTTATTCCTTCTCAGTTTGATAATTACGACAATGCCCTGGCCCATTATGAAACCACAGGACCTGAAATCTATAGAGATACAGATGGACTGATAGACATCTTTATTGCGGGCATTGGAACCGGTGGAACCATCACTGGTACTGGATGCTATCTTAAAGAAAAGAATCCCAATGTAAAAGTAATTGCCGTAGAACCAGCTTCTTCCCCGCTTTTAAGCGAAGGAAAAGCCGGACCTCATGCCATTCAGGGCATCGGGCCAAACTTTGTACCATCAATACTGGATAAAGAAATTCTGGATGAAATAATTACTGTTGAAAATGAAGCTGCCATCCATGCAGCTAAACAGTTCGCATCAAAAGAGGGAATCTCTGTAGGCATTTCCTCAGGTGCCGCAATTAACGCGGCCTTAAGAATTGCCAAAGAAAACCCAGGCAAGAATATTGTAGTACTGCTGCCTGATTCAGGCGACAGATATATGTCTACAGCCTTATTTGAAGATTAACGTGCTTAGGCACGTTTTTAAGTTCTAAAAATTTCCATGATAGGCAATCGCATCAACCTGAAACAGAATGCCCTCCCTGATAAAATCAGTTTCATAAGCCTTACGTACAGGATACTTATTGCCAAATTTCCTTTTGATTACCTCTGGCAAAAGATTTAGATCATTAATATCCTTAAACAGACAATCCATCTTAACCACCTGTTCCAGACCAAGATCTACCTTCTTTAGCCTTCTCTCCAGTTCATCAAAGGCAGCTTCCATTTGCGAAACTACGTCCTTGCCTTCATTGCCCATGCAGTAGCCTACAAAGACAAAATCCTCTATTACTATCATTGAACTGTCGGCCCATTTTTCATCTATCTCAATTCTTTTCATTTTCTGCCACAATCAGGAAACGATGAATAGTTCCCTCCAGTACTCCTTTCTCTTCAATTATTGCTTCCATTTTTATCAGCTTATCAAAACATCTGTCAACCGAAAAACCTTCAAACTCCCATTCAATAATATGGGCAAACCAGACAAATGCCCCTACATCATAAAACCTGATAGGTCTGAAAGCCTCCTGTTTATCAATAAGTCTAAAACCATTATCCTCAAATATCTTTACCTGCTTATCAAGATAAAGATCAGGGAAAGGTACATCCATTTCTGGCAAAACCATTTCCACCAGGTCCCTGTCATTTCCTCCACCAACCTGTTCAGTAATAAAAATACCTTTATCTTTAAGCACCCTTCTAATTTCCTTTACATTAAAATCACCATGCCGGTTAATAAACAGATCAAAACTATTATCCTCAAAAGGAATTGCTGATGGATCCGCGCATTCCTTAAGATGAATACCCAGGGGAATTAATCTTTCCTTACATAATTCATAATTAGGCTTATATCCCTCGCTGCAGTAAGTATTATCATACGGATGATTTAAAGACAGAAGAAATTCTCCGCCGCCTGTATCATAGTCAAAAAGCTTCAAATCATCCCTTAAATATGACCTTACTGTCTTTTCATAATCCCAGGGAAGATCCTCCTCTTCCTCATATCTTCCATGAATATGTGAGAAATCCCAGCCCACAATATGGGCTATTTCTTCTTCCTTAAGCCACTGTTTTCTTAATTCTTCTATGTCTTTCATATTCTAATGGTATCGCTAATAGTTGTGAAAAAATGTGTCAATTATGTGAAAAAATTTACTTTACAAATTGCATATATAGTTTCATAATAAGGATAGTCAGTTATTACTGACTAAGGAGGAATAATTTATGAACTATACAGTTATCAAAGTTATTAAACATGAAACCGGCTCCAATTGTTCCATCGTCATCAACTTCAAACATCCCCGCATCGCCCATGAACTTGCCGAAATACTGAACCAGCACTATGGCAGCGAATCCCTGAAATGGGTAGTAGATGCATACGCATATTAATAAAACAGGATTGAGTGTTTAAGCTCAATCCTTTCTTTTTTTAAAGACACAATACCATATAATTTTTAGCCATATGCATCAAATTTGACAGTCTCAAAA
>DBOW01000040.1:4098-4257 GCA_002299675.1 Solobacterium sp. UBA636
ATGCATCATTTTTGACGTTAAATTAATTTAATCGTATATTACTTATGACACTTTGAACATTTGTCACAGCCACACGAACACTTATTATGCCTCATCGATCTGATTGCCAGTATCACAATGATAATAAGAATTACACTAACCACAAATGTTCCCATTATC
>DBOW01000116.1:0-3782 GCA_002299675.1 Solobacterium sp. UBA636
CAGTTTCATCAATTGTTAAGTAATCTTTTAATTTTTTCACATAGATAAACCTGATGTCTTCATCAGAGCTTTCAGAGCTATAGCCCCAGGCCTTAGAACCACAGTCAGCCATAAAGACTATCTTTATGGCTTTATGTTTTTCTATTTCTTTTATTAAATCTTTTTTATCCATCCAGACTACTTTAACTCATTATTAGAATCCATAAAATCAAAAACACCAAAGTTCTGTGGTGGAGCATCATCAGGCAAAGACTGAATATATTTTCGATACTCCATAACTTTATTCATAAAGTCAGTAAGCTCTTCCTGGCTTATTCTTCCATTCCTGGCAGCATCGATTGCCAGATAGGTTTTCATGGATACTTCAAATTCTTCATCGTAAGTAATATCTCTTCCACCATTAACTACATCCAGCATTTCATCAGGAAGTTCACTTCCAAATTTTTTAGTTGCTTCATCCATTATAGATTTTTTCATTTCTTCGTTTAATTTCATGAAATATCACCTTATTTAAATCTTTCAAAGTCAAACAATACTGTTTCGGCATCTTTATCCAG
The DNA here is from genome assembly GCA_002299675.1 of Solobacterium sp. UBA636. Classification (GTDB taxonomy): domain Bacteria; phylum Bacillota_I; class Bacilli_A; order Erysipelotrichales; family Erysipelotrichaceae; genus Colivicinus. The sequence continues at coordinate 558 of DBOW01000116.1, forward strand.
AGAATCAATATAGTCTGAATAGTTTTTAAAAGCTGTTGACAGTGAGTTATAGGTATCCTCTGATATCTTTCCCTGATTATGCTGCTGCTCATAATGATACCAATTAAAGAGCAAATTTCTAAATTCTACATCATTCATAAGTCTTCCACCACTTACTGCATCCATCAGTTCATCAGGCAGTTCATTGCCCATCACCTTTTTAATACCATTAATTAGCGATTCTATCTGTCTGTCATTCATTTTCATAAAGTCAATCATCCTTTCAATTATTTATACGTGATTACTTAATATAAGTATACAAAGAATAAGCCATCACAGCTTATCCTTTGAATTAAATTCATCTCCAACTATCAAAATTAAACAGCTCATACTCTTCATTGTCATTTAAGCCTCAATATAAGCCTCATAGCGATTTACAGCACTGGTAAATACATAAGCTCCTTTTTAGCCTTAGCTGCTTCATTGCTGGCTCTATGGTAGGCATCGCTTAATGCCACAAGCTTTTCTCTTCTAAGCTTATGATCCAAAATATCATCACCTAATATATTATTAGCTGAACTAACGATTGATTCCCTGATCTCATTATTCTTTTTCACCTTCACTCCTTTATACAGCACATTAAGACATAAAGTCTTATATAAACAAATTATTGTTCAAAACTGGGACTGAACTTTTCACTGGGATTATATCATGACTGCTTGTTAATTTTTTAACATATTTCTTCATATTAAAAGATACCTTGCGGTATTCTTTAATAAAAATTATTTCTTTGCGTTTGTAGACTTTTTATCTAGAAAGGCAGATAAGCCCTTATATCTTTGAGATATTCCTCAGCATTAATATAGTTTATTTCGTTTTCCTTAAAGCTTTCTCCGTTATATATAACATATCTGGCCTTAATAGTGCCATAACAATGCTCACAGAGTGCACACTTTTCTTCGTCTATCAAATGACGGTACTGATGCTTATCAGCTTGAGTTGAATGCTTTATTTCAAATATGCAGCAGGAAGCAGACCGCTCATCAAAAACAACCATATCAAATTCACCAGCCACAAACTGCAGCACAAATACCTCCTTATCCTTGTTTGCCTTTGCCGTATGAAGAAGAATAATATCCTCCATCATTCTTCCCTTTATTTCAGTATCAATACGTTTTAACACTTCATTTTTTTCTATAAGCGAAAGTGATGAAAACAGCTTATCATCCAGCAGAGATTTAATAAGAGCTTCACATTGTGCATATCTTAATCCCGGCTGGGCAATAATAGTTCTTCCCTTCTTCTTGCTGGCATATGGCAGAAATTCAACATCTATATCATAGATAATATCCATCAGCTTCAGATATTCCTTTATCTCTACTGCATGTCCCTCTTCAAGAGAAACACTAAGCTCATCTTTATTTCTAATTTCCAGCAGTGCCATCAAGTCTTCTGTAATCTTTCTAGTATCAACTCTATCCAGTATGTCACTTGGATTTTTTCTATCCCTTCTAAGATTTGCAGATGAGACACCTAAATCATGAGATTTAAAATCCTCTGTCAAAACTTCAAGCGTAAACCTGTGATTTATATCTTCTACAACTCTCTGTATAACATTAGTCAGTTCGCCTGCATCATATAGTTCTTTCAGCCTGATGAAATGCGAGCCATAATCATAATAACGAAGCGAATGCTGAATATTATGAGCTATAGCGCTATTTACATATTCATCAGCACTATCTAAATCAGAAAAAGTCGAATATTCATTATAATGCGTACCACTTATGGCCATGGTACCGCCATAGCGTATATATTCATCTAACCCTTTAATTCCTAGCACACTTTCAAATTCCCCATAGGATATAAAAGTTGTGTGCAGCATGACAGAACGGTCATATAGCTGATCTGATTTTGCGAACATAAAACTTAAAGAATCAGTGCCTGATAGTACCACTTTCATGCCAGTACTGGCAAAAACATCAGAAAAAAGCGCAGCCCCATCTATAAAATCAGACATTAATGTTACTTCATCAATAAAAACAAATTTATATCCAAGTTCCTGCAGCTTATTAAGATCTGAATTAATATCTTTCAAACAATTACCTGTATTTATCTGAATAAAAGCCGTCTTTAAAAAATCCGATTCATTCATATCAAGAATAATTTGACGTATTAAAGTTGTCTTACCGGTTCTGCGTAAACCAAACAGCACAAAAACTTTACCACGTATATCGCTGTAAATATAGTCATGAATATCTTTATAACAGTCACGCTTTTTGTAATTTTGTGCGGTCATGCTGAACTGTTTCAGCTTATTACCAGTTAAAACATTTGTTACATATTCATTATTGGTACTGCCGCTTTGTTTTTTAAGTGTATTCAGTTCTTTTTTAAGAGAAGCCTTTAGTTCAAACAGTGCCTTTATTTCGTCCAATTCTTCTTCTTTTATATATTTTTCATATCTTTTATGATCTTCAGTGAAGCGATGGTAATAATAGGCTTTTCCATTAATAGTCTTTTTAGTTAGATTTCCTTTAGGAAGCTCGCTTATTCTATTTTTAAGTTCATTTATTCTATCTGCATCCATCTTATTTACCTCGTTATTATTATACCCCTTTTTATCCCAATTTTATTTTTGGGATAAAAAAGAACGTATCCCTTAGGATACGCTCTTGTATGTTTTAAAGATTAAAGCTTATCGAACTCATCGGCATAGCTTGTATGCAGAAGCTCATGTGCCAGGTGTGAACCAGGCTTTTCGAAGAACTCTGCATATACCTGCTTAATAGCTGGGCTGTCGCAGGAAATTCTAGCTGATTTACCCTTATCAATAGCCTGGATACCAGCTCTTCTCATCTTGACAGTTTCAGCATACTTGCCATCCTTGGCAATAGGCTGACCACCACCATTCAGACAGCCGCCAGGACAAGCCATAACTTCAATGAAGTGATAGTTCTTCTCACCACTCTTAACCTTTTCCAGTACCTTTCTGGCATTAGCCAGACCAGATACGATACAAAGATTCAGATCAATGCCGCCAACCTTAACAGTAGCTTCCTTAACACCAGCGTCATAGCCAGTTTCCCAGTCTACATTCCATGGAGCATCACCATCAAGCCATGAACCAGCAGTTCTGATTGCGGCTTCCATAACACCACCAGTCTGTGCAAAGATATCAGCTGCACCAGTTGATTCGCCAAGTGGATCATCAAATTCACCATCTGGCAGATTCTTAATATCTAAGCC
>DBOW01000116.1:3897-5777 GCA_002299675.1 Solobacterium sp. UBA636
ATTCTCTCCTGAATTCTGAGGATTTCACGCTTCTTGGCAGTACATGGCATTAATGATACAACTACCATATCCTTAGGATCGATATTGTTCTTCTTAGCGTAGTAAGTCTTAGCTACAGCTGAGAACATTTCCTGAGGAGACTTACAGCTTGAAGGCAGATCAAGAAGCTCTGGATACTGAGTTTCAATGAACTTAATCCAGCCTGGGCAACATGAAGTAATCATTGGCAGCTTTCCGCCATTCTGCAGTCTTTCAACTAATTCATTGGCTTCTTCCATAATAGTTAAGTCAGCACCAAAGTTTGTATCAAATACCTTGTCAAAGCCCATATATCTTAGAGCTGTAATCATCTTCTTAGATACATCTACACCTGGCTCTAAACCAAAACCTTCACCAATAGATACACGAACAGCTGGAGCAGTCTGTACAATTACATACTTCTTAGGATCAGCCAGCTGCTTCTCAATTTCGAAAGTATCATCATACTGCATCAGAGCACCTGTAGGACATACCTGGATACACTGACCACAGTTAATACACTTATAGCCATCAGAAATTACAGTTGCGAAGCCTCTTTCAGATGCTGAAATAGCGCCAATTGACTGCAGTTCCTTACAGATAGCTGTACATCTGTTACATAAGATACACTTAGAAGGATTTCTTAAAAGCGAACCATGTCTTTCTTCCTTATTTTCCTGAGAGAGAGGGCCGGCAAATTCCAGACGGTTAACACCAAGCTTAGAAGCTAAAGCCTGAAGTTCACAGGAATTTGACTTGCGGCATCTTAAGCAGTCATTTGGATGGTTAGACAGTAACAGTTCAACAACATTTTTCCTTTCCTGTCTTACCTTATAAGAGTTGGTGGAAATTTCCATTCCCTCTTCAATATAGGTAGCACAGGCAGGCATCAGATTTCTTCTGCCCTTTATTTCTACAACACAGACACGGCATGAAGCTGGCTTGTGAGTAAAGTTGCAGTCATCTCTTTTAATGAAACAAAGAGTTGGAATATCGACACCATGTTTTCTGGCAACATCTAAGATAGTCATTGAGGAATCTTCCTGCATAGGGATTCCATTCATAATAATATTCTTAAGCATCTTTCTTCCTCCTTATTTCTTTACAGCCTTTGGCTTGGCAGGACATACTGAGTAACATGTACCACATTTAACACAGTTAGCTGCATCAATAGCGTAAGCCATTAAACGTGGATTCTTGCCAGGTCTGTCTGTCTTGTAGATTGTATCCACTGGACAGTTTCTTGCACACATGCCACATCCAAGACACAGACTAGGATCAATAGAGAAGGAAACAAGCTTCTTACATGAACCGGCAGGACATTTCTTATCTACAACGTGGGCAATATATTCATCTCTGAAGTTTGCCAGAGTAGATAATACTGGGTTTGGAGCTGTCTGACCTAAGGCACATAAAGATGCATCCTTAATAGTCTGAGCCAGTCTCTCCAGCTTATCAAGATCTTCTAAAGTACCCTGACCCTCAGTAATACGAGTCAGTATTTCGAGCATTCTCTTATTACCGATACGGCATGGAGTACATTTACCACAAGACTCTTCTACAGTAAATTCAAGATAGAATTTCGCAATATCAACGGCACAGTCATCTTCGTCTAGTACAATCATACCGCCTGAACCCATCATTGAGCCCTTGGCAACCAGATTATCGTAGTCAATTTCGGCATCAAGATCTTTTTCGGTCAGACAGCCGCCTGATGGACCACCAGTCTGAACAGCCTTGAACTTCTTGCCGCCCTTGATACCGCCACCGATATCATAAATAATTTCTCTTAAAGTAGTACCCATTGGTACTTCAACAAGACCTACATTGTTTACCTTGCCAGCTAATGCGAATACCTTGGT
>DBOW01000116.1:5883-6335 GCA_002299675.1 Solobacterium sp. UBA636
GTTTCAACGTTGTTTACATTGGTAGGCTTGCCATTTAAACCCTTAACGGCAGGGAATGGTGGCTTAAGTGTTGGTTCACCTCTGTGACCTTCGATTGAATGGATAAGAGCTGTTTCTTCACCACATACGAAAGCACCGGCACCATACTTAATATGAATATGGAAACTGAAATCAGTACCCAGAATATTGTCACCAAGACAGCCGAATTCCTCAGCTTCCTTAATGGCAATTCTTAAACGCTTAATAGCCAGTGGATATTCAGCACGGATATAGATTTCACCCTCATCAGCACCAATCGCATAACCGGCAATTGCCATAGCTTCAAGAACTGAGTGTGGGTCACCTTCCAGAATTGAACGGTCCATGAAAGCACCTGGGTCACCTTCATCGGCATTACAGATAATATACTTCTTATCTGACTTGCTGGCCTTGGCAAAAGACCACTTCTTGCC
>DBOW01000116.1:6415-6558 GCA_002299675.1 Solobacterium sp. UBA636
ACCTCATCCTGGCTCATATCAAACAGACACTTGGCTAAAGCCTGATAGCCGCGTGTTGCGATGCATTCTGCAAAGTTTTCTGGATTGATTAAACCAGCCTTATGTAAGGCAATACGGTGCTGCTTACCATAGAATGGAATATC
>DBOW01000116.1:6586-9944 GCA_002299675.1 Solobacterium sp. UBA636
TTCTGATGCTTCGCAGTTTCTCTTGGTGTAATCTTATATAAAAGATCATCCAGAACATCATTAGAAAGAATAGAATCAACAATTCTTTCAGCATCCTCTTTATGAACCTGAACATAGAAAATATTGTCAGGATAAATCTTTACGATTGGGCCTCTGGCACAGAAACCAAAACAGCCGGTAATATCCGCAAAAATCTTGTCTTCCAGTCCTCTTTCCTTGGCAATACGGTTAATCTCAGAAACAATATCTAAAGAATCCTGCGCTGCACAGCCGGTACATGAACATACCGAAATAATTCTCTTGGCATCTGGATCATGGCTCATTTTCTGATCAATAAGACATTTAACTCGATCATACATGTTGAGCAGATCCTGCTTCGAATTTAATCTATCACACATATCCTATACCTCCTACATATATGAATCTAAAATGCCTGGAACATCTTCCTCTGTGATGTTTCCATAAGTCTTACCATTAACCTGCATAACAGGTGCCAGTGCACAGGCACCAACACATCTTAAAGTTGTAATAGTAAATTTTCCATCTGGTGTAGTTTCACCATTTTTGATACCTAAATGGTTTTCAGCTGCTTCTAGAAGTTTACCTGATCCCTTAACGAAGCAGGCTGTACCTAAACATATAGAAACAACGTTGTCACCTTTTGGCTTCATTGTAAAGAATGAATAGAAAGTAACTACTCCATATACCTGTGACACATTTACACCTAAACGGTCAGCAATATGTTTCTGTACCTTCATTGGCAAATAACCAAAGATGCCCTGCGCTGTATGCAATATCGCAATCATCTCACTTGGGTCATTGCCTACAGAATCAATAAATTCATCTAATTCTGCAAACATCTCCTCATTTGTCTTCATGTGATTCCTCCCTAAACATAATAATTTTATCAAAACATATTAATTATTCCTAATTTATTTGTATGCCCTTACAAAAAACTTAGAAGTAACTTACCTTAATCTTCTTGCCCATCTTCTTCAGGCATTCCGAAAGATTCTGCACAATATTCATCTTAATATTAAAGTTAATTGGCAGATCTGGATTCTGATGAGCTGGATTGACAGCCTTGCCCACATAGAAGTTAATATCAGTTGCTTCTTCAAACAGCAGACGGCAGATCTGCGAGGCTCCATCCTGTGAATTGGCCCACTCTTGCCGGTATATATCATCCTGAATATGGTCTCTGGCATATTCCAGAACCTTATTCATGGTGATAACACCCTCGGTAACTAAGTCAATGCCCTCAACCTTGGCAATAGGCGGGATATCGCTCTTGGCATAGTTGAGTGAAGCTCTGATTGGTTTATTAAGATATTTAGCCGCAATAGTTGTGGTTGTACCACCACAGACAATATGCTTGCCCTCCTTGGCAAAGAATAAAGACATCATACGGTCTGCATCATCTCTGTTGGCTGGTGGACCAAACAGCAGGTTCATCGGAACTCTTTTTCTGATCTTCAATACACAGGCAGTGGCATCATCACCTGGCTTTTTGCCATAAAGTGTGTAGCATTCATCTACCAGCATGGTAGCCAGAGTCTTGGCATTGTGTCCCACAACTGCCAGACACTGCATATAGGCGGCAATATCTTCTCTTTTCCAGCCGAAATTGAATTCACGGCCAATACCGGCATGCGGACAGCCATCAGACATCGCAATAAAGATATCGCCTTCCTTCATCTTAATCTGTGAAGAATAAATCTTCTTGCCGTCATAGCTTAATTCCTTGGTTGGATAATCAAATATCTCGCCATCTCGAATCATAATAACCAGCGGATTATCATACTGAATAAGCTCCAGATGTTCCGAATCAATGACATGCATGATGGTAAAAGTCGAATAAGCCACCCCTCTTGTAGAACAGATAGGCAAAGTAGCCGCAATTGTATCAACACATTCATCAAGTGAAAGACCAGCTGACATCATGGTCGAAATAATCTTGGAGGTTAAGGTTGAAAGAATTGAAGCCTTAACACCAGATCCTAAGCCATCAGCCAGAACAATAACTGATGAATTATCGCCCTGATCAACGATTTCGACATGGTCACCACACAGTTCCTCACCATAGTGAAATATGGATTTCCAGCCTACATCTATACATAAATCATTCATTAGAGATAGACTCCTTCAGCTTAGAGAGCGCAATCTTGGTTTCAGCTGCGGTTTCACCAAGTAAAGAGGCAATTTCCTGTACAATACGCATCTGCTTCTCAACCACAGTATCAGCTACCTCAGCTGTCTGTCTTATTACATCAACTCTCTTTTCTCTTTCCAGCTGTTCATCTGTTACATCTCTCATGATGCAGATTAAGACTCTCGCTTCCTTGTCATAGGTAACGGTCATTTCTACATAAATACGATAATCAGCCAGATATCTTAACTCATTAACCACATTGTTTCCAGATTCCAGAACATCCACAAACAGCTCAGGATCCATAATTCTGGTTACTGATTCACCCAGTACATCAGTATCCCTTCTGATATTAAGAATTCTCTTGGCACTAGGATTAATCTGCTGCACCTCAAGCTTCTCATTTAAGACAAAGATACCATTAGGTGAATTATTGGTGATATTATCGGTTAAAGCCTCAGCCTTGCCTCTTAAATATGGAAGACACATTGAAAGTTCCGCCTTCTCCTGGAATACGGCAACAGCCTTCTTGCGGCAGGTATCATAGCCACATCCTCCACAGTTTAATTCCTGAGCGGCTGTAAACTTGCCCATTCTGTTTAAAATAGTACGAATCTGTTCCTCAGAAGGATTACGTGATTCCAGCGCAATAATATCAAACTGCTTACGGATATTATTGACATGAGGCTGTTCCACATCAAAATCATATGGACCGGCATATTTGTTTACCGCGATGACATTGTCAAGTGTCTTGTTGTTTTCCATTAAAGGACCGCCAACACACGAACCAACACAGGCCGACATCTCAATAAAGCACTTATGAATACCGCCCTTTTCAATATCATCAAGATAACGCATACAGTTTTCAACACCATCAACCGCAATATATGTATAGTCAGGATTATCTGCAGCCATAGTCTTTAAAATACCGCCGGTTGTCGGGAAAAGTCTGGCCTTGGTATCAGCCATATCATCCTTGTCTTCTCTTAAAATTATGCCCTGCTCATTAAGCCAGCTGCTCAATTCATCAAAAGTAAGTACGGCATCCACAATACCCTCATATCTTTCAGCCTCATCCTTCTTAGAAATGCATGGACCAATAAACACAGTTCGACAGTTTGGATAATCCTCCTTAAGCTTCTTACAGTGTGCCTGCATAGGTGACACCACATCAGCCAGATAACATAACTCATTTGGATAATACTTCTG
>DBOW01000107.1:0-163 GCA_002299675.1 Solobacterium sp. UBA636
TGGAGAAACAAACCTTGAGTTTTCTTGGCATCTTTTCAGCTTTGACCAGAGTTAAAAGATATTCTGAGGCTTTCTTTGCGTATGGCATTACATCAAAATACTCGTCTTCTTCTACACCCGATAAAGGTGAACACATGACGTTTCTTGGGAAATCACCGCCACC
>DBOW01000107.1:172-1683 GCA_002299675.1 Solobacterium sp. UBA636
ATGAAGATGATTCCATTATCAAGGGCTTCATCCATTATAGGATAGAGCTGTTCCTTAGACAGATCGTGCAGCTGTATGGTCTGGCAGGTTGTGAAGTGGCATCTTTTAACACCGTGTTTTGTGAATGTTTCAGTTACGAATTTAAGTTTGTCTTTGTCTACTTCACCGCATGGCATTCTAAGACGCAGCATTGAAGCTTTTCCGCCTTTCTGGCCATATGAGCCATAAAAGCCAGAGAAGCCTTTGTAGTCTTTCATTGGCAGTTCACCTGCATAAAACGCATCGGTTTTTTCAATGAATGCAGGCATTTCTTCTTTCCATTTAGTATTCATATAATCTTCTTCCTTATGTATATATGATACTATTAAAGAAGCGATATGTGAGGTTTTATGGCATATTTCCCATTTTTTGTAGATATAAAAAATAAAGACTGCCTGGTTGTAGGCTCAGGTTCAGTGGCTTTAAGAAAGATAGAACAGCTCTTAAGCTTTGAAGCCTGTGTTACATGCATATCACCCGGCAACATAGAAATCGACGCTGTCAACTTTATAAATCGAGAGTTTAAAGACAGCGATCTGGATAATCGATTCATAGTTATTGCCTGCAGCGATAACCACAGTCTGAATAAACATATCGGAAGACTCTGCCGAGAAAAAGGAATAGCCGTAAATGTTGTAGATGACAAAGAGGAATGCAGCTTTATTTTTCCTTCGATTATAAAAAATGGTGATATTACTGCCGCCTTCAGTTCAAATGGAAACAATCCTGTTATCTGCAAATATCTTAAAGAAAGAAACCAGAAAATAATCAGTGACAGATTAGCTGAATGCAACGAAATATTAAAAGAAAAAAGAAAAGAACTGATGGATATTCCCTATTCCAGAAGAAGTGAAATACTGATGGAATTATTAAAGGAATATATGGGTGATAAAGATGAAGATTAAAATAGGAACCAGGGGATCTAAACTTGCCCTTGCACAGTGTGATGAAATAATTAATTTATTAAATAAAAAATATAAAAATCTTGAATTTGAAAAAATAATTATCAAAACAAAAGGCGATACAGATAATCGCTCCTTAAATATTATTGGAGGTAATGGATTATTTATTCGGGAAATTGAAGAAAAACTGCTTAATAACGAAATAGATATGGCTGTTCATTCAATGAAAGATGTGCCCTTAAATATAGACGAAAAACTAACACTGTGCGCTGTCCCTTTAAGAGCTGACTATCGGGATGTAATCATCTTTAACAGTGTAAACAGTATTGATGAACTTCCCCTAAATGCGAAAGTAGGAACAGGTTCTCAAAGACGCAGGAAACAGCTTTTAAAAATAAGACCTGATTTAAATATAGTTGATATTAGAGGAAATATAGATACCAGGATCAGAAAACTCAAAGAAGAAAATCTCGATGCGATAGTGCTGGCTAAAGCCGGAATAGACAGATTGAATATTAATGATATCAATATGCAGATTCTTGATATACTGCCATCTCCCTGTCAGGGTGC
>DBOW01000107.1:1828-4449 GCA_002299675.1 Solobacterium sp. UBA636
GCAGCTTTATGTGAATTCAAAGAAGATAAATATTATCTTAATGTAATGTACGAAGATTTATATATAAATAAATCTGATAAAGACATTAATAAATTAATTAAAGATATATGCAGGACTATCCGAAACAGATATGCTGGAAAAGTTAAGCTTGTTGGTGCTGGACCAGGTGATGAGGGCTTAATTACCTTAAAGGGAATAGAAGCAATTAAAGAAGCGGACTGCATAATCTATGACCGCCTGATTCCATCAAATCTCTTAAGCTATGCCAGAGAAACTTGTGAATTTATCTATGCCGGCAAGGCAAATCATCATCACACACTTAAACAGAGTGAAATAAACAGACTGATGGTAAACAGGGCCATGTCTTACAAAAATGTAGTACGCCTTAAAGGCGGCGATGTTTTTGTCCTGGGAAGGGGGCAGGAAGAAGTAAATTATCTTAAGGATAAAGGCGTTGAATCTGAAGTAATATCGGGTGTCAGTTCCTGTACATCTGTGCCGGCATCTTTTGGCATACCTTTAACTGAAAGGTCTATAACCAGCGGCTTTCATGTATTTTCAGCTCATAACCGAAATGGTGAGTATCTGGATATTGATTTTAAAGCTATAGTCAACAGTAAAGAGACCCAGGTTATACTGATGGGTTTAAATAAAGTAAATGAAATTGCGGCTGAATTAATTAAAAATGGCATGGACAGAAATATGCCGATTGCCATTATTTCCAAAGGAACTACCAGAGATGAAAAAGCTCTGTTTTCAACAGTAGGTGATATTATAAATGAAGAAATCAGTCTGGAAAGTCCGGGTTTAATTGTGATTGGAGAGGTGGTTAAATATCATAATAAAAAAATAAAAGAGAAAGAACTGATACTTCCTAAAATCGGGAATGAAAAAAGTGAATTAAGTAAATTAATTAACAGAAATGTTAATGAAATCTGTGTATCCAGAATAGAATTAATACCATATGAAAATGACAATATCCCGGATGTGATTATTTTTACTTCTAAACATGGTGTTGATGGTTTTTTTAAATATTTAAAAAATGATATAAGAAAATATATCAATACCCGTTTTATCTGTGTGGGTTCAAGTACCTTAAGGCATTTAAGAGAATATGGAATTGAAGGGGAGATGCCATCCAGATTTAATGCGGAGTGTTTAAAAGAGGAATTTAAATTAAGCGGCAGTATTGAATATTATGGCTGTGATACAAAGAGTATAGTAGAGGATATAGGGGAATGTGTTATGAAGTATACTGTTTATTCAAACAAGAGGGTGAAGTTTGTACCATCGGAGATTGATGAGGACGCAGAAGTAATTTTTACTTCTGCCATAATCTATAAGTATTTCAGAGAGAATGTAATCAACATCGATGAATGGAAAAAGAAGGGCAAAGCCTTTTCCATCGGGCCAAAGACCAGCGAAGCATTAAGAGAAGATGGGGTTGAAAACATCGAACAAAGCGAGCTTCCGACATTAAAGTCTCTGGCGGAACTTATCAATAATGAAGACTAAAGATATGACTATGGGTGCCATTTTCGTGGCCCTGATAAGTATTGGATCTAAAATAGCCATACCCCTGGATGTGCTGGGTATGCGTTTTACTCTGCAGTGGCTTTTTGTCTTGCTGTGTGCGCTGATTATGGAAAAGAAGTCGGTGCTGGTACTTGTGGTATATCTGCTTATTGGCTTAATCGGACTGCCGGTTTTTGCCAGGGGTGGCGGTATCTGGTATATTATGAAACCAACATTTGGATTTCTTCTGGGTTTTCTTTTCGCTGTTTTTGTTATGTCTTATCTTGAGTGTTCGGCTATTAAGAAAACGATGGCTGGTCTGACTGTTTATTATCTGAGCGGTTTTGTATACTATGTTTTTATGATGAATGCTGTTTTAAATAATAGTGTTGGTTTATGGCTAAGTGTTATTAACTGTTTTACTACAGTTGTGCCAGATTTTTTATTATGTTTAATAGCGGTATTTATTTTTAAAAGAATGAGATATGTGCTTAAATAAGACAATTGTGGCAATAATGCAGTTTTCCACTCTGTTCACATAAAATTAACATTTTAGATATATATAATTAGGTATAGAAAAACGTTTCAGGAGGTTATACATGAAGAAACTGTTTAAAGGATTATTATTGACAACTATGGTTACCGGTGCAGCTGTAGCTGCTGCCTACTATGTAGTGAAGGGTTCCAAGAAACAGGACGAACCTCTCTATATTGAACAGAAAGATGAGGAAGAGCCTGAAAAGATTGAAATCGAAGACGGTAACGAGAAAAGCTGCGATTCAGGTTGTTAATTACTGAGCCATGAAATGTCATATTTTATGGCTTTTTCTTTAGAACGATGTTAATTTGTGCAAAACTTGTGTAAATAATTATAAAGTACCTGAATTATAATAAAGATGTTAAGAGGAGAATACATATATGATCATTCAAAGTAAGAAAGTATGGATTGCTGATCAGTTCTTTCCAGCTCAGATTGAGATGGAAGGTGAAAAAATTAAAAACATTTATGACTATGGTACAAAGGAAGTAGATGTAGACTATGGTTCAAAGAGAATTGTACCTGGTTTCATTGATATCCATTGTCATGGAGCATATACTTTTGATAC
>DBOW01000107.1:4537-4899 GCA_002299675.1 Solobacterium sp. UBA636
GTTACTGGCTTTCTGGCTACCACTATTACTCAGTCTGAAGAAGTTCTGACTAATGCGGTTAAGAATGTTGCCAAGGTGGTTAAGGATGGATATGAGGGTGCTGAAATCTTAGGTATCCACTTCGAAGGCCCATATCTTGATATGAAGTACAAGGGTGCTCAGCCTGAACAGTATATTGTTAAGCCTTCTGTTGAACAGTTTAAGCGTTATCAGGAAGCAGCTAATGGTTTAATTAAGGTTATTACCATGGCTACTGAACAGGATGATAATTTTGAACTTACCGAATACTGTGCCAAGAATGGTGTTGTAGTATCTATTGGTCACTCTGCCGCAACTTATGAACAGACAGTACTGGCTTATGC
>DBOW01000143.1 GCA_002299675.1 Solobacterium sp. UBA636
AATTCATCCATTGTTAAGGAAGACATAGTGCTTTGAGCTATATCGTAAGTAGCCTTAGTTTCATAGACATTGAGCCAGTCTTCACAGCCGAATACATCTAATTTCATATAGATAATTTTACATCGAAAAAAGGGAGTTTTCCTCCCTTAGTGATTATTAGTATGTCGGAACATAGTCAGCTCTGTCGATTATCATGCTGTTAGAGTAAAAGATGCGGCCATCCTTGGTATAGGAATTGGCACTGATATGACCTTTTACTGTAAGCATAGAACCTTCAGAAACATTCTCCAGAAAGTCAGCCGCATTCTTAAATCCGGTCAGGCTTATTACATCATGTTCATATTCCCCTTCTTTGTTTTTGTAGGGTCTTCTTACATCCAGCAGCAGGTTTGCGTACTTTGTGCCAGATTCAGATGTTTTGATTTCAATGTTGCCAACAGTTTTTCCTAATAATGTAAATTCGTTCATATACCTCCTATAGTTACTTGCAGATATATAATAATATGAATTCAACACTTATTGTTGATCAACATTGTCTCAATTTTTCTCACTTTCCACGTGGAAAAATGTTGATAAGTGCATAGTTATCAAAGGATACTTTACTGAATGTTTCCCTTACTTCCTCATATGTTAAATTCATTAAAGTGCTGATTTCTTCAAAGAAGTCAAGATCTTCCAGCAGATCCCTGATATAGCCGCTGTTAAAGCCATCTATATCGTTGAACAGCCTGAAAGATATGCCAAGATATCTTCTTTTGATCTGTTCAATCATTTCTTCATTTAAGAGATCTTTCTTTAATTCTTCATCAATAAGTTTCTTCAGACTTTGAGCATCCTGCCCTTCAATATAGAAAATAATATTGGCATAGTCTTTAGAGAAATCGGTTTCAAAACCAAAGTAATCATTAATAATACCCTTATCAAGCCAGAGCTGATAGTCAGGATTGAGATTAGAGAAGTAGGCATTAAGATAAAGTCTTACTGCCCATTCTTTTCTGTAGGCTTCCATTTCTGTTTTGAAGTCTGGTTTTAGTTTAATGGCATAACAGCTCTTGGATGAAGATATATCCATATTGAAGCTGTATTCTTTTCTGTATACTTCTTCTGATTCTTCTTCTATGATATTTAGTGGTTTTTCAATAGGTATAAAGCTTTTTCTGTTCTGGTTTTCTTTTACTATATCCATTATCAGCTTTGGATCTAGAGGAGTAGTGATGCTTAATATCATGTTGGATGGATGATAGTTGAGGCTGTAGCACTCTTCCAGTTCTTCTTTGGTAATAGCCATTACGCTTTCTTCATCACCGCCAATATCATATTTAAGTGGATATTTTTCATAAAGAGACTTATAGGTTTCATTAATCAGTCTTGAATCGGGGTTCTGCATATACATTGATACTTCTTCAACAATAATACCCTTTTCTTTTTCTACTGATTCTTTTGTAATAGAAAGGTTCTGAACAAAGTCCAGCAAAAGATTGAGACAGTCTTTGATATCTTCGCCAGACTTGGTAAAGTAATAGACTGTTTCTTTGTAGCTTGTAAAGGCATTGACATTGGCGCCCATTAACGAGAAAGCGGTCATAATGTCTTTTTCTTCAGATTCAAAAAGCTTATGTTCCAGAAAGTGGGCAGTACCTGGATGGAAGGAATAATCCCTGGCGTTATGCCTTTGGCAGATATTTAAACCGCCAAAAGCTGTACCAAAACAGGCACTGGTTAAGGAGTAGCCGGGTTTGTGAAAGATGATTACTTTTAAGCCATTGTCCAGGGTTTCGGTATAGGATGTTTCATCAAATAGTTCGTTGTAATGTTTAATCATCTAGGTTTCCCTCCAGGAAATAGGTCAGATATGGTACATATTGTCTAAAGACTCTGGATATGTCTTCTTTAGTTACTTTCAGCATTTTGTCTATATATTCATCTAATGATTCATGGCAGTTTCTTAAATCATTGATATATAAATGATCTAAAAGATAGTCTATATCATCATCAATAGACATTAAATTATTCATTAACATCTGCTTGGCACTGATAAGTACAGATTCATCATAGTCACCATTTATCATGCAGTTAAACTGTTCCTCGATGTCTTTAACAGCCTTTTCTTTGTTGTTTCGGTCAATGAGTGTTTTAACCATTACTATACCGTCATTTTTTAAAGAAATAGCGGCTATAGAGTAACACAGAGAATGTTTCTCACGGACATTGGAAAACAGTAAGGATGTAGGTATGCCACCAAAGACAATATTGCCCAGATTAAAGGCTATATAGTCTTCGTGTGATCTGTTAAATGGTGTGCTGTAGGAGTAAATAAGAGTTGACTGTGATACTTTCTTTTTGAATGTTATTTCTTCTTTTGGGTTATATACAGCAGATGAGTCATTCATTGAGATGTTATTATTACTCTTGAATTTATTCAGATAGCTTAAAAGTTTTTCATCTATATCACCGATTAAATAGATATCAAGTCTTGAATCAGATAGAAGTCTGTAGGCTTCTTCTATATCTTTCAGTTCGATGTTTTCAATTATTTCAATGAGATTGCCATTGCGGTAAATATTGAACTTAGAGTCATCTTTAGAAATTTCCTCATAGAAATTATCTGAAGCCAGTGATGAAGGATTATCAAGTCTTCTTTTCAGGGCTGCAGAGGTATTCTTTTTTGATTCATTCAGTTTTTCATTATCCAGTAATGGATTTAATAATAGTTCATCTATAAAGGCAATATAGTCATCAACAGTTACATCTTTAAGAAATCTGGGATTTACAAAGTCAAAGCTGGCATTAAATACCAGGACATTGCCATAGCAGTTAACCATGGACTGGGCATTAAAGCCATATAAAAGATCTTTCCTGGTAGCCATTTTTACTTTGGTGTTATAGTTTACTGATGTCTCAAACAGCATATTTGACAGCACAAGTAAAGAAGCTTTCAGTTTTGGGCTGTACTTTAAGCCATAGCGAAATGAAAGAGTAATGTTCTTGAATTTAGAAGTTTCAATTAATGAAACATTGTCATATTTTTTAACCGAATCTATTAAGCGCATATTCCTCCTTAAGAAAAGGACCTTAAGGCCCTTTTTAATTTATCTTTGTCCTTTATCGTAAGGCTGACCTTCAGCTTTTGGACAGCCGGATTTGTTTCTAAAGATAATAAGTACAATAATAACTATAATAAATGGAACGATATTATAGAAATAAATATCCAGGTTCAAAGCTTTTAAGAATGGAATCTGATAAGAAAGAGGTCCAATACATTTAAGGAAACCAAACAGCAGTGAACCAAAGAAGATACCAACCGGATTCCAGTTACCGAAAATCATGATAGCCAGAGCTAAGAAACCCATACCGGCAACACCTGATTCAGCTGTACCAGCAGATACTGTAGCGATATAGGCATAGCCGCCAATACCAGCCAGGAAACCAGAAATAGTAGTTCCCAGATATCTCATCTTATAGACGTTGATACCAACAGAGTCAGCTGCCTGAGGATGTTCGCCACAGGCTCTAAGATGTGTACCAATTTTTGACTTATACAGCCAGATAGATAACACTACAAAGAGTATAAAGATGATGTAGGTTGAAATATAGGCTTTATTGAATAAAACCTGGAATAAAGGACCATGTTCACCCTGCTGCAGTATTACATAGTTTGGCATTGGGTTCATAACCAGCTTTTCCTGCTGGAAAAGAACCAGACACACAGTAAGCAGTACACCAGGCGCCAGCATATTAAGTGCGGTACCGGCAATTGTCTGATCGGCTTTAAGCTTAATAGCCGCAAATGACAGAAGCAGTGAGAATATAGCTCCAGATATGCCGCTTATTAATAGTGCCAGCACAAACATCAGCTGCTGATTAGTGGCGAATGTGCCATTAATCTGCATATAGTAAACAAAGATTGCACCAATAAAGGCTCCAAAAATCATTTCACCTTCAAGTGCCAGATTGATAATACCTGAACGCTCAGCAAACACACCTGCCAGAGCTACAATCAGTAAAGGCGAAGCATAGATTAATGTTTTCTGTAGAATAAGTATTAACGCATCCATTATTTGCTTTCCTCCTTTACCTTGGCCTCTAAAGGATGGGCCTTATGATGTTTAGTAATAAATTCCTTGATGATTCTGGTGAAGCCGGCCATATAGATGATTACCGCAATAACAATATCAGCTACATAACGGTTGAACCCTACTTTAACCAGATAGTCACCACCCATATTCAAGTATCTGATCAGTATTGATGAGAATACTACACCAACTGGATTACAGTTAGCCAGGAAAGCTGAGGCAATACCTGAGAAACCATATGAAGGAAGTGATGAATACTGAGAAATATAACGATATTCAATTCCTGGGTTTAAATAATATAAACCAGCACCCATACCAGCTAAAGCTCCGGCAATCATTATCGAAATAACAATATTTCTTTTTTCATTGAGACCAGCATATCTGGCTCCTTCTTTATTGGAACCACAGGCCTTAAGTCCAAAGCCAAAGGTTGTCTTGTTTAAAATAATATAAATCACAATAGCCATTATAATGGCAATTATCAATCCACCATCAATTAATGAACTAGGAAAGAGTTTATCAAGACCCATCTTGGGAGTATAGTTATTTACAACCTTAGCCAGGAAGCCACCCTTTGTACCTTCAGTTGACTGCAGACCAGTCTGATAGGTAAAAAACCATGAAGAGATATTGGCGGCTATCCAGTTGGTCATAATACAGATAATTACTTCATTGATGTTAAAGAAAGCTTTTAATAAGCCGGGTATCATCGCCCATAGCGCACCCATTAAGGTACCAACAAGAAGAGCTAATAACCATACCAGTATGCCTTCAACTCTGCCGGTAGTCTGAATACTCAGGGCAACAGTCAAAGAACCGATAATACCCATAATAAACTGTCCAGG
>DBOW01000134.1:0-8255 GCA_002299675.1 Solobacterium sp. UBA636
TTATCTACATCATCTGTAACATAATCGGCAATCTCTTTTAAAGACTCTGGTGCCCTTTTCATGGCAACACCATAACCGCACTTTTTAAGCAGCGACTTATCTATCTTGGCGTCGCCAAAACCGATGGAATCTTCGCTCTTCATATCAAGATGATCAAGCACTACCTCAACACCGCTGGCCTTGTTCAGGTCTTTAATTCTGACATCCGCAAAAACAGCTTTAGTTTTATCATTGCCCCAGACATAATGGTCAAATTCAGGAAACAGCTTCTTCATTTCTTCAAAATCACTTAAAGAATTTAGACAGTAAGATATCTTATTCAGATCATCACGACAGGTTTCACCCTTAAACTGCATGGTTGGAAAAAGCTTTTCAATAGTCTGTTCATCCGGATTATTTAAACCCTTATTTAACGCAAATATTTTAATCAGTCTGTCACCTATGGCTTTAAAGTCTTCTGAAGCTATTAAACCCTCGTTGCATTCTACAAAATACTCAAGTCTTCTTTCTTTCAGATAATCAAGAACTCTTCTTGTTTCTTTGTAGGGAATTACCTTATGAAAAAGAACCTCGTTATCATATTCAACATAGGCTCCATTGCCGCCAATAAAACCATCAGGTTTTACACTCCAGACCTCATCTACTATTTCCGGAAAAGAACGTCCGGTACACAATACTACCTTATGTCCGTTTTCTTTGGCTTTTAAAACAGCTTCCTTTGCGCTTAAAGGAAGCTGATATTCATAATTCAGTAGTGTTCCATCTATATCGATAAAAAGAATTTTCATGAAATAATCTTATCACAGCTTCTTAAGACTCTCTATAGTTTTACGATAATCTTTACTGTGATAAATATGCATGATCAGATTCAGAATCCTGTGAGGTTTATCTGAATCAATAAAATAATCGACCTTGTCACTAATCTTTTCTGATGCACCTTTACGGCATACAGAGAAATCAGCTGCCTCTATCACATCCAAATCATATCTTCTTCCACCCACGCAGACTACATAGTCAAAGTCAATATATTTCCTGAGTTCCTCAAGTCCTTCTTTCTTGGAAGCACTCTTTGGCATGATTCTTAAAATCTTGTATCCCTCAAGCGATTTATAGTCATAACTGTAGATTAAAAGATTTTCTGTATCCCTTATTTTTTCATAAAGCCTGTCTATTACTTCAGCCTTATTGACAATAGAGTACATGGAAATCCTCAGACTGTCCTTGACTCTGGCTTCCACCTCCGAAATCTGATTATGAGTATTATTAATAAAATAAGTCCTTGAACCAGCTTCTTCCAGTGAATCATAGAAACAGGTAAAACGGTTCTCGTTATAGACATAACGGAAGGCATTAATGCCACTTTCATCAATAATCCTGTCTATAAGCTTTCTTGAATTATCTTCAATGTATTTAATATCGCTGAACTCATCTTTAAGTGGATGATAGATAGCTGTACCATTCATCACAATCATCGGCAGTCTCAGCTTGGCCGGCTTAAAGGAATTGACAATATAGTCACTTGGTCTTGAAGACATATAAGTCAGTTTAAGTTTAGTATTGCATAAATCACGTATCAGATGAATATCTTCTTCCTCTATGCGGTTATCACCGTTATAAAGCGCATTATCCAAAGACACAAGGAAGAGGATATTGTTGTTTTCATGATGAATGTGCGGGAATGTATTCACATAAAGGGCAATCAGCACACCAATAATCGTTGATAAAATACGGTTATTGGTAAAAAGAAAAGCCTCCATACCCCCATTTCTGATCGATACAGTAACCGAAAGATATGTCAGACAGGCAATAAAACCCGCATAGGCTGTATTGGTCTTGCGAATAATATTCATCAGAATAATAATGCCCAGTGACACAATAAGATAAAGTGTAAAGTTATAGTCAATATTGCCCTTGGTAAATCCAAATACAGAATTGACCAGATTAAAAAACACAATAACGATATAGCCAGAATAACCACCGACAATTGAACCGATTGATCTGAGTTTTGCCTGAGCCAGAGACTGTTCCTTAGACTGACCCATGGCATAACAGACCGCAATCGAGGCAAAAAAAGGTGTATAGAAATTAGTTGGCACATACCAGTACTGTTCATTAGTTACATAGAAAGAACTGGGCTCATTAAAACCCAGAAGTTTATTAAGTTCCATTAAAACCAGATATATTGCCAAAGAAATAAATACGGCAATACAGGTCTTTACTGTTCTTTTACCTACCCTCATAAATTCAAAAAGGAGAAAACATTCTCCTTAAAACTTAAACACATTAAGGCCAGAAGCCTCGTCCTTCATACGCTCAACTGTTCCATCAAGCACTTCAATAAACATCTCTAATGTAGCTGATATACGACATTCATTAAGATGACCGCCAAAACACTTAGACTTTTCATCAGCACAGGTGATGTGCAGATGAGCATAATATTCCCCATTCATAGTGGTAATATTGCCAGTCAGATTGGTAATCTCAAAAGTACCATTGAATTCATTCTTATAATACTTCTGTTCCTCCACCGAATAAGCACCAACCACAAAATGATCGGTTGCGCCCAGGGCATAAAGCCTGGCCAGCTTCACATTTTCAGCTTCACAGATTTTTTTCAGTTCAGTCAGAATTTCTTCGCCTCTGTTTAGACGAACAACAATTGTGTTTTCAAATCTTCTATAATCCATATTAACCCAGCATCATTGAATCCGGCACAATACCGCCTGCAGTATTGAACTTCTCCAAAAGATCCTTAACCTCCAGTTTCTTCTTTTCTTCACCCTCAACATCAAAAATTATCTTGCCATCACACATCATAATCAGACGATTACCATATTTCAGGGCATCACGCATATTATGAGTAACCATAAAAGTAGTAAGATGATTCTCATTTACCAGCTTCTCAGTCAGTTCAAGCACCTTGGCAGCCGTCTTAGGGTCTAAGGCTGCAGTATGTTCATCCAGCAGTAACAGTCTGGGCTTTTCCATGGTTGCCATCAGTAAAGTTAAAGCCTGACGCTGACCGCCGGACAGAAGACCAACCTTGGAAGTAAGACGCTCCTCAAGACCAAGATTGAGTTCCTTAAGCATCTCACGGTATTTTTCTCTTTCCGACTGACAGATGCCTTTTCTCAAGGTTCTCTTCTTACCTCTTCTTGCCGCCAGGGCCATGTTTTCTTCAATCTGCATGGTGGCAGCCGATCCCTGCATCGGATCCTGGAAGACTCTTCCAATATATCTGGCTCTTTTATAGTCAGGCAGTCTTGTAATATCGTTTCCGTCAATGCAGATTGAACCGCTGTCAATCATCCACAAACCCGCAATCGCATTTAACAGTGTTGATTTACCGGCACCATTAGAACCGATGACAGTGACAAAATCACCTTCCTTAAGTTTTAGAGATACACCATTAAGGGCATGTTTCTCATTTACAGTACCCGGATTAAATGTCTTATAAATATTTTTAACCTCAAGCATTTTATTTACCACCCTTTACATGCGTCTGGTTATATCTGGCCTTCCAGTAAGGAATTGCCAGGAATAAAGTTACAACCACAGCTGTCAGAAGCTTCAGATCATCAGTTGAAAGACCAAGCTTCAGAACAAACTGAATGACAATATAATATATAACTGCACCCAGCACACAGGCTAAGAGTATCAGCGCAAAATTACGGAAAACCTTAGAAAAAATCACTTCACCTATAATTACAGCCGCCAGACCGATAACTATCGCACCACGTCCCATATTGATATCCGAGAAACCCTGATACTGTGTTAACAGAGCACCAGAGAAGGCAACAAGGCCATTGGAAATCATTAAGCCGATAACCTTGGCTGAATCAGTATCAATACCCTGGGCACGGGACATCTTCTCATTGGCACCGGTTGACCTCAATGAACAGCCGATTTCTGTACCAAAGAACCAGTATAATACCCCTATAGTAACTGCCACAAAGATAAGTACCATGATAATCGGATTTCGGGAAGAAAGTTCCCTTACATATCTGGAAGATACCAAAAGTCTATATTTATCAACCGAAATTGGCAGATTGGAACGTGAACCAATATCAGTTCCAAAACCCATAATATGCAGATTAATTGAATATAAACCAAGCTGAGTCAGAATACCAGCCAGAATAGCCGGAATACCAAACTTGGTATTAAGCAGACCAGTCACCAGACCTGCCAGAGCTCCCGCAATAATGGCACAGATTATTGATACCCAGATATTAACACCATTCATGGTCATGATGGCACAGACGGCACCGCCTGTACACAGTGTGGCATCAACTGTTAAGTCGGCAATATCCAGAATCTTATAGGTAATATAGACGCCCATCGCCATGATACCCCAGATCATACCCTGAGTTACAGCTGAAGGCAGAGAATTGATAAAACTCACAATAAAACTCATATCTCACCTCATAATATAAACAAAGGGAGAAAAGGCTTCTCCCTAATCACTCTAATATTTTAACTGTATTAGCCTTCAATGGCAACATAATCAGCAGGAATGGCAATGCCCATTGCTTCCGCATTAGCTGCGTTATATTCCTTAGTTACCTTAGGGGCATATTTGATTTCCATCTTGGAAATATCGCCACCCTTTAATACCTCTGCAGCCATTTCACCAGTCTGGTAGCCTAAATCATAGTAGGAAATAGATAAAGTAGCCACACCACAGCCAGAACAGATACCCTCTTCTCCGGCAACTACAGGAACACCGGCATTTAATACCACGTTGGCAATAGCCTCAGTATTGGAAGCTGCCGCATTATCAGTTGGGATGTAGATTACATCAGAACCTTCACAGGCCTTTTCAGTTACAGCTGTAACATCATTTGTATCAGTGAATGAATAATTCTCAACAGTATAACCCTTAGCCTCAAGCTCAGACTTCATTACTGTAGCCTGATATACCGAGTTAGCTTCAGCTGAACAGTAAAGAATACCTACATTCTTAGCTTCTGGGAAA
Source organism: Solobacterium sp. UBA636 (assembly GCA_002299675.1). GTDB lineage: Bacteria > Bacillota_I > Bacilli_A > Erysipelotrichales > Erysipelotrichaceae > Colivicinus. The sequence goes on from DBOW01000134.1 coordinate 4,976, forward strand.
AGTTCCTCAATCATGGCTGCCTGATCAGCCAGAGGAGCTAAATCAGAAGTACCAGATACATTTGTACCTACTGTACCAGTCCAGTCAGAAATATCCAGAGCTGTTGCATAGTCAGTTACTGAAGTACCAAGAATTGGAACATCGCTTGTGGCAGCTGTGGCAGCCTGTAAAGCTGGAGTGGCATTAGCCATGATCAGATCAACACCATCAGACAGGAAACCTGCCACAATAGTTGAACAGTTAGCCGAATCACCAGAGGCATTGCCTTCCTTAAATTCAACAGTCAGACCAGATGCGGCAATGGCATCCTTGAAACCCTGAGTAGCCGCATCAAGAGCTGGATGCTGAACAAGCTGTACAATACCTACAACATAAGCTGCCTTTTCTTCACCACCGGCAGGCTCACCACCAGCTGTTTCATCAGTCTTTGAAGAACATGCGCCCAATGTAAGAACCATCATTAACGCAACAAGTAGAGATAATAATTTTTTCATTTCCGTTTTTCTCCTTTTCCTGAAAATAAAAAAGCGTCCACCTAAGGACGATGCTTCTCGTGTTACCACCTTAATTCACCGATATAAAAATATCAGCCTCATTATTGCGTAACGGACAACACCGAGATAAACTACTTAATTTCACTTATCTTACTCCATAAGGAAACTTCAGATTAATCCTTCGACCATTTCCACCATCCATGGTCTCTCTATATTTAAAGAATCAAACCTACTTTCTTACTTCTTTGTGTCTCCATTCTAAAATGATTTCAAAGCTTTTTCAAGAAATATTTATTTACTTTTACAATATTTCTTACTATTTTTTCATTTTTCTGAAAATTCTTTCAGTATTACTCCTATAGCTTTCTTTTTATCCATACCCTCAATAATCAGCCGGTTGATATCTCTAAGCGCTCTTCCAAAATTCTCACCAGGCTTAATGTTCCTTCTTAAAAGCTCATCGCCACTGACAAGATTAAGCTTAATCTTGTCAATATTCTCAAGATAGCTGTTCACTTTAACCTTTTCATCCGCACTTAAAATATAGACAAAATCATCAAAACTGTCCTTCAGATATCTTTCAGTAAACAAAGTTCGATTATTAATCAATTCATATAATTCGTAGTATCTCTTAACATAAGCTTTAAGCTCCCGGTTATTAGAAAAAGCTTCAATAAAATCTAAGCCATTATCCAGTGCAAGTAACAGAACCATAAAATAGTATTTATTATCAGCATTTATCCTGTTACTCTCATATTTCATTAAACAGCTTAAATTATTAACCCCCTTAAACCAGACATCCTTCTGATTCATTTCCTTCAGACATTCAAAAAAGATTTCCGCCCTTTCCGCCTTAAGCAGAGCTTTCTTAAGTTCCTCTTCTATTCTTTCTCTTGATAAAACAAAGGTATCAATACCCTTGCACAGCTCAACTGTTCTTTCGTCAATTTTAAAACCGAATCTGGATGCAAACTGTGCAGCTCTATATACTCTTAAAGGATCTTCCACAAAGCTTACATCATTGACATGCCGTATAATTCCCTTATTCAGGTCATCAGTGCCATTAAAATAATCCAGTATTTCATGGCTCAGTACATCCATCATGAGGGCATTGATAGTAAAATCCCTCCTGAGTGCCGCATTCTTATAGCCCATGTCAGGATCAACGCTGATTTCAAAATCCCTGTGACCAGTACCCAGTACTTTTTCACTCCGCGGCAGAGCTACTTCAATGTCCTCATGCCTTAGGGCATAGATGCCAAAAGACCTGCCATAATAGTCCACTTCGCCTATTTCATTCAATATGGCGACAAGGTCTTTTTCAGCTATGCCGTGTACTTCTATGTCAATATCCTTGTTGGGAATGTTTAAAAGGAGGTCTCTTACATAACCTCCTACATAAAAGGCCCGTCCGCCTTTTTCTTTTACTTTTGAAGCCAAGAGTATATCTTTGTTCACTTTAATGTCCTGTAATTCTTAAAATCAGGCTGCCGCTTAAATAGGCAAGGGAAAAGGCAATCATAATATAAAGAAGCTGTGACTTTGCGACACTTCCCTGTTTGACAAAGCGATTAAAATCAAGAGCGCTCAGGGCATAAAGAGAGGCTACAAAGCAGATAAGATAGATAGAAATCATATAGATGTTTTCAAACACTGATCTTTCCTCCCTGAAATTTAAATACCATCTTCATATTATCATCAAAACAGACAAAGTCACTTCTTTTGCCTTTTACTAAAGAAGCCCGGTCTTTTTCATCTTTAAATAATCGAAATTCATTGCCTCCGGCAATGGCATACATATCATTTAAAGGTACATTCAGTTCTTTCAGTATTTTAAGTCCCTCATATTTGTTGTCAAGGAACATCAGCTTGTCTTTCTTGAGCAGTTTAAGACAGATTTTAAGTACCGATTTATCCATTATAAGCGGATTGATAAAGACATACTTATCTTCATTAAAAGCTCTGTTTACCAGGCCATTTCCTTCTTTATTAAATTCCATGCCGTTGAAAAGATCATAGATTCCATCATAATCCTGAGCTGTTTCGCTGTTTATGAACATTGGTTTATCTTCTTCTCTTTTGTTGAGTGTAAAGGAATGTTTATCTTCAAAGAAAGGAAGAATGATTCTTCCTTCCAGATTTACTTTATAGGCCTTTATATTTTCTTTTATTTTACTGGCATGGGGAAAAATATCAAGTACTCTTTCTTCATCAGCCAGGATAGCTCCATCTTCATAGAGTCTGGTATTGTCGACTACTATTTTCCCGTGCAGAAACAGATACTCAGCCATTTAGTGCCCCCGCAATACCTGGCAGCAGCTGTTTCTTTCTGGAAACCAGATGATTGACGAAGCTGTTGTCATCCATCTTCGCAAAGGCTTTCTCAATCAGATCGGAACGCTTGCCGGCATAAAGAAGATATGAACCGGAACCAAATGGATCGGTCAGCATAATAGCCATCAGATCATAGCCGGAGTTTGTACAGCTTTCTTCCAGATGCTGCATGATGGCATTTTTAACCGACTTATATTCTTCATAGCTTTTGCAGACAGCCTGCGAAAGACCAACCTTAAGTCCATGAACATCAAATTCTTTGAAGTCATCACTCACAATATCAATAGCTTTCTTGGTAGTCAGCGAGGCAGCTGCCTGTATTAGGCCCTTGTTCAGTTCAGATGGTTTGACATTACAGATTTTCTGCAGCTTCCTGGCTGTTTCAACATCAAACTTGGTGGTTGTCGGTGACTTAAAGTTCATTGTATCGGCTACAATGCCGCCAAGTAACA
>DBOW01000134.1:8273-16184 GCA_002299675.1 Solobacterium sp. UBA636
CCCAGCCATATCCTCGCTCAGCTTGAGATTGTCCTCAATGAATTTAGAGGCAATAATTGAACAGGTTGCCCCAACTATCATAGTTGTGATATTAATTGGATTATCGGACTGGAAGCCACCAAAACGGTGGTGGTCAACAATTTCAATTACCTCACCATATTCTATATCATCAATTGACTGTTTCTTTTCATTATGATCGACCAGTATCAGCTTTTTCTTCTTGTATGATAACAGATGGTAGCGGCTTAGTGCCCCAATCAGAAGACCGTGGCCATCAATAATCGGATATGAACGATAACGGGAATTAATAATCAAAGAAGTAGCCTCATCTGTTGTCATGGAATCTCTGATGCAGACAAGTTCATCTGCCGGTTTCATAATTGACTCGATAGTTGGTGTCAGACAGATCAGTTTGGATACCTTATAGGCTGGAATAGAAGTAGAAATAATCGGTACATCATTTTCTCTGGCCTTTTCAAACATTTCATCAGTCAGCACAACACCATTAACCGCAATGACCAGGCCGGCGTGACAGTCAATAGCCTTAAGTATTTTAGCCTGACCAGAGGTTATGACAATGGTGCCTGGCGTATATTCCTGGCCTTCAGCTGGCGACAGGGCAATATAGCCATTCAGCTCAAATTTACTGGCCTCACTTTCAGTTTTGGCCCTTAAGATTTTTTTGATGTTTTTAAGGGTGGCAGTCTTTAAAATCTTCGCAAATCTTCTATCATCCAGAATCCAGAGACCGGTTATGCCGCTTGTGGTAACCATGCCCTCCAGTTTACGGTTTTTATCCGCAATGAACAGGGTCTTGGTTTCCAGATCCTTTATTTCATCAATGGCCTCTTTAATAGTTGTATCCTTGGATACAATCTTGCCCTTATCAAAATCTATCTCTCTGATAGTTGATTTGGCCGTAAAAATATGGAGCGGATCCTCAAAATGAAAACGTTCAAGCAGCCATTCGGTATCACTGTTTACCGGTCCGATACGGCTGGCAATATACTGTAAACCTGTCTTCTGCCTTTTATATTCCGCATAGGCAATACTTGAGACAATGGAATCAGTATCTGGATTCTTATGTCCGGTTATATAAACTGGTCTCATTTAAGTACCTCCCTTATTTTTTCCTCACTTATCGGCCCTTCTCTTAAAATCTTATAGTCGTTCACACAATCCACGATTGTGCTTGAGCTCTCACCCCTGGCATCACCTTTTACTATCATATCAATTCCCTCGCCAATATCTTTAATCACATCTTCATATTTAAACAGAGAGGCTTTACCTGATGTATTGGCTGAAGTAACGCACATTGGCTTATCAAGCTTTTCAATAAGATTGAGTATCCACCTGTCATCTGGCATCCTGATGGCCAGGGTATCATCCTTATCTTTCAGTCTGAAAATAAAAGTAATAGGTCCTGGCGCAAAAGCTTCAAAAAGCTTAGCGTCCTTTTCACTGATCTCAACCATTCTTGATGCCATCTTCAGGGAACTGACCATTACCGGCAGTCTTTTAGAGATGGAACGGTTTTTAGCTTCATATATTTTATCAATTGCCTCTGTATCATCCCTTAGACACCCAAGGCCAAAGACCGTATCCGTTGGAAAAGCCACAATTCCGTGGTTATTTAAACATTCAATTACCTTATCAGTCTCTTCTAATTCAACCTGTATCATTTCTTTAAAACACATCCTAGCATATACATTAATGAAAAAATACCTCCAAGAATAATACCCCAGGTCAAGAAGCCGGTTCTATAGCCCAGATATGTGCAGCAAAGCATAATAATTATCACAGTTGAAGGTATTATCAAATACTTCATAACCATATTATAAAACAAAACTCAAGGCTTTGGGGACAGCCTTGAGTTTTTTGAAAGGGTTTTCTTTCTTTTAAATATTATAAGGGGATAAAGTTTTTCAGTGTTTTAAATTATAGGGAATTACACTGGCAGGTTTATTTCCTGCATCTATATAGTATAAAAACATCTATCACTAAAATATCGTGAGATTATGTTAAATTGTGTTAATTTATCTCTTAGACTACCAAAAAGAAAAAGCGGCATCATTTTAAGACACCGCATAATTATTAGATATTCTCGTGATCATCAAAGATATTGTAGACATTGGAAACCGGAGTATGGTTGGAAATGGCATAAATAATCTTTGACAGCATCAGTCCAACTGAAAGCTGCTTAACTTTAGTTGTCTTGGCTTTGGCTTCTTCACTTAATGGAATAGAATTTGTGCAGACAACTTCCTTAATTACAGAACCTTCAATCTTTTCTAAGGCATCCTTAGAGAAAATGCCATGGGCAATAGCCACATAAATATTGCCTGCACCATTTTCCTTCAGAAGCTTGGCAGCTCCGATTAAAGAACCGCCGGTATCACACATATCATCAACGATGATACAGTCCATGCCATTTACATCACCCAGCACATTGGTGGTTTCGCAGACATTAGGTCTAGGACGTCTTTTGTCACAGATAGCCAGTGAACAGTCCAGTCTCTCGGCAAATCTTCTGGCACGGGTAGTTCCGCCATGGTCAGGTGAAACAATAACTGTCTTATTCAGATTGATTTCTGGCTTGTTCGCAAAATACTGAGCCATCATCGGAATTGATGTAATATCATCAGCTGGGAATGAGAAGAATCCCTGAATCTGTGCAGCGTGCAGATCGATTGTAACTACTCGGTTACAGCCGGCAGCCTCTAACAGATCAGCCACCAGTCTGGCAGTGATTGGCTGTCTTGGCTTAGCCTTTCTGTCCTGTCTTGCATAGCCAAAATATGGAATGATGCAGACAATTTCCTTTGGTGAAGAACGCTTAATGGCATCAATTGCCACCAGAAGTTCCATCAGCTTCTCATTTACTGGTTTATAAGTAGACTGTACCAGATAAACCATCTTGCCACGAATACTCTCGTTAAGTTCGACAAGAGTTTCGCCATCTGCGAAGTGGTTAACTGTCAGCTTCCCTGGTTCAAGATTCAGGTAACCACAGATTTCCTTAACAAGCTCACAATTGGCTGTTAAAGAAAATACAATAGTGTCGTTCATTTAAATACCCCCTAAAAAATGACTTAATCGCTATTCTCTAAATCTTCAACAGTTCCTGATATCACCGTTGAATACTCGACTACCGTGTTGGCTTTAATCTTACTGAATTTATCAATCTTTGACTTCTTAATCTGACCATGTGCCTCAATAACTACATCATCCATAATTTCGCAATCCCGGTGGATATGCACATAAGGACCAATATTTGAACGGTTACAGATCATGGAATTAGTAATATAGGAAGACTTGATACGATTATCATTACCCATTATTACATTCTTCAGATAAGTACCGGAAGTAAGCACATTGTTCTTGCCGATAAGACATTTGCCCTCAATAACTGTATTTGGATAAATAACCGTATTCTTATCAATCACTACATCCTGGGAAATATAAGTATTGTTGGGATCTAAAATCTTTACCCCAGATAAAACATGCTTCAGATTAATACGGTCCTGAATAAGCTTGGACACCTTAATGACATCCAGCGTATTATTGACCCTGACACTCTGTTCAACCTCAACATCCAGAAAACGGAAATCAATCGATTCAAAATCCTCCAGACGATTATTAGGCAACATAAAAAATGCACACGCGCCATCGGCATCTATGCTGACAGCTCCATCTGCATCCTCACTGTTCAATAGATTAGAATATTCCCTCTTGGTTACCAGTGGATAAAATGGCGAAAGAAGAAGACATTTGCCCTCATTATCCTTCAGATCATTAATCGCATCTCTTACACTTTCATATTTAATGACACCCCTGATAGACTCATCAAAAGCGCCACATAAATAAATCTTATCCAGATCCAGTCGATTAAGTTCCCTTAATGTATATTCAATTAACATCTTGCCCAGTATAAAAGACTTCGCAAGATTTAACTCATACTCATTCTTAATAAATATAATCGCGCTGTTCATGTCTAATATTGTATCACTAAAAATTCACTTTAAAATAATAACATGGCTCTAGATTGAGTTTGAACAAGAAGCATACTTAATGACATCAAGATTCATAATAGTATAGACAAGCTGAACAGTCATCACACACCATATCAATGGCTCACAGAAAATAACCGCATTATAGCCAAATAAAGGTATAAACACAAAACAGAACACAATCTTGCCGGCACACTCAATAAAAGAAGAAATAAGCGGCACAAACTTCTCACCCAGAGCCTGCAGAGAATTTCTGGTTGTAAGTAAAGGACCAAGCACCCCAAAGAAAGGTGCAGCCACCAGTATATAGTAATAGGCATTGTTTAACACAAGCTCTTTGTTTGAACCAGAGACAAAAGCCACAAGCTGCCTGCCAAAAATAAATGTCAGTACAGTAATAAATAAAGCCATTATCGCATCTATTATATAAGTATAGATTAAAGCCTTCTTAATACGCCCGTATTCCCCCGCTCCGGCATTCTGGCCCACAAAAGTCGGCATAGCCAGCGAGATGCCCAGTATCGGCATCATGGTGATATTGTAAACCTTGCGTCCAGCCTGATGGGCCGCAATAGTCAAAGTTCCAAGACCATTTATACCATACTGCAGAATTACCGAACCCAGAGACACCACACTGGACATAAAACCCATCGACAGTCCCTGAAGGGTCATCTCGGTAAATAATTCCTTCCCAATCCTAAAATCATCAATATCAGGAATCAGCTCTTTACGCTTTACAGAAATATAAATCAGGCAGAGGACTGCCGAAATACCCTGGGCAATGACAGTCGCAATCGCTGCCCCTTCAACCCCCATCTTTAACTGCGCAATAAAAAAATAGTCCAGCACAATATTAATCAGTGAAGAAATAATCAGAAAAACAAGCGGTCTGAAAGAATCACCAACTGCCCTTAATACACCTGAAAAAAGATTATAGGCAAAAATAAATACTGAATAGCTGATAATAATCACAATATAGCTTCTGGCCTCAAAATATATATCCTCAGGAGTCTTTAGAATACTCATCAGCGGATCAATTAAAACATAGCCGGAAAACGCAATGACTATCGCAAAAAAGAAACCAATCATCAAAGTACCGGCAACTGATTTTCTGAGCAGTTTTCTGTCACCTGAACCAAAATATCTGGATGTAACCAGTGTCAGACCGGTTCCGATACCATTCGCAAAACCAATCAGCAGTTCATATATCGCTCCCACCGAACCAATAGCCGCTAAAGAAGTGTCACCTAAAAAACGGCCAATAATGAAGGTATCAGCCGTATTATAGAAAGTCTGAAAAAGATAAGAAATAAAAAGCGGAATCGAAAAAACAATTATCGATTTCATTATCGAACCATGAATCAGATCAGTATTTTTCATCACTTCAGTATCCTTGTATGCCTTACCAGATAATTAGACTTCTTAAACTTATGATAAAGATGCCTTATCAGCTTCTCATCCTCACTTAAAGTAAAAACCGAAGAACCCGAACCGGACATTAAAGAAAAATCAGCACCATATTCCAGCATCTTATTCTTAATCCTGGCTATCTCTGGAACCAGACTTATCGCTGCCTCTTCCATTGAATTACCAAGATATGGCTTAAAATCAGTGCCATTCCTTAATGCCTGTACCAGTGAATCAATATCAGGATGAACAGCCGGATTAGTATCCACCAGCTCATAACACTTCTTGGTACTTACACCCATTCTGGGCTTCACAATTAAACAGTAATAATCCTTTTTTACCTCAACAGGTGTAATAATATCACCAATTCCCTCTACCAGGGCTGGCTTACAGAAATAGGTAAAGAGTACATCAGCACCTATTTTCATACATAATTCCTTTATCTTCTCTTCACTCAAATTCAGATGATAGGCATAGTTAAAATAGCGGATTACCGCAGCCGCATTGCCGCTTCCTCCAGCCAGACCAGCCTGAGTAGGAATAAGCTTATTTAATCTGATAGAAAACTTATCGCTAATACCAAACTCACTGCGCATCAGCTCCAGAGCCTTATAGACTGTATTAGACTCATTAAACTTCAGAAAAGACTGATTACATTCAAAACTGTCCTCATGTGCCCTGTTAATTTCCACATCATCATAAAAATCAATCGGCAGAAATACCGATCTCAGAGTATGATAGCCATCCTGCCTTTTACCACAGATATCCAACGAAAGATTAATCTTTCCATAAGCCTTTAATCGCATCTTAATACCTCATACATCCCGATAAAATCATTTAGCTCAAGCTCTTGCGCCCTTACATTATCTTTTAATCCACACTTATTATACAGATTTAAAATCTCATCAGTACTTAAAAAATCCTTCAGATTATTATTAAGCGTCTTCCTTCTCTTGGTAAAACACTTATCAATAAACTCAAACAGCCCCTTCTCATACTCGAAGTCTCTTTTGCGCTTTGGTGTAAAAGACACAATAGCCGAATCAACCTTTGGTGAGGGATAGAAACAGGTCTTTTTAACACTCATCTCCATTTTAACCTCAAAAAGATACTGCACAATAATACTCAAAGAATTATAGTCCTCAGTATTGACCTTCGCCACAAAACGCTCACAGACCTCTTTCTGGACCATAACCGTAATTTTATTAAAATCAATCTTAGAGTTAAACAGCTTAAAAAGAATCGGTGTAGTCACATAGTAAGGCAGATTGGAGGCAACATTAAGCCTCTGATTCTCATAGACACTAAGATCAACATCAAGAAAATCACCCAGTATTACCCTGAACCTGTCCTCATCCTTAAACTCATCCTGGAGAATATTATACATATCCCTGTCTATTTCATAGGCTGTCACATCCTTAGAATATTCAAGAAGATGCTCACTCAAAGCTCCCAGACCTGGACCAATCTCAATGGTCGACAGTTCTGGATCACAGGCAATGCGGGCAATCTTATCTACCACATTGTCATCAATAAGAAAATTCTGCCCGAATTTCTTCTTCGCAAAACCCTCTCCCAGTTTATTTTTCACATATGTTAAATTAGCTCTTGCCATATATCTTCTTTTTTTAAACCCAGCATATTCAAACGCTTAAACAAAGTCTTCCCGTTACATTTACCAAGATGGTAACGCTTAATAAGCCTGTCTCTTAATTCAGATGAATTATCTCTTCCTGTTAAACCCAGATCCACAAAATCAGCGTAGCTTAATGACTCCCTGCTTTCGACAAACGTAACCAGATTGTTGAGTGCCTCCTCAAGCACCTTCTTACAGGCGTGTTCAACACCAACCTTTTTACTTGTCCTGGCATCTTCCTTCAGAATAAAGGCGTTTTTAAGATTCGGTATTTCATAGTTCAGCTTTCTTCTGATATTTTCACCAGCGCTGTCAGGATCAGTAAATACTATCACCCCTCTTGTTCTGTTGATTTCCCTTATATATTCAACAGTCTCCCTGCTTAAACCAAGGCCATGAGTCTCTATGGTATCAACTTCAAAATATCTTTTCAGATTGAGTGTATCATTTTTACCCTCAACCACTATAACTTCCTCTATCTTCATAGATCCAGAAAATCCTCGGGACTGGTCAGCTTCCTGTTGTTTAACGAACCCTCAACTATCTTCACTTTCTTTCCATATTTCTCTAAAACCGAGGCATCATCAGTAACTCCATTAAAGTCGACATTTGCGTAGGCTTCCTTCAAAACCTCAGTTTTAAATCCCTGGGGAGTAAGTGCATTATAAAGATATTCTCTTTGAGGAGTACCTGTAATATAGCCATCCCTTACTTCCTTAATGGTATCCACAGTCTTATTGACCAGTATGGCACCATCCTCACTGGCCAGTTCTGTTTTCAGTCTGTTTATATCATCCTTTGTCACAAAAGGACGGGCTCCATCATGAATCAGTACATATTCACTGTCTACAAGCTTTA
>DBOW01000134.1:16332-17823 GCA_002299675.1 Solobacterium sp. UBA636
AAAATATCACAGGACTTCTCCAGTACAGTTCTTCCATCTTTCATCTTATAGAGAATCTTATTGTAGCCAAGATCGGCCCTGCTGCCCTTGCCGCCACCCAGTACTATTGCCTGATACTTCATAAAACCTCATTTACAAGTCTTGCCATATCATTTGGCAGCTCGCATTCCACTTCCATGTTTTCCTCTTTTAAAGGATGATAAAAATCAAGAATATCGCCAATTAAACCCATTCTTACCAGAGACTTGTCTTTTACGCCATATAAATCATCATTGATGATAGGATAGCCGCATGAAGAAAGATGGACTCTTATCTGATGAGTACGGCCGGTATCAAGTATACATCTTAAAACTGAAATACCGTTTTTTGAACCGAGCAGTCTGAACTTGGTAAGTGCACTCTGACCGTTTCTGGAAACCACTCTTTTCTTTGAATCATGTCTGTCCTTGCCGATTGGCTTATTGATGGTAAATGTTTCCTCATTTACCTTAGCCTTCACAAAAGCCAGATACTGCCTTCTGATCTGACTTTGGGCCATCAGCTTATCCAGAAGCGGCTGGAATATTTCCGACTTTGAGAACATCACCAGTCCTGTAGTCTCCTTATCCAGCCTGTGCACTGGCTGTACATCAATATAAGGCTTATCGATATAGTAATCCTTAACCATATCGCTTAATGTCTCTTCTGTACCCCCGTCAGAGTGTACAAGCACGCCCTTTGGTTTAAAGACAACAAGAATTATTTCATCTTCATAAACTGCCTGTATCTTATTGTAGCTTGGCTTATATTCATGCATAGAGGGATATAATTCGATTTCCAGATTCAGACCACAGATATCATCCTGTCTTTTAACCGGATTATTATCCATAGTCAGCCACTTATTCTGAATTAATAGATGCTGAATTCTTTTTGAAGGAATATAGGCATCCAGAAATTCCTGAATAGTCTTCACAAAAAGCGAATCAATTTTAATAATCAGTTTCTTATCTTCTAAATAATAATTCATAAAAATTCCTTTTTTGAAAAAAGAGAATAAGATATACTTATCCTCTATTTATTAACTACATCTGTAAGCTTCTGCTGCAGCTCAGCTTCAATCTTTCTCAGCTCAACCTGGGCTTCAGCACGCTTCTTGCGTCCATCTTCCTGAATATGCTGAACCTCTTCCAGTGTCTCAATCAGCTTCTTGTTGGTATCGGTGAGTGTTTCAATATCCACGATTCCTCTTTCAGCCTGTTTAGCTGTCTCAATAGTAGCCATCTTGAGATTGGCCGCATTTTCCTTTAACATCCTGTTGGTCATCTCGGTAACTTCATTCTGGGCCTTTAAAGCTTCCTTAGAATGATTGATACCTAACGCAATAAGCATCTGTGACTTCCATAAAGGAATAGTATTCACAATAGTAGACTGAATCTTCTCTACCATCTGAGTATCATTGTTCTGAACAAGCCTGATCTGTGGAGCCATCTGCACACTTACCATTCTGGTCAG
>DBOW01000134.1:17839-18162 GCA_002299675.1 Solobacterium sp. UBA636
TCCAGGTCATGAAGCTTCTTTTCAAAACGGTTGATTGAATTAGACAGATCATTGGCTGCCTGAGCATCTTCAGGTGCCCCGGTCTTAGTGGCTTTTTCCAGAGCCTTAGGCAAATCCTCGTTTTTGTATTTATCCAGTGCCTTATAGCCAGCCAGAATATACATTGTCAGTTCCTTAAGATTGGTCTGATTCTTGGCATAAAGCTGATCCAGTAAAGAAATATCCTTTAACAGAGTAACCTGATGTTCCTCCAGAATATCTACAATCTTATTGACATTCTTTTCAGCTGAATCATATTTAGTCTTTAAACCCTCAACTGAATT
>DBOW01000134.1:18211-20828 GCA_002299675.1 Solobacterium sp. UBA636
GATGTCTTCTTGAACATCTTAGAGAAGAAACCTTCATCTTCCTTAATCTCAAAACCCTTAAGTTCATTGACAAGCGAACTCAGTATTTCACCAACATCGCCAGTTTCCTTAGATTTAACCTTGTTCAGGGCGTTCTCTGAGAAATCCGCAACCTTGTTCTGAGCGGCGGCACCATACTGTAAAATGGCATTGGTCTGAGTAATATCTATCTGTTTGGAAAAATCCTCAACCATTTTCTTTTCTTCAGCACTTAAACCCGAATCATCAAGCTTAGCCGCATCTACAGTTACCTTTACTTCTTCTTCCTTAACTTCTTCTTTTTCTTCTTCAACAGCTGGGCTTTCCAGTGTTAGTGTAATCTTTTCCTCTTCCATATTATTCCTCCAGACACCCGATTATTTCCAGGATTCTATTAAGATCCTCAGTTCCATTATAATGTATCACAATACGCTTTGAATCGATTTCTGTCTTTGTTGAAAGCTTATTTTCCATAATTGAACGAACATTGTCAATAAAGGGATCACTTTCCTTTTCTTTTCTGATTTTCACCGGTTTTTCCTTAACCAGCTTCTCCATATCACGAACCGAAAGATCTTCCTTTATCGCCCTTTTTGCCAGTTCAATCATCTTGCCCTCATCCTCAAGAGCAAGCAATGCTCTGGCATGGCCATAGCTCAGCTTATTGCCATTAACCATATCCTGCACCTCTTCAGGCAGCTTTAACAGTCTCAGAATATTGGTGATATAGGGACGTGACTTGCCGATTCTTTCAGCCAGTTTTTCCTGAGTATAGCCAAGCTTTTCAATCAGCTGTTCATAAGCTCTGGCCTCTTCCAGTGGCGAGAGATCTTCTCGCTGAATATTTTCCAGAATGGAAATTTCCATCATCTGGGTATCATCGAATTCCACCACAATTGAAGGAATATCCCTCATGCCGGCAATTTTCGAAGCCCTGAGTCTTCTTTCACCCGCAATCAGTTCATAACCGCCAACTGATTTTCTGACCAGTATAGGGTTAAAGACGCCATGTTCCTTAATTGAAGCAGCCAGATCATTTAAAGCTTCCCTGTCAAAAGTTTTTCTGGGCTGATAGGGATTTGGCCTTATTTCATCAAGAGAAATCTTAACCGCCTGACTTCCATCAGCTGGCGCATTTATATCATTTAAAACCGAAGAAAAATTCTCCCCGAAAATCTCATCAAGTCCCTTTCCCAGCTTCTTTGCCTTAGCCATATAACCTCCTAAGCGTTATTATCAAGCACTTCTTTGGTAAGTGCGACATAGGCCTTAGCCCCTTCACAGTTCATATCATAGTCATAAATTGACATACCGGCACTTGGTGACTCAGAAATCTTAACATTTCTTGGAATATAGGTCTTATAGGCCTTCTCCTTAAAATGCTTATAGACATCCTGAGCTACATCAGCACTGAGCCTTGTACGGGCATCATACATCGTTAAGAGAATGCCCTCAATCTTTAACTGCGGATTAAAGAGTTTCTGCACAACCCTGATTGTCTGTAACAGTAAAGAAACACCCTCCAGGGCATAGTATTCACACTGCACCGGAATAAGCACTGATGAAGCAGCTGTCAAAGCGTTGGTGTTTAATAAGCCCAGAGAAGGTGGACAGTCCACAATAATAAAATCATAATTATCCTTGATTGGTTCAAGCACCTCTTTAAAACGCTTCTCTCTTTCCCCGTCGATTCCCGCCAGTTCCAAATCAGCTCCGGCCAGATTGATGTTGGCTGGCATCAGATCCATGCTGGGTCTTTTAAGATGCCTGATGGCATCGCTTGCCAGGCACTGCAGAGACAGTGCTTCATAAATTGTATTTTCTTCAGGCTTAACCGTATAGCCAAGACCGCTTGTGGCATTTCCCTGCGGGTCAAAATCCACTAACAGTACTCTCTTTTTTGTATAGGCCAGTCCGGCAGCCAGATTTATCGCGGTTGTGGTTTTGCCTACACCACCTTTCTGATTGGCAATCGCAATTATTTTTGTCATATCAACACCTACTTCTTTATCTTAATCTCAATCTTGACATAGTCATCATACTCCCTGGTATTCAAATCTATATCAATTCCCACCTTTTTACAGTCCTCATAAGTCTTCTTAAAAGTATTAAGCGCAATCGCAGCCGAAGCTCCAACTCCCTTAATATGGCTCTTATTTCCAAGACTCTTAATATATTCCTCACTCTTGGCCACATTATATTTACGGTTCACAATAACCAGAAAGACATCCTCAATCTTGTCTTCATCAACTTTCAGTAAAGCTCTGGCATGTCTTTCCGTAATAGTTCCATCAATGATGGCACTTTGAACATATTCCGGCAGCCTTAACAGCCTTATCTTATTGGCTACTGTGCTCTGCTTATAGCCAAGACGTCTGGCCAGTTCAGCCTGCGTGATATTTTCTTCATCCATTATTTTCTGCATGCCTCTGGCTACATCTATCGCATTTAAGTCCTGACGCTGCAGATTCTCAATTAAAGCCAGTCTGGATGACTCTTCCTTATTCTTTTCCGACAGCACAATGGCATCTATTTCCTCATACTCCAGATACTTTGAAGCCCTGAGTCTTCTTTCACCCATAACCAGTTCATACTTGCC
>DBOW01000134.1:20897-21889 GCA_002299675.1 Solobacterium sp. UBA636
CGTATTATTGATTCATCATAAAAATCAAGTCTCTTTACAGAGCTCTCATTTTCAATATCCTTAATTTTCAATCTAACTATTTCTGACATATCGGACCCTTTTTAATCAAACTGTAGCTTCTGGGATACTTATTTGAAGTCTTTCTCCTCTTTCTAAAGAAAGAAATAACTCTTAATGAACCATCACTTAAACTATCATTAAAAGTATCTTCAACCTCAAAACCCATGGAATTTATCGCATAAGCGGCATTTTCAATCTCGCTTAGTCCATCTTTTCCCCTAAGCGCAATGAAACAGCCATCTAATTTTACCATAGCTCCACACAATTCAATCAGCGCATTTAAATTTGTCACCGCCCTGGCTGTCACAAAATCAAAAGCCTCACGATGATTCTTACTATAATCCTCAGCCCTGACATTCAGCACCTCAATATCCTTTAAACCAAGCCTTTCAATAAGTTCATTCAAAAATACACAGCGCTTATGTAAAGGCTCTATCAGTTTAACCTTAAGCTCAGGGAAGGCAATCTTTAAAACCACACCAGGAAAACCAGCCCCAGTGCCCACATCGACAAGTGTTCCTTCCATCTTGCGATACTTACTTAAAAGAAGCGAATCATAAAAATGCTTCTCCACTATCTCCGAATACTCTGTTATGGCTGTCAGATTGATCTTCTCATTATATTCCACCAGAAAACGGGCATAGCTGTCAAACTGACTGAGCTGTTCATCGCTCATTTTAACAATCTTGTTTAAATCCTTTAATTCCATCTCAACTATTATATAATACATATCGAGGTAAACTTATGGCTAAAGAAACAATAAACGCAAAACAATTAACCGGTATTAATATCTACCATACCAAAAATCAGACTATCTACTACAATAATCTGACCAAAACTGCTTACATCATTACTAACTCGGTGGTATCAAAATGGTCAACCTGGTCCTTAAGAATTCCAGGCGTGCTTTTTGGAACCTGCATGTTAATCGT
>DBOW01000134.1:21966-22369 GCA_002299675.1 Solobacterium sp. UBA636
TATATGTTTTATACAAAGTTTCTTCCTTCCCTGGCGGTTAATACAAACTTCAAAAAACCTGCCAGTCAGGGATTTATCCGTGATACTGCCAGGCGTTTTGAACTCTCATCTTTATTCTTTATTTCCATTATCTGTCTGGTATTTGCCCTTACGACAATATTCAACATCTTCAGAAAAGGCATTCCAGATCTGGCAAGAAACATCAACATCGCCATCGGCGTGGTATTTATTCTGATTGCCGCTTTCTTTGGCTATATTGCCTATATCAAGAAAAAAGAAAATATCAAAGAAAATTAAAATGCTTAAATGCCAGATACAGACCATCCTGATCTACATCAGCGGTTACATAGCTGGCTTTTTCTTTTACTTCAGCTGAAGCATTACCCATGGCAACTGATTCATC
>DBOW01000134.1:22439-22633 GCA_002299675.1 Solobacterium sp. UBA636
TCTTCTTTTAACATATTAATGGCCATAGCCTTGGAAACGTTATTAACTCCAACTGCACCATAGAGGGCATGTTCGCCCTTTCCACCCCAGGTATCAACCTTAAGATCTTTAAACTCCTCTTTTGCCCTTAAATAATCGCTGTAGTCATTTAACACAAAAGCCGTCTTATTGACATCATCACGATAGAGATTTTC
>DBOW01000134.1:22725-25347 GCA_002299675.1 Solobacterium sp. UBA636
GGCAATCTTTGACCTTTCAAAATAATCATCAGAAAGATACATTCCCGAATTACACTCCAGACGGAAGGCCAGATTATTTTCTTTACACCAGTTCACAAAATGAGTGCATTCTTCTAAACTTAATGTCTTATGATAGATGGTTTTGCCTCTGTGATAAATGTAACAGCCATTGCCGCCAATAATGCCAGTCAGTTTAACACCCAGATTTCTCGCCTCAATTTCTGCCAGGGAACAGCCTGTGCAGACATAAACCTCATGTCCGTTCTCCAGAGCCTTTTCTACCGCCAGTTTAGCGCTTGGCGGCAGTTCAGCCCTATAGTTAATCAAAGTTCCATCAATATCCAGAAAAATCTTATAGAACATCCAGTTCACTTCCTTTAGACCTGATTACCTTCTTCATCCACTCAAAAGAATCTTTCTTATATCTTTTTAAAGTGCCATTCCCCTTATCATCCATGTCAACATAGATAAAGCCATAGCGTTTCTTCATTTCACCAGTAGTAAGTGAGACCAGATCAATTGGGCCCCACATAGTGTAGCCAAAACATGGCACCTTATCGATATTTATCGCATCTCTTATCTGTTCAAAGTGGTCTCTCAGATATTCCATGCGGTATCTGTCATGAATACTCCCATCTTCTTCCAGTACATCAGCTGCCCCAAGACCATTTTCAATCACAAACAGTGGTTTCTGGTAGCGATCATATAGTTCGTTGAGACAGTATCTTAAACCAAGCGGATCAATTGGCCAGCCCCAGTCGGTTGAAGGAAGATGCGGGTTTTTCTCACCACCCATAATGCCCATGGGGTCCATAGAAGTAAACTTATCAGCTTCTACAATAGTACTTCTATAATAGGAGAAACTCACAAAATCAAGTGGATACTTAGCCAGTATCTCTTCATCGCCCTCTTCAATCTTAATATTTACGCCCTTTCTTGAGAAAATTTCATTAGTATAGTTTGGATATTTGCCTCTGGCCATTACATCAATAAAGAAGTAATTTTCTCTTCTATGGCTATACCAGGCAAAAACATCCTCAGGTCTGCAGCTTGCAGGATACATTTCAGACATCGCAAACATCGCACCAAACATTGAATCCTTCATCATTTCATGACCAAGCTTGATTGCCAGAGAAGAAGCCACAAACATATGATGCTCAGCCTGATAGAATACAGAAGGCGTCATCTTGTGTACTCCAATCTTGGAGTAGCCATGAATGGCATTGAGTTCATTGAAAGTCAGCCAGTATTTAACCCTGTCCCCATAGTTTTCAAATAATGTCTTACAGTACTTAAGATAATAATCAATAAGAACACGATTATTCCAGCCATCATATTCCCTGGCCAGATGATCAGGCATTTCATCATGACAGATAGTAATCAAGGGTTCCATGCCATATTTAAGACACTCATTTATTACATCATCATAAAACTTAAGGCCTTCCTCATTTGGCTTATCCTCTTCCCCTGTTGGATAGATTCTTGACCAGCAGATAGAAAAACGGAACACATTAAAACCCATTTCCCCCATCAGGGCAATATCCTCTTTATAGTGATGATAAAAATCAACCGCCTTATGGCTTGGATAATACTGATCGTCATATAGCTTAGCTTGAGCCCCTTCCGGGAATGTCTCAAGTGAATTAACACTTCCCCTTGAACCATCCTTAAGCTCAAGTGTAATCTGTCTTTTCACCCCAAATGAGCCATCAGTCACAAAATCCTGAGAGTTTAATCCTCTTCCACCCTCATTAAATCCGCCTTCAAACTGAAAGTCGGCTGTTGCGCCACCCCATAAAAAATTATCGGGAAATCTGTTCTTCTTCATAAAGCTCTACTCCTTCTGTTTAATCTTTAATTAAATTCTAACTAAACAATAAGAAGCACTCCATGCAGATTATTTCCCAAACAATCTAGAAAAAAAGAAGCCCTTAAGCTTCCTCGGTACCATAGATTCGATAAAATGTAGGCGTTGTACCATAATTCATATATACCGAACCAATAACGGTTGTGTTGTTGATATTGCCATGCAGTGCTGAATCACCACCCAGATACACTGCCCAGTGCTGCATCCCCAGTCCCCCATCGCTGTAGAAGATGACATCACCTGGTTTGATTTCGTCGATTGAAACCTGATAAGTATTATACATTGAATAGCCTGAACCAAAGTAGGCTGTAAGGAAAGCCTGAGCCACCTTGTCACAAGAACCCTTCATGCCGATAAACTGCTTAGCCAGTTCAATGGCATCCATCTGAGCATGACCTTTTTCTTCTCTTAGACTGTTATTAAGGCCAGCCTTACGCGAGGCAAAACGGGTAATTGAACGAACATAGTCATTCCATTCATCCTCATCCAGCACACTGAAATTAAGCGTTGCAGTCTGACAGTTGCCCTCTTTATCGACACCAAGAACCTTTATCTCATGTTCACCGGGTTCAAGATGTTCGGCCTCATCCGCAAAAGAAATAATACGGATGTTCTCATTTACAGTCTCAACGTAATGTCTTAACTGCACCTCTTCGCCCTCTACTACTTCAAAGTCATTTTCAATGATACTGAATAGCTCTGCACTTTCAGTTTCCTTAATCTCTTCTTCGTCTGCCAGTATCGCAGTACTTCCC
>DBOW01000134.1:25535-28286 GCA_002299675.1 Solobacterium sp. UBA636
CCAAGACTGAGCGGCTTAATCTGATCAAGTTTCTGCCTGGCTTCCAGAGCCAGATTATCAATATTTTTATAATCCAGATCAGCTCTTAATTTAATGTTGTCCATCTTCAGCATCTTCTCGGCTTCTTTACGGGCCTTATCAATATAGCCTTCATATTTAATCTGAATCTCGGTATTTTTACAGATATTCAAATATTCATCTTTCCTGTTTAACAGTTCAAGTATCTTCATCAATTCAACACCTGGCCTTTTAATCAGCTCATAGGCATTGTATGATTTGTTTTCCTCTGTTTCAAAACCCAGAGAATTAAGATATTCATTAACACCTGTCTCATAAGAAACCTTGGCATCCTTCAAATAATCCTTTAATTCACTTATCTTGTTTTCATCGTTTAAATAACGATTATATCTTTCTGCAGAGATTAAACCATTTTCATAGCCATACTTGATCAGTCTTTCTTCCGCATTGTCATGTCTCATTAAAAGACGATATTCACTTCGCGAAGTCAGAAGTCGATATGGTTCCTTAGTGCCCTTGGTGACAAGGTCATCAATCATGACACCAATATAGGCCTCATCTCTTTTTAAGATTAATGCTTCCTTATTATCAAGCTTTCTTAAGGCGTTGATGCCAGCCATAATACCTAAACCCGCAGCCTCTTCATATCCCGAGGTACCCAGAATCTGTCCACCGATAAACAGACCATCAATCTCTTTCATCTCGAGATTTGCCTTAACCTGCAGAGGATCAATCGCATCATATTCAATGGCATAGGCGTATTTAACTATTTCCGCCTTCTCCAGTCCGATTAAAGAATGTACCATTTCTTCCTGTACATCGCGAGGCATGGAAGTAGAAAAACCCTGCACATAGGTTAAGTCAAGATCTCTGGCAATCGGCTCCAGAAAAAGCTGATGCCTTTCCTTGTCCGCAAAACGCACTACCTTGTCTTCAATTGAAGGACAGTATCTTGGGCCGACTCCCTTGACAACTCCTGAATACATTGAAGATTTATTCAGATTGTTTCGGATTATCTCCAGAGTCTTTGGTGTAGTATAAGTCAGATAACATGGAAGCTGTTTTTCAAAAGGTAAAAGATCTTCACTTTCCTCAGAGAATCTCAGCTTCTCATTGGTACCTGGTTCATACTGAGTTTTAGAGAAATCAATGGTTGAAGATCTTACACGAGGTGGAGTTCCGGTCTTTAATCTGAACAGTCTGATGCCATTCTTTCTTAAAGATTCGCTTAAATTCTTTGTGGTTGGCTCATGATCTGGTCCTTCAGATACCACTTCAGCAGATATCATTGTGCAGGAATCCATATAGGTACCGGTAGTTAAAATCACAACTCTGCTTAAAAGTTCACCTCTATTTTTAAGCTTAACACCCTTTATCTTTTTATCTTCGACAATAATTTCTTCGCAGATATCCTCAATTACCTCCAGATTCTCAGTATTAAGACAGATGTCACGCATCATCTTTGTATATTCTGGCTTATCAGACTGTACACGCATTGACCAGACACCTGGCCCCTTGGTGGTATTTAACATCTTAAACTGTAAAGCTGTCTTATCCGCTACCTTAGGCATCATGCCACCCAGGGCATCAATTTCTCTTACTACTATGCCCTTGGCTGGTCCGCCTATTGATGGGTTGCAGGGCATTGAGGCAATATGGTTGATACAGATAGTGATTAAGGCTGTTTTTTTGCCTGCATGGGCTAATGCCAGCGCAGCCTCAACCCCGGCATGTCCAGCACCTACTACTATGGCATCTAACATACAAATACACCCTTCATCTTTTTATATATTTCATACATACTGTCATATTTCTTAATCAGCTCATTATAGATTTCTTCTTCAATATCTTCATAAATATCAAGTAAAGCCATATACAAAGGAAAAAGATACAGTTCCTCAGCCAGAATATATAAACCCTTAACGGCATCCTTGGCCAGTTCATAGTCCTCGTCATCCAGATATTCTTTTAATTTGACAAAGAATTCATCTTCAAAATAAGCATTCACAATACTTTCATATTCATTAATATTGGGATACTTGGAAACGATTAAATCATAATCAAGCCCAACGCTTCTGTATTTCTCTTTCATAACCTGCTCCTTTGACTCCACGAGCCCTTAAAATAATAAATAATAAATGCGACTGAAGTAATAATCCAGGAAATAGGATAACAGCGCATAGCCCCAATTACATCAGTAAACGGTACAAATGTCAGATAAATAATTCTTGTTACGGCGATACCGATAATTGAAATAAACATCGGCATAACCACATCTCCACAAGCTTTCATGGTCGAAGACAATACCTCAATGCACAGGAACAGTATCCATCTTGGAGCCAGGTAGCGTACAAGCGATGTAGCCACGGCAATAACCTCCGTGTCACTTGAGAATAGCCCATTTAATGTTTCAGCTCCAAAATAGGAAAAGGTGAAGAATATGGAGGTACCTATGGCATACATCAGGGATGATATCCTGACTGTTTTATGTACTCTTTCAATATTGCCGGCTCCAAAGTTCTGCCCGGCAATGGTTGATATTGCCACACCCAGAGCACCAGAGAAGTTCCAGAAGAAACCATCTATTTTATCCAGTGCAGTATAGGCAGCAATAGTAGCTGTACCAAAACTGTTTACACAGGACTGGATGTAGAGATTGGATATAGAGTAGACAACTGTCTGAATACCGCTTGGAAAGCCAATCGCCACAGTCTTTTTTAACAGATCTCTGTC
>DBOW01000134.1:28499-30122 GCA_002299675.1 Solobacterium sp. UBA636
CTTAAAATAGAAGCACCGACATTATAGATTAAATTAGGTATTAAACCCAGAAGAAACGTTGACATATATATTTTGGAAAGAGGGAACATATCATCCGGCACTCCCAGAAGCTTAAGCATATGGGGTACAAAAATTAAACCGACAAGCGTCATGATAAATCCAAAGACCACCGCAATAAAGAAACCGGTCTTTACTGCCCGGGATACCCCGTCTTCATCGCCTCTTCCATAATACTGAGCTACAATAACAGTTACCCCGCTTGATAAACCCAGAATAAAATTGGTAATTAAACCAATAGAAGTACCAGTCGAACCCCCTACTGCTGCCAGAGCTTCAGTACCTACATATTTGCCGACAATCATCGCATCAACAGTGTTATACAGCTGATTTAAGACGTAGGTTAAAAGTACTGGTATAAAGAATATCAGCAGCTGTTCACCTATACGTCCGTTTAAAATATCTTTCCGAATACGAGTCATCTTAATAATCATAATACATTTACTCAAAAATTGGATAAAATTATTATTGATTATGATTAATTTAAAACTTATAGATATAACTGAACTAAGTGTCGATGCCATAGTAAATGCCGCAAATGAAGAATTACAGCCAGGAGGAGGGGTCTGTGGTGCCATTTTTGCGAAAGCCGGCTATGAAAAACTTGTAAAAGCCTGCGAAGAAATAGGCCACTGCAAAACCGGAGATGCCCGAATCACCAGCGGTTTCAAGCTGAAAGCCAGATACATCATCCATGCCGTAGGACCCGTTTACATCGATGGACACCATAACGAAAGAGAACTGCTTTTTAATGCCTACGACAATTCCATGATTCTGGCCAGAAAATGTGGCTTAAAGTCCATCGCCTTCCCGCTTATCTCCGCCGGCATCTATGGCTATCCCAAAAAAGAAGCCTTCATGGTTGCCTACGAAGCTTTGAACAAATATGAAGACATGAATATAACCCTTACCGTAATCGACCAGTACACATATAATCTGGGGTACAAACTATATGAAGATTTCAAAAGAGACCATCACAATTAACGATTCAGTTTTAACCCTCAGAGCACCAGAAACTCAGGATGCAATGATTCTGTTAGACTTCCTCAAAAAAGTATCAGGTGAGACACCTTATCTAATAAGAACCGAAGAAGAAGTAAATATACCACTGGAAAAAGAAATATCATTTATTAACAGACTGAATAATTCCAAAACAGATTTCATGATTCTGGCCTTTTTAGATGACATATTCATTGGAAACTGCTCAATGACCTCTTATCCTTATAACAGACAGAAACACAGAGCCGATATGGGCATTGCGCTGCTTCAGGAATATACCGATCTTGGCATTGGTACTATTTTAATGGACAGACTGGTAAGTACTGCCATAAATAATGGCATTGAAAAACTTGAACTTGATGTCTTCTCCAAAAATGAAAAAGCCATCCATCTCTACAACAAATATTCCTTCAAAGAATATAACCGTATCCCCAACTATTCAAAATATAAAGATAACAGCTATGATGACCTTATCTACATGGTAAAAGACTTAAGAGAAACTATCTCAGTAAATAATAATGACTATCATATCATCAGATTGCTGGGCAAAGGAAAAGGCGGCTACTC
>DBOW01000134.1:30315-31074 GCA_002299675.1 Solobacterium sp. UBA636
AAAACTATTACTCACAGATTGAAGAAATGGCACAGATGCTAAAAGAACAAAACCTCAATATTGACTATTACCCCACCAACTTCATAGTTCAAAATGACAAACTCTACTACATCGACTATGAATGCAACAGCTTCATGGAACAGTACAGCTACCATACATGGGGCAGACAGTACTGGTATTGATGATATTAAAACTGCCAGACATTCTTAAACAACAGAAAAAATACCCATAAAGCGGACAATAATCACTTATGTCCACCTTATGGGTATTGTTTTATTATTTACTGTACATCTGTTCGTAGTACTTCAGATAATCACCGGATGTTACATCATCCATCCATTCCTGATTATTCATGTACCACTCAATTGTTTCCTTAATGCCAGATTCAAAATTATACTTAGGCTTCCAGCCCAGCTTTGTCTCGATTTTGGTTGGGTCAATGGCATATCTTAGGTCATGACCTTTTCTGTCGCTTACATAAGTGATGAGACTTTCTGGCTTATCCAGAGTTTTAAGAATAGTCTTTACAACCTCAATATTATGTCTTTCATTATGGCCACCAATGTTGTATACCTCACCAATGGCGCCTTTTCTCATAACCAGATCAATACCTGAACAGTGGTCATAGACATGCAGCCAGTCTCTGACATTTAAGCCATCACCATATACTGGAAGTGATTTATCGTGTCTTGCGTTATTGATCATTAATGGAATCATCTTCTCTGGGAACTGATAAGGACCATAGTTATTTGAACATCT
>DBOW01000134.1:31170-31304 GCA_002299675.1 Solobacterium sp. UBA636
GCCGAAGCCTTGGAAGAAGAATATGGGCTTGAAGTATGAAGCGGTGTTTCCTCTGTAAAGAATAAATCAGGTCTGTCTAATGGCAAATCACCATATACTTCATCAGTAGATACCTGATGATATCTCTCTACACC
>DBOW01000134.1:31430-31667 GCA_002299675.1 Solobacterium sp. UBA636
ACCACCAGATCAAACTTCTCTTCTTCAAAAAGCTTATAGATGTTTTCTCTGTCACGGATATCCATCCTGACAAACTTGTAGTTTGGTCTGTCCTTGATGCCATCGAGATTCTTCAGATTGCCGGCATAGGTTAATAAATCCAGCGCTACATATTCATCCTCAGGATGATTATCCAGTTCATAATACATAAAGTTTGAGCCGATAAAGCCGGCTGCACCTGTTACTAAAATTTTCATA
>DBOW01000134.1:31730-32463 GCA_002299675.1 Solobacterium sp. UBA636
GTTTAAAACCATTCTCAATTAATTTAGACTTATCCAGTCTTGAATTAAATGGACGCTTTGCCTTACTTAGACCATATTCTTCAGTACTTACTGGAATTACTTTTGTGTTCATACCAGCCTGTCGATAGATTTCCTTTGTAAAGTCATACCACGAAATATATTCACCATTATCATCGTTGGTGGCATGATAGTAGCCATATTTATCAGTTTCAATCATATCAACCAGCAGTACACTCAGATCAAGTGTATAGGTAGGTGTACCGATCTGGTCATTTACTACCCTTACCTCATCATGACTCTTGCCTACATTTACCATGGTCTTGATAAAGTTCTTGCCGTTTAAGCCAAATACCCAGGCAATACGCACAATAAAGTACTTATCCAAAATTCCTGATACATTAAGCTCACCCTCAAGCTTAGTCTGGCCATAGACATTTAATGGCTCATAATTCTTGTCATCTGGCTGCCATGGTCTTTCTCCCTGGCCATTAAAGACATAGTCAGTGGAAATATAGACCATCTTCGAATCTATTTCTTTACAGGCTTCTGCGATATATTTAGTGCCATCGGCATTGATGGCTCTTACTTTTTCCACCTTATCATCATCTTCAGCCATATCAACAGCTGTCCAGGCTGCACAGTGCACAATGGCATCAGGTTTATATTCTTCAATGACTTTCTTTACTTTTTCTTCATCGGTAATATCAAGAGATACATAGGGCATAGTGGTTAC
>DBOW01000134.1:32589-33541 GCA_002299675.1 Solobacterium sp. UBA636
TATTTAAAGTTGGCTACATGTTCACCAAATACTGGTGCGTTCTTATCCTTTTCGGAAAGAACTGGTTCAATACCATTTAACAAAGTACCCCAGTCTATACCAATAGTCTTGTCATCATAGCGTATTGAACCCTCCGATTCCTTATTATAGAGATTGTCACACTTGTACTGGAACTCTACATTGTCAGTTAAAGTAAGGAAACCATGAGCCATGCCATGAGGCAGGAAGAACATTGTCTTATTCTCTTCACTTAGTTCAACTGCCACATATTCGCCATAAGTAGGTGACCCTTCACGGATATCAACCGCTACATCAATTACCTTTCCTCTTGTACATCTTACAAGCTTGGCCTGGGCATAGGGTTCTCTCTGGTAATGCAGACCTCTTAAAGTACCCTTCTGGGCTGAGAAAGACATATTGTCCTGTACAAAGACATTATCAATTCCCATATCTTTAAAAGACTTTTCATTATAGCTTTCCATAAACCAGCCACGCTCATCACCATGAACATCCGGTTCAATAATATATACACCCTTAATCTTAGTTTCTATTTTTTTCATAGTTCAATTAACCTTTTAGATACATTTCTTAAATGTTCACCATATGGAGACTTGCCATATTTCTCAGCTGACTCCAGCAGTTCTTCCTTAGTAATCCAGCCATACTTATAGGCAATTTCCTCAGGGGCAGAAATCTTGATATTCTGTCTTTTTTCAACCATCTGCACAAAGTCAGCAGCTTCTACTAAAGAATCCATAGTACCGGTATCAAGCCAGGCAAAACCACGGCCCAGCAGTTCGACTCCCAGTCTTTCTTCATTCAGGTACATTTCATTGAGCGTAGTAATCTCAAGTTCACCTCTGGCACTTGGTTTAACCTCATGAGCCATTTTAGAGACACCCTTTGGATAGAAGTATAAACCAGTGATACAGTAGTTAGACTTTGGATGAAC
>DBOW01000134.1:33596-37570 GCA_002299675.1 Solobacterium sp. UBA636
TTTTCATCAAACTCAACGATACCAAACCTCTCTGGGTCATTTACATGATAGCCAAATATTGTAGCCTTATTTTCTTTTTCCGCAGCTTCCACCGCTCTATTTAAAATATGCGAGAAACCATTGCCATAGAAAATATTGTCGCCCAGTACCATCGCGCAGGCCTCATCACCAATAAACTCCTCACCCAGAGTAAAGGCCTGAGCCAGTCCATCAGGTGAAGGCTGTACCTTGTAGCTTAAAGAAATGCCAAACTGATGACCATCACCCAGTAACGCCTCAAAACGAGGTGTATCATTTGGCGTTGAGATAATCAGAATGTCCTTAATACCCGCCAGCATCAGTGTACTAAGCGGATAATAAATCATCGGCTTGTCATATACCGGCAATAACTGCTTAGAAGTAACCATTGTCAAAGGATAAAGCCTGGTGCCTGATCCTCCTGCAAGAACTATACCTTTCATAGAAGTCTCCTTTATCATTACACCTTTAATATAAACCATAACGTAACGTAATGGTCAATAGCTTTATCGAAAGTCTCATCAGTCTCAAACAAAGTCTCATCAGTCTCATTTTTCCTGACAAAAATGAGACTTAATATCTTGGTTATTGATGTATTTGACAAAATTTGTTTTCATTTTAACGTTAACAATTAAAGAGAGGAAACTACTAAACAGAAATGTTCTTTCAAGTGGCACAATTGAAGGGACAGATGTGGCAATATTCCTTGCCTCAAAGATATGTAATAAAAACATTTCGCTATTGCGATGAACTTTTTTCTTATATTCACAGTGACCTTGAAAAAGAATTTTTGGTCTGATGATCGAAAGATTTGT
Source organism: Solobacterium sp. UBA636 (assembly GCA_002299675.1). Classification (GTDB taxonomy): domain Bacteria; phylum Bacillota_I; class Bacilli_A; order Erysipelotrichales; family Erysipelotrichaceae; genus Colivicinus. The sequence continues at coordinate 34,430 of DBOW01000134.1, forward strand.
AGATAATGAGTAGCTTATCTTTACAACTCACAACACAGATATGCTGGATCTCAATCTTCCAAAACACTCTTTCATGTTTCTAAGAAAAGAACTGATAGATGGAAACTATGTAACTTCTGTTGTTTCAGCTTCCAAACTGCTTAAAAGAAACACCGATTCTCTTCGTTGTGCATATAAAAACAATCTTTTTGCGTCATTGCCTAATGACTCTTTTTTAGATGAACTTAGTATTGAACTTGATAATATCCAATAATTTAACATAGTCTCATCAGTCTCATTACATAGTCTCATCAGTCTCATTTTTTTATGATATAATGAGACTATGTTACTGAGGTTAACAATATGGATAGAAAATTGATGAATGAATTATTATCTAAAGGTGAACAAATTACTGTTGAATATAAACTGTGTTCAAACGGCATAAATGATGATGTCTATGAAACCGTCTGTTCCTTTTCCAACAGATATGGTGGATATATAATACTTGGAGTTGATAATGAAGGAAATCCTGTAGGAGTAAATAAAAATCTAGCTCAGGATATGAAAAAGAACTTCGTGAACACATTAAATAATCCATCAAAAATATCTCCCTGTCTCTATCTGGAAATTGAAGAATTTGATTATGATGGAAAGTTGCTTCTTTGGACCTATGTGCCACCATCTTCATCAGTAATTAAATGTTCTGGCAGAATATATGACAGAAACCAGGATGGAGATTATGATATTACCGATTCACCCGTACAGCTGCAAAGTGCCTATAATAGAAAAAGCACCACTTATATAGAACACAGGATTTTTCCTTATGTTACTAAGGATGATTTAAGAATGGACCTGATGGATAAGGTGAGAAACCTGGCTAGATCAAAGGGGTCTTCTCATCCATGGCTTTCAATGAGTGATGATGAAATATTAAAAAGTGCTGGTCTATATGAAAAAGATTTTTCTTCAGGACTAAAAGGCTACAATCTGGCTGCAGTATTGTTGTTTGGAAAAGATGAAACTATCAGATCCTGCTGTCCTGGATATATAACTGATGCGATTTACAGAAAAAACAATTTTGACAGATACGATGATAGAATTCAGGTTAAAACAAACCTTATAGAAGCTTTTGATATTTTGATGGATTTCATTGCCAGACATACTGATGACAGGTTCTTTTTAATTAACAATGTAAATACAAGCGTAAGAGACTTAATTGCCAGAGAAGTTGTGGGGAACATTCTGGTTCATAGAGACTATTCAAGTTCTTTTCCCGCAAAGATAATTGTTACACAGGACTGGCTTACTGCTGAAAACTGGTGCATACCTAGAAGACATGGACTGTTGATGAGTGATGAATTCCAGCCATATCCAAAAAATCCACTGATTCAGCAATTCTTTAATAATATTGGAAGAACTGATTCTATAGGTTCTGGAGTGAAAAATCTATACAAATATACACCTATATACTCTGATGGAGGGAAACCAGAATTATTTGAAGATGATGTTTTTACTACATCAATACCCCTTAACAGGGATGCCTATATTAAGAAAAACGAGGCAAATACCCTGTCTGAAAGACAAAAAGAAATATATTCGATAATTTGTGAAAACCCCTGCACAACTGTAGAGGACATTATGAAGCATTACGACTTATCGAGATCAACTATATTCAGAGACTACGAAGCGATTAAAAAAGCGCTGGGCTGTACCTACAGCAAGAAAACCGGCATGTGGAAACTGTAAACTCACCTTATTGGTGAGTTTTTATTTCCTGGCCACAAATATCCCGGCATCCTTCTGTATGACAAACCTGCCCTTTTTGAACTTACGCTTAAGATAAGATCTGAACTGTTCATAGTCCCGGGAAATATATTCTGTCTGATTGCCATGGCATGACAGTATATAGGCTTCAATATCATCAGGATTATCAACTATCAGTGAATCATTTTCATATCTTCTTATTTCAGTATCATCAAATACCCTGCTTAGTATTTCTTTACCATTCTCTAAACCAAAAACATCAAAAAGATTAATCTTGCTTAAGACAATACGGGAATCATACTCCTTCACAAGATCGGTAATCTCTTTCATATGATTCTTGCCATAGGCGGAACAGTAAAATACACCTTCTTTTTTAAGCACCCTTTTAATTTCCTTTAAAGCCTTATCAATATCCGAAACATAGAACATTACATGATTGGCAATTACTATATCAAAACTATCGTCATCAAAAGGAATAGACAGACAGTCAAAACACTTAAACTCAATATTATCTATACCTCTAAGATTATCTCTGGCATCATTTACCATGCCTGAAGAAATATCAGATACAGTTATCTTCAGTGATTTATCAATTCTGTCTTCATTTATTTTCCATAATTTACCATTGCCTGAACCTATTTCCAGTATCCTCATGCCTGGCTTAATATCATACTGCTCAAACAGCCATTTAAACCAGCCCTTGGGATTAGAAGAATACTTATCATGCAGATTGATACGGATATCAATATTCTTAGAATTCTTATACTGATCGACAATATCATGTTCCATGGTAGAAAGATGAATAAGATTCAATAAATTTGACCAGTCCATACTTTCGTTTGTATCCAACAGTTCCCTGGTCTTCTCGATTGATTCCTCTACAAGTCTTAAATGATCTATTTTCTGTTTTACAAGCTTTGACTGCAGTTCAAGTGATTCCTTCAAAGATGAAGAATCATTATTAACGGTCATTGAAAATATCTCATCAAGCGAAAAACCCAGATACTTAAGTGAGAGAATCTGCTGCAGCTTCACCAGATCTGAATCAGAATACAGACGATAGCCATTGTCCTGAACCACGCTTGGTTTTAAAAGGCCCACTGTGTCATAGTAGCGGATAGTTCTTAATGATACATTGGCCATCTTGGCAAATTCACCGGTTTTGTAGTATTTCATATGTCTTTATTTTATCGAAAACAGAAGATAAAGCCCATTAGAATTTTTTAATCAGCCAAATCTGTCAAAAAAATAGAGATTTGGCTGAATTAAATGTAAAAATGAGTTCTATTTCTTAAAAACCTGCTAAAAATGCGATTAAATCAATAGTCAACTATCGATTTAATCGAAATAATTGTATAATATATGATGTAGAGGTATTTATATGTACATCACAAGAGA
>DBOW01000134.1:37608-37847 GCA_002299675.1 Solobacterium sp. UBA636
TACGGAAGCAGACAAACCGGAAAAACTACGACAGCTGACAGACTTTTTGGTGACAGTTTCAATTTTGTAACACTGGATGATCCGGATGAACTGTCGCTGGCTTTATCTAATCCCAAGGGTTTTCTGGAAATACACAAGTGGCCTTTGATTATTGATGAGGTACAGAAGGCTCCTGGTCTTCTTAATGTCATTAAGATGATAGTAGATGAACAGCTGAGAAACTGGATGAGAAATGATGA
>DBOW01000095.1:0-223 GCA_002299675.1 Solobacterium sp. UBA636
GAGTTAAGATTCAGGAAAAAATGACTATGTCTGAAGCTGTTGTTTCGCCAGAACTTATATTCAAGACAGAAGAAGAGGTTTATAACTATTTTTGTTATGGGCGAAATACGGAATGCGAGTATTATACAACGGTTGATGGCGATACCCTGCAGGCGGTTGGCTATCGATATGGAGATATGAGTGCCGAGCAGGTTATGAGCATCAATCGTGATCAGATATTTTC
>DBOW01000095.1:297-509 GCA_002299675.1 Solobacterium sp. UBA636
ATTACTGTGGTAGTTACCAAGCAGCGTCTGGCTCAGGAAATTGTGCTTCCAGATTCGCCAGTCTATAAGGAAGATGAGTCTCTGATGCAGGGCAGCAGAGAGATTGTTGTTGAGGAGAAGAACGGTCTTTCCAATGTGCTTTATGAGGAAACCTGGGTCAATGGTGTAGTAACAGCCGGTAATGTGCTGTCTTCGGTCACTGTTGAAGAGGC
>DBOW01000095.1:620-1818 GCA_002299675.1 Solobacterium sp. UBA636
GGTGTGGATTTCCAGAACAAGTATAATCGTTATGATGTGGTGCTGGCGACGGACAACGGCGTGGTTGAGGAAGTCAGCTATACAGATATAGGTGGCTATTATGTAATAATTAATCATAATAACGGCTACAAGACTTATTATGGCCATATGCGTACCCGTGCCTATGTAAATGTTGGCGATGTTGTACAGAGAGGTGATGTACTGGGTCCTATTGGAATGACAGGTATTGCCACTGGTCCACATGTGCATCTGATGATTTACAGGGATGAAAGAAATATAAATCCTTGTTCAATACTGGCCTGTGGTCTGCTTTATTAGGAGGGCTGATGAATAATTTACGTCCGGTTTATCTTTTGATTGCGGTACTTTTTATCTGGAATCTGACACTTTCGGTAATTCTTAATGAAAAGAATACCGCTGTTCAGGATGAGGTGATAGTGGAAAAAAACGTCAATGGTATTTCTACCGATCTGACTAAAACAGTGGATAAAATCAAATCCAGCTGTGTTACAGTGGAGACCAGTTCAGCTGTTTCTTCAGGCTTTATTTATCAGACTGAAGAAGGTGGTGCCTATATTATTACCGCTTACCATGGGGTAGCTGATGCTCAAATGATTAATGTTACCCTGGGTAATGGCATAAGTGTGGAGGCTCAGCTTTTTGGTGAAGATGTTTTTGCCGATATTGCCATTCTGTATATCAAAACTGATTTTAAGCTTACTCCTGTTACTCTGTCCGATTCATTTTTACTGAAGGATGGTGAATTTCTGATTTCCATAGGCTGTTCTGGCAATAAGGAGTATTCTAATTCAACAGCTTTATCTATTGTTTCATCGGCTTCCCGATTTATTGGCAATTCTATAAGCTATGAGGATATCAGTTATGAGTATTATCTGGAGACGGTTCAGTACGCTTCAACGATGGTTAAGGGTTATTCTGGATCAGCTTTGTTCAATATGAATGGTGAGGCTGTGGGTGTTAATATTTTAAGTGACGGCAATAACTGTTTTGGTCTGACATCCAATGAGTTAAAAGTGATTGCCGATAATATTATAGGTGGAAAGGGCTTAAATAAGCTGTTCCTTGATATTAAGGGTACTTATATTTCGAAAATGGAGAATTACACCAAGTCAAATCTGGGTATCAGTATTGAGGAACTTAATGGTTTCTATGTTTCTTTTGTGCGTTTTAATTCTCT
>DBOW01000095.1:1888-3906 GCA_002299675.1 Solobacterium sp. UBA636
AAAACCAGCAGGGATTACTATAATGCGATTTATACTTCTTTGGCTGATGTCAGCATTGAAGTGATAAGAAATGGTGAGATCCTGACTCTTACGGGTGTTGTCAATGATTAGAATTATTGCGGTTGGTAAAATAAAGGACTCTCATCTTGTTTCTTTAATCGAGGATTATAAAAAGAAGATAAACCGTTATCATAAGATTGAGATAGTTGAAGTAAAAGATGAGCCAATACGTGATAATGAAGCTGAGGTATTAAAAACTGAAGGTGAAAGAGTGCTCAAACTGATTGATAACAGGGATTATGTAATAGTTCTGGATCTGCATGGCAAGCAGATGGATTCTCTTAAGTTTGCCGGACATATTGATGAGCTTTTTAATTCGAATTCACGTATTGTGTTTGTAATAGGAGGCTCTCTTGGTTTATCTAAAGAGCTTGTAGATAGAGCTAATGAGCGGCTTAAGCTTTCGGAAATGACCTTTCTTCATTCTATGACGCGGCTTATTCTGATTGAACAGATTTACCGGGCTTTTAAAATACTGGGCAACGAAACTTATCATAAGTAGCTATTTTTTGAAAAAATATAAAAAAACTGTAAAAGCGCTTTCATTTTTGATATCATTGTTATGTGGAGGTTGTGTTTCTATGAAAGAATTAAAAGTATTAGTAATCGATCCAGTAGGTCTGCATGCTCGTCCTGCAACAGTAGCTGTAAATGCTGCCAGCAAGTTCAAGAGTGATGTAAAGGTTGGATTCAACGGTAAGACTGTTAACATGAAGTCTATCATGGGCGTTATGTCTTTAGGAATTCCTACTCAGTCTGAAATCACTATCACTTGTGAAGGTGAAGATGAAGAAACAGCTGCAGCAACTATCGAAGAAATCTTAAAGACTCAAAAGGTTATTGGTTAATTTCTTTTAAAAGTTATCAACACAGGGAGATTTTTATCTCCTTTTTTTATATAATAGACTAGTGATTGAATATATTAAACAAAAGGCAAAGAGTAACAGGGTCCCCATCATCAAGGATGGTGGTCTTTTATATCTTGAGGACCTGATTAAGAAAAACAATGTTAAGTCTATACTGGAACTTGGTACAGCTGTAGGATATTCAGCTATTGCGATGGCGGGTCTCAGTGAGGATATTTATATTGATACTATCGAGAAAAATGAGGACATGTATCATGAGGCAATCGCCAATATTGAAGCTGAGGGTCTTGATGAGCGTATCAATGTGATTTTTATGCCGATAGAGAATTTTAAGACCGATAAGAAATATGATCTGATTTTTGTGGATGCAGCCAAGGCTCAGTATCCAAAATATCTGGAGCAGTTTCTGGGCAATCTTGAAAAAGATGGCATTATGTTTTTTGACAACATGGTTTTTCATGGAATGATTTATCATCCGGAAACAATTAAGAATCGTTCTACAAGAGCTCTGGTACGCAAGATTCTTAACTTTCGTAAAAATGTGGCAAATGATAATCGTTTTGATATAATATTTGAAGATAATGTAGGCGATGGCCTACTTATTCTGCGCAGGAGGAAGGCAGTGGAATCTAAGCAGGAAGCACTGTTAGGTTTTGTTGAAGCTGCAAAGTCTTATCTTGACAGGCATATGGATGAAAGGATTCAGGGTCTGAATTTTGAGGATATGTCTATTCTTCATGATGAGCTTAAGGCAACGCAAGATGTTTTTAACAGTGATAATCTTGAAAAGGGCCACCGGGCTTTTGAGGATTATCTGAAGGAAAATGTTAACCCGAATAAACGAAATGTACTCGATGAATTAGGCGAGATTTTTGACGTTGAGTTTTTCAGGGAAGATGATGTCAGAAATGTGACTGAAGACAAGAAAGAATATGCGGATGATCTGGAGAATATTTTCCTGGGCATTGATGAGAATAATGAGATTTTCAGGGCTATAAATGAATCAGCTCTGGTTAAGAGCGATATTCCTGTTATGCCAAGCTATAATGGGGTACCTGATGGTCTTGATGATATCTATAAGGATGTTATTGA
>DBOW01000052.1:0-2435 GCA_002299675.1 Solobacterium sp. UBA636
ATACAATGGATCATAGTCACTGATTATGTTGCTCTGGCAGTCTAATCTACAAGATGGACTATCTGTTTTCTTTTTCTTTGATTTAAACATGACTTTAAACATATAGCACCTCTTTAACTGTTGTCAGATACTGTTTTATTATTCTTATCTTCCTTAAGCTGTCTGATTCGTTCTTTATCTATATAGTGGGTAGAATAGTTTTTTTCAATGTCTCTTGCCCCACTTACCGAAAATCTCAGATTCTTATAGACAGTTAGTCTTGGCTCCAGATTATGACTTCTGGCATAGGCTCTTACTTCTTTCATCAAGAAAGACAGCTTATGAAGATTCATATGGATTACTTTTTCCAGAATCTTTACTCTTCCCCTGCGCCAGGCTTCATAGTCTTTTCTTTCTAATACATTTAAGTCTAAAAGCACATCTATTGGAGCTATATAGCCTCTTTTATATATCTGTGAAGCCATTACGGCATCTGCTTTTTTGATTAAATCCTGATTATTCATAATACTCCTTTATAAAAGGACAGTCTATTCACTGCCCTTAGCTTTAACATATACTTCTCTTGGCTTTGAACCATTGGCTGTACCAATAAGGCCATTCTCTTCCATGGTATCAATCAGTCTGGCTGCTCTGTTGTAGCCAATGCCAAATCTTCTCTGCAGTGAAGAAGTTGAGGCTTTCTTGGTGGTTGCCACAAATTCAACAGCTTCTTCATAAAGATCATCATCCTGAGCCGCGTTACCGCCCGAGCCTCCTGATTCATTGTTCTTGATCGCAAAATAGGTGTCATCATAGTCAGGATGAGCCTGAGACTTACAGAATTCGGTAACATTCTTAATTTCATCATCCGTAACATAACAGCCCTGTAATCTTGTGGGGGCATTCTGGCCTGATGGTGAATAGAGCATATCGCCATTGCCCAATAGTCTTTCAGCACCAGTTGCATCAAGTATTGTACGTGAATCAATTGAAGAAGAAACCGCAAAGGAAATACGTGATGGAATATTGGATTTAATTAAACCAGTAATTACATCAGTACTTGGACGCTGTGTAGCTACAATCAGGTGAATACCACTGGCACGTGCCAATTGTGTAATTCTTTGAATTGAGCCCTCAACTTCCTTGCCTGCCACCTGCATCAGATCGGCCAGCTCATCAATAATCACAACAATAAATGGCAGTTTCTCCATTGGCGCTTCGCCTTCCTTAAGATTCTTATTGTAGTCTTCAACCTTCTGGTTGTAAACATTGATTTCTCTGGCACCCATTTCTGCAAACAGATTATATCTGTCTTCCATGATGATAACTATCTTCTTCAACATAAAGGAAGCCATCTTAGGATCAGTTATAACCGGCCACAAGAGATGTGGAATATCATGATATGGTGTAAACTCAACTTTTTTTGGATCCACCAGTACAAGTTTCACTTCATCGGGTTTAACCCTTAAAAGGAATGAAGTAATAATTGTATTAATACATACTGACTTACCTGAACCGGTTGCACCGGCAATAAGCAGATGCGGCATCTTGTTCAGTTCACAGAACACCGGCTGACCCAGCAAATCTTTACCCAAAGTAAACAATAATTTTGAATTCCTTTTCTCCTGAGGAACCTTATTGATCAGCTCTGACATTCTGACCATTGTATTTTCAGCATTTGGAACTTCTACACCCACCGCATTTTTTCCAGGTATTGGTGCTTCGATACGGATATCTCTGGCTGCCAGTTCCATCTTAATATTGTCAGAAATGGAGTGAAATCTTGAAAGATTGACACCTGAATCCGGTCTTATCTCAAACTTGGTTACTGATGGACCAATATGAATATCCAATAGTTCCGCCTTAATGCCAAACTTGGAAAGTATCTCTATCAGTTTTCTGCCCTTTATCTGAGCTGAAGTCTTGTTCTTGGTTGAATTAGAATTAATTGAAGACAGTAACAGCTGTTTAGAATTAGGCAGTCTATAGTTCTTGAAAGTATCTTTCTTTAATACCTTTGGTTTTTCAATTACTGGTTCTGTTTCCTTTACTTCTTCTTTGACTGCAGGCTCTGGTTCTGGCTTTATTTGTGGTTCAGAGAAAATAAAGTCCGCTGTCTTAGAGTTATCCGGTACAACTTCTTCTTTTACTGGAGTTTTATCGGCTGATAGAAAAAATTCTCCCTGATATGAAGAAATAAATTCATCTTTTTCCTCTGCAGTTTCTTTCTTTGGATAATCAATATAAAGTGAATCCAGAGATTTATCACCATCAGACATAATATTGAACTGACCATTCAGTGAATCAATAACCTTCTTTTCTTCCAGAGTCTTTCTTCTTATTTCTTCCTCTTTCTTCTTTATTTCTCTTTCTTTCAAAGCATCATCTAATGAATCATGGGCATAGTCCAGGGCATCCTTCGATTTATCAAAAAAAGACTTAAAGTAATGTAGTGG
>DBOW01000052.1:2487-5216 GCA_002299675.1 Solobacterium sp. UBA636
ATATTAAATAGTTTTACAAAGAAAACAAATAAAGAAGTACCTATTAAGCCACCGCCATAGTTAACTGTATCACTTAGTATATATTTAAGATTCTCAAAGAGATTATTGATTAATGTCGAATCTTTTACTGTTGACGGGAACATAAATGCCGAAAGCATTATTACCGCAAGATTGAGCAATACTATACCAATGATATTTGATGTTTTAAGTTCCAGCTTATTGGCTTCAAACAGTATCTGAATCAGAAAAAACATAAAAGTAAACAGACAGAAGAAATAATAGTTTCCCAGAAGAAAAGATAAAACATTATTTAAAACAATGCCAAAAGGACCTATTTTGAATACCCCAAAACAGAATACCGCAATAATCACGATGAATAAAACGATGGCGACACTCTTCTCCATCTTTTTATTCTTTTTAGATTTTCTTCTTTTTCTTTTAGCCATATTTAATCTAAGTTAATCTCAATGATGGCCGGTAAGATCATTGGCTTTTTACCTGTTTCCTTTAAGACATAGCGGGTAATTTTCTCTTTAGCCTCCATTCTTACTGGCATATTTTCATATCTTCCCTCTTTAACGGCTGTATTTATAGTATCAATAAGGATATTGCCGATTTCACTTAAAATATAGTCGGCATCCTTAAGATAAATTACACCACGGGACTGTACATCTGGACCACCCATTACTTCCTTGGTCTTGAAGTCCAGATAGACACCAAGTATTATAGCACCATCTGTTGAAAGTGCTTCTCTGTCTTTTAAAACCATACCAGATACATCAGTCTTGTCCGAACCATCAATTAAAGTGTCGTTAAGTGTCAGACAGTCTCTGGTAGAAATAAGTTTTTCATTTTCAAAAGTCGCAAACTGTCCATTATCCAGAATGATAATCTTGTCAGCTGTATAGCCCATCTCTAAGGCAATATCCGCATTGGCAATTAATGCCGCATAGTCACCCTTGATTGGCAGATAGTATTTAGGCTTAATAAAATACAGCATGGTCTTTAAGTCTTCCTTAGATGCATGCATTGATAAAACCTCTTTACTTGAAAGCTTAACTACCTTTACACCGGCCTTATAGATATCATCTTCCATATGGGCAGCTACTTTTTCGGTACCTGGAACTATAGGAGAAGCTATAATTACCAGATCATCTTCATTAAGTTCGACCTTGGAATCTTCACCTATCGCAATATTGTTCATCAGTTTGAATACCTTGTTTCCAGCACCTGAAACAATCACAATAATATCTCTTAACTGATTATTAAAATCTTTGTCTTCAACTATTAAACCAGATGGAATTTTATAGTATCCAAGGTTTTCAATAATCTTGAGCTGCTTAACATGTTCCTTATCATAGAAATAAACACGTTTCTTATATTTCTTGGCCATTTCCAGAATCTCAATAATACGATAAAGATTCTGTGAATATAAAGACATCACAATGCGAATGTTGTTATATTCGAAATACGGCTCAATATACTGGCTTATCCTGTGTCTTGGTGTAGTATATCCCTGTTTAAGTGCTCCTACCGATTCAGATAAAAGACATAAAACTTTTTTATTATTCAGCTTAGACATTACATTAATATCCATCGAGAAATATGGATTAGTAAAATCATAGTCAATAATAAATTCACCAGAATAAATGATGGCACCCTGATCAGTTTCAAAAACAAGGCCAATACCATCGGCAATGGACTGCATTACCGGGAAAGAATGAATCAGATGTCCGGCTACAGTTATATTGTCATTACGTTTAATTATTTTTACTCTTTTTCTTGAATCAATATATGGTTCAATATATTTGGCAGTTAAAGCTGTGGCATAGATATCAAGATCAATTTCTTTCAAAAGGAAAGGAAGAGCTGACATTACATCATCATGTCCATGGGTAATAAAGATACCCTTGATACGTTTAGAGTTTTCTTTAAGATATGTAAAGTCAGGAATGATATATTCGACTCCCAGCTGTGCACTTTCGGGATATTTAATTCCAGCCTCTATCACAAAAATATCTTCATCTATTTCTATGACATACATGTTCTTTCCGTCTTCATCAAGGCCACCTAAAGCCATTATTCTTACTTTCTGCATAGAATTATATCCTCCGTAATCTATATATTATTATATTTTAAAAACTAAATTTTTGAAGACTTATTTAACCATTTCCCCATTGAGCGAGAATGAATTGGCCTTGGTTATCTTAACCTGTACAATATCTCCTTCTTTACAGTCACCGATAAAGTTAACCATCTTATATTCCCTGGAATAGCCGCACATTACCTCTTTATTCTTTTTGCTTGGACCATCTACCAGAACCTCAACTATCTGATCCTGATACTTCTGGGCGTTCATATTGGCATAATAGGCTACCTTTTCATTTAAACGCATTAAACGCGACTTCTTTTCCTCTTCAGGGATGGTATTTTCCATATTATAGGCAGGAGTACCCTCTCTTGGCGAGAAGATGAAAGTAAAGGCATTGTCATACTTACAGTGATCTACCATATTAAGTGTTCTTTCAAAGTCCTCTTCGGTTTCACTTGGGAAGGCCACAATAATATCGGTAGTAAAGGCAAAATCTGGAAGATTGGCTTTCAGTTTATCAAATAAAGCCATATATGACTCTTCAGTATATCTTCTGTTCATCTTTCTTAAAACCGCGTCCGAACCAGACTGCAGCGGCAGATGTATATAAGGCATAATGTTTTCGTTATTCTTGATA
>DBOW01000014.1:0-7430 GCA_002299675.1 Solobacterium sp. UBA636
GTTTCATGTTCTCCATACAGAGTACCTATCGCCAGACTTGCAGCAGCTCAGGCTGCCATCAAGGCTGAGAAATAGTTAATCTATTATAAGGCTCCTGAATAAACAGGAGCCTTTTGATTTGAATCAGTCACATATCGGAGAGCTACATTCATTTGAACCATACACGGCATTATATAAGACATTTGTTTGGAAGCGGCAAACGTTTGATTTGTTTATTAAGTTAACTGAAGTCATAACGACTGAAGCACTCTTCAAATATGGTTCTAATATACTTATTTGGTATAGTAAGTCGATATTCATGTTTCTCCCAGTTATTAATCTGTGCATTTAAATAGCCCGTACTTATAAGAAGATAATAAATGTCGTAATCGTCGTATAGCTGTTCATATCTTAGATGATCGTTTATATACTTGATAACAGTTTCCCCCTCTAAAAGTCTCTCAATATCTCTTCTTAATGCATAATGCCTTTTTAAGCAATCACCAATAACAATGACCTTACTAGGATCAACTCGAAAAATTTCTGACTTTTTTTCAGAATTATTTAAAAAGATTGATATACATTTCGTTATTAGCCAGGGATTATATACTTTATCATCTTCAAACAGATAACCATCACACCATTCTTTAATAATGGGAACCTTATCTGACAAATTGAATTCATTAAACAAACATTTGACCTCGTTTTCAGTGTAGCCAAAATAAGGTTTCCCGCAGTTTCCTAAAACGGTATCCATTTCAAAATTATTGAATGATTCAGAAATAAGATCTTTTACTATCCTAATACAGCCAGACAAAACGCCCATATGCAGATTAAAGTTGGTTTTTAATGTAGAACCGAATAAACTCATCAGAAACTGAGACATTTCATTAAAATATCCATATCTATAAGCAAAATGTAAAGGAGTGTCGTAATCATCTATAAGAACTATGACTTCTTTATTAAAATACTTGTGCATGATTCTGGTTAAATTCTTAATCGAAGACTCTAGGCTTAAACTATCAGACTCTTTGTTTATATATCCTATAAGACTTTGCCTATCATATTCATCGCCTTTCTCTAACAAGTAGTTGTTAGAAATAATGAAATATTCTAATTCACTTCTAAAGTTATCAATAGCCTCTTTAAAATTTGTTCCCCCTACATTCTTAAGGCTTATATTTATCACCGGGTACTGATTTAGATGTTTCATAGCTTTTTCATCTTTGGCAATATTTAAGTTCTTAAACAATTCGTGGCTTTCCTCCTGATTAGAGAAAAAGTAATAGAGCATTGACATATTAAGACTTTTTCCAAAACCATCGGGCCTAGAATAGATTATTACATGATGATTTATTACTTCATTAACAAAACCAGTCTTATCAACATAAGCATAGTTTCGTTCAATTAATTTTCTAAAGTCTCCATTTATATGTTTTCTATTATCTGTCATAATATCCCCCTTATCCGATATTATAACTTAATAAAGATAAATTTATCTGGACATATAGTAATTTATTGGGCTTTTTATATAAATAATATGTTATATACTATTTATTTTCTTATTTTTTGCCATCTTTATGTATTTTTTTAATTTATATTCTATTAATATAGAAATATAAAATGATATTATATAGATGAAAAGAGGTGATAATATGCTGATTCAGTTTGGTACAGCCAACTATATGTCTTTTAAAAATGAAACTGTTTTAAGTGCTTGTGCAAGCGCAGATAAAAGTCATCAGGAAAGGCTGATTAAAACGGGTAAAGATTATATTCTTCCATCCGTTGTGATTTATGGTGCTAATGCTGCAGGTAAGTCAAATTTGTTTAAAGCTATAAAAACAGCCGTTTCTTATGTTAGAGATTCAGACCGTATAAGCAATACAGCTATCCCCTTTCTGTTTGATGAAACAAGCATAGATAAAGAGTCTAAATTTGATTTTTCATTTATTTACAATAATAAAGAATATGATTATGGATTTTCGATTTTGAAAGACAGAATCATTGATGAATACCTCTATGTGTATAATTCTCAAAAGCCTACACTTATTTTTGAGAGATCGAATACCGTTGAGTATAAGTTTTCAACAGCTAATAAAAAAGAACTGTCTCAGTATATTGATAAAACTGACGAAAACAGACTGTTTCTTTCTTGTTCGGCTTTCTGGAACTGTAAACAGACGAAAGATGCATATATGTGGTTTAAGAACGGCATAAGCATCTACGATTCTCAAAATCTTGATGAAGCATTCGTTCAAGAATTTGTTAAGGATTATTCGAAGGAAATGAAAAGCTTTGTACTGGACTTTGTCAATCATGCAGATCTTAATATTGATGATTTTATGTTTCGTTCTAAAAAATTAGAATCTATTTCACAAAGAATGGATGATTATATTAATAGAACGTCTAGCGAATGGAACCTTGACATAATTCATAAGGTTAAAAACGGGGAAGAAGAAAAGTTAATTTCTCTGCCCTATTCTATGGAATCGGCCGGTACCAGGAAGGTTCTGTCTTATGGACCAATTATCAGGAATGTCTTTAAGAATGGATCTGTTTTAATAATCGATGAAATAGATTCCAGTCTTCATCCATCACTGGTAAGATATCTTATTGATTTGTTTAATGATTCTTCTTTTAACACAAATGGTGCTCAGCTTATCTTTAATACTCATGATGTTTCTTTGCTGGATCAGGATATCTTTAGAAGAGACCAGGTCTATTTTGTAGAAAAAGACAACAGAACCGGAATTTCTGACCTTTATTCCCTTTCTGAATTTTCTCCAAGAAAATCAGAAGACATCAGAAAAGGCTATCTGACTGGCAGATATGGTGCTATTCCGATTGTAGTATCAGGGGGAATCGGATGGGAAGATTAAAGAGAAAAAACAGAGAATCCCACAATAGAAAAGAAAAAAATATTATTCTTATAGGTGCCGAAGGTGATAATAGAACTGAAAGTATCTATTTTCTTTCTATTAACCGACATTTTAGAAAGTATCAGATTAAAATAGCTGATGGCAATAAGACAGATCCCGTTGGAATTGTTGAAGATGTAATTAAATCGATTAAAAAAGCTGGAATTGATATAAATAATGGCGATATTGCAGCATGTGTTTTTGATACGGATTTTGGAAAAACAAAGGAGAAACAAATTAATGATGCCCGAAAACTGGCAACTAAACATGGTATTCTGATATTCATATCAAACCCCTGTTTTGAAGTGTGGTTTCTAGAGCATTTCTGTTTTACTTCTAAACCTTTTGGTTCCTGCTCAGAAGTAATAGACAGTCTGAAAAAATATATCCCAAAATATTCAAAGAAAAAAGACTTTATAGATTTACTACTGGATAAAACCCATAATGCACTAATTAACTGCAGAAAACTTAAGTTATACCATGACAATATAGGAAACATCGGTATAAACAGGAATCCCTGCAGTGAAGTATATGCGATTGTCGAAAAAATAGTAGATACTGCCTAGACATTCTGCATATTCTTAAAATTATTGTTTATCTCTAAATATTGTTTAAAATGTTTTATGTTTTTTCATCTATAGCTAATGTTTTATACTGTTGTGTTTATAGGCAAATATGCAGCACCACACAAAAGCCGCAAAAGCTGAAATAATGCCAACCGGATAGGCAATAGAAGATGGAAGGTTTAAACCTTCTTTTGTCATCATGATGTAGGTTACACTTACTGCTGTCATGAATGTGCCAGGTAATGCCGGCAAAAGAAAACTTAAGCTTTTGCCGTTTTTTATAAAATAAGCTGCAGCACACCATAAGGCAATCATGGCCAGTGTCTGGTTGCTCCAGGAGAAGTAGCGCCATAATACATTGAAATTAACCTGAGTAAGTACAGCTCCAATTGTAAGTAGAGGTAGTGTCAGAATAAGACGGTTTTTGAGTTTATCCTGTTTTAAGCCGGTCCACTCAGCCAGTATAAGTCTGGCACTTCGAAATGCTGTATCGCCTGAGGTTATAGGACAGGCAACAACCCCGATTATCGCAAGTATACCACCCATCTTGCCCATAAGGCCGCTGGATATTTCATAGACTACTGCTGACTGGCCAAAATCAGTGAGAGCTTTTAATAGTTCATTGCTGTTTACATAAAAGGCAGTACCAGCTGCCGCCCAGACCAGGGCAATCACTGCTTCAGCAATCATGGCACCATAAAAGATGCTTCTTCCCTGCTTTTCGGAAGTCATACATTTGGAAACCAGAGGCGATTGGGTTGCATGGAAACCAGAAATGGCGCCACAGGCCACGGTTACAAACATATAGGGCCATACTGGCAAGCCTTCTGGATGCATATTAGTGAGTGTTATTTCTGGAATCTTATATCCACCTATAAATAACCCCGCAATAATTCCTGTTGCCATTAAAATAAGGGCTATACCAAATAAGGGATAGAATTTACCGATTACTTTATCAATCGGCAGCATTGTTGCCAGTACATAATAAATAAGTATTATAACTGTCCAGAATTTTGTGCCAAGACTCTCTGGTGTAAGTCTTGCCAATAGGGATGCTGGGCTTGTTACAAAGACGGTGCCAACCAAAAGAAGCAGAACTACCGAGAATATGCGCATGATGATTCTTGCGCTTTTACCAAGATATATACCTGAGAGTTCGGCAATAGATGCTCCCCCATTTCTTTCAGAAATCATTCCGGTCAGATAATCATGGACTGCACCACCCAGAATTGAGCCAAAAGTAATCCAGAGGAAAACCACTGGTCCAAAGGCTGCACCCATCAATGCACCAAATATCGGGCCGGTACCGGCAATATTTAAAAGCTGTATCAGAAAGGCTTTCCACTTAGGTATTGGTACAAAGTCAACGCCATCTTTCTGGTTTATGGCTGGAGTAGTTCTTTCATCTGGCTCAAATATTTTTTCAGTCAGTCGACCATAGAAGATATATCCTATAAGCAATATCGCTAATGCGCTAAAAAATGAAATCATGACATCCCCTTATCTATAAACAATATTGTAGTACCAATGTATTAAATGTTCACCATTATTTCATATAAATACTGTTATAATATAAATAGTTCATTTTTGAACTGTTCAGTATTTAACTGTCTGGAGTGTTTATGAATAATCTTTTAGAAAATGTATTTATCAGCCGTGAATTCTATCATTTTATGTTAAATCCTATCTGTGAGAAGTTTAAGCTTACCCATACTGAGGTAATGATACTACTGTTTCTGGCCAACTATCCCACAAATGATACAGCCAGCGACATCGTCAACAAAAGGCATTTAACCAAGTCCAATGTATCAATGGCTTTAAGAGATCTGACCGAAAAGAAGCTGGTAAGTGGTGAATATATTGATGGCAATCATCGCTCTGTTCATTTAAGACTTTTAGATAAGGCTAAAAATATTATTGAAGAAGGAAACAGACTGCAGAGTGAGTTTCTGGAGGTTCTGGTAAAGGATTTTTCAGACAGTGATAAAGAATTATTAAGGAAATATATGGATAAGATGTGTAACAATATCCGTTCATATTATGGTAATTAAGGAGTATTTATGGATAAGAATACAATTAATAAGCTGGCATATGATCTTACATATCAGCGCTATCTTTTAAATAAAGACAAAGCCAATTATCTGTTTAATGATCTTTCGGTTGGTGATTATGTAGTACTGCATACTGTTTTATGTTTTGAAGATAAGGCATATCTGGAAAAGCTTGGTGAAAAACTTAATCTTTCAATATCAAAGATGTCTAATGTTGCTACCAATTTAAAGAACAGAGGATTGGTTATCTGGTCTCATGATGGTGATGGTTCTGAAGGAACTTATCTCACAGTTACTGAGACTGGTCTTAAGTTAATGGATAAGCAGGAAGATAAGCTTAAGAATTATTATGAGAGAGTTATTAATCGTTTTGGTTTAAAGAATACGGTTGATCTCATTGGCAAGATGACAGCCTTAGAAACAATTATGGAAGAGGAAATGGAAAATGAGTAATTATTTTGAACTTAAAGAAGATATCTGTCGTAAAAATGATGCCATATCCCCTCGCCTTTATGCCGAATATGGTGTAAAAAGAGGTTTAAGAGATGAAAATGGTACTGGTGTTCTGGCTGGTTTAACCAATATATCCAAAATCACTTCTTTTGAATTTATAGATGGAGTAAAAACACCAGCTGATGGAAAGCTGTGGTATAGAGGATATAGAGTTGAAGACTTATTAAACTCACTGGGTGAAGATGAGCTTGGCTATGAAAAAATAGCTTATCTTTTATTAATGGGTGAAATGCCAGATGAAAAAGAAGCAGCTGATTTCTTTAAACTGGTAGGAAGTTCACGTACCCTTCCTTCCAACTTTACAAGAGATGTCATTATGAAGGCTCCAAGCAAAGACATCATGAACTCTATGACCCGTTCTATTTTAACTCTGGCTTCCTATGATGATAAAGCGATGGATACCTCAGTATCCAATTCATTAAGGCAGTGTATTCAGTTAATAGCTGACTTCCCGCTTCTGGCGGTCTATGGCTATCATGCCTATAACTATTATGATAATCTGGATTCGATGTTTATTCATCGACCTGATCCAAACTTATCAACAGCCGAAAATATACTATTGATGTTAAGACCGGACAGACAGTATACCAAGACAGAGGCCAAGGTATTAGATACGGCATTAATACTGCATATGGAGCATGGTGGCGGCAATAATTCTACCTTTACCACCAGAGTTATTACCTCAGCCGGTTCTGATACCTACTCTACTATTGCGGCTGCCATGTCTTCACTTAAGGGGCCAAAACATGGTGGTGCCAATATCAAGGTAATGGAAATGATGGATGACATCCGTAAACATGTAGATAATTATGAAAATGAAGAAGAACTCTCTGATTATCTTTCTAAGATAATCAATAAAGAAGCCTTTGACAAAAAAGGCTTAGTATATGGTATGGGTCATGCCGTCTATTCCCTTTCTGACCCTAGAGAAAGAGTCTTTAAATCCTATGTAGAGAAACTGGCTCATGAAAAAGGCAGAGAAAAAGACCTGATACTTTATCAGAATGTTGAAAAACTGGCACCTGAACTTATTGCGAAGTACAGACATATCTATAAGGGCGTAAGTCCAAATGTTGATTTCTACAGTGGTTTTGTCTATGATATGCTGGGTATTCCACAGGAGCTTTATACCGCTATGTTTGCGATTGCCAGAATTGTTGGCTGGTCAGCTCACAGAATTGAGGAGCTTATCTGTACTGATAAGATTATCCGTCCTGCCTATATGTCGGTTATGGAGGAAAGATAGTTAACACTATCTTTCTTTTTTAAGATATCAGCAAGAAACAGCTTATCTAAACCTTACAAATTACGGTAAAATAAAGATGCCTCAAAAGAGGACAGGTAGGCAAGCGTCATCTTGCCCATGTGGCTAACATGTTAATCTGAGAAAAATGCAGTTA
>DBOW01000014.1:7461-8320 GCA_002299675.1 Solobacterium sp. UBA636
GTAAAGGACTGAGGGTTGGCAGACAACAAAAAAATTAGTCATTAAAGGAGACGGTCAACATCGAGGTGTTGGAGTCTCCTTTTAAATTGCGGAGAAAACATTATGAATAAAGAAAAAGCTTTAAAAGTGATTCTGGAAGCAGCTAAACAATACAATAAAAATCTGGTAAACAATAATTTATTGTTTGTTTCTTGTGATAAACATCGCAAAATTACTTTTTTTGAATCCGCTTGGCATGCTGTAGATATGTTCAAGCAGCTGTTCAATTGTAAGCATTCTAGCCGCAATATTATTCTTCCTCTTCTATAAATTCATAATCAAATTCTGTAGCTTTTCTTTCTATATAACATAATGCTGAAAGATTTACCGGTGCCTCATCAGCTGAGTAATAGTTTATTTCTCTGATGGTTCCAAAACCCTCATAATCATAAGGAAGACGCACAATTACATCATCACCTACTCTGAGGTTTTCATCCTCGCCAATAAAGAGTCTTTCATCGCCATTGACTGATACCAGACACAGCATATAGTCATCCTTGCGGTGTCCAATCTTGTTGTAGTAGTTTTCATTGAAGATATCACCTAAGCCTACATTGCCCATTAAGCTATGGAGATTATGCATAAGTATTGGCCACATCTCAGGTAAACCATTCAGATCATAGGTTCCTTCTATTACTTTTTCTTCACCATTCTTGAAGTTATAAGTTAAAGTATATTCCCTGGTACAGTTATCATCAGTTATTTTTTTATTCTTGCCCTTCTTTGGACCTAAGAGTATTTCTGGATCTATTTTATCCATAAGTTCAGTTACTCTGTCTCCAGCAATTCTCATGATGCAGTTATCAGTGGAATCGTTCTT
>DBOW01000068.1:0-2258 GCA_002299675.1 Solobacterium sp. UBA636
TATGATAATAAAAGAGGATGTTACAAAATGAAATAGAAATTTCAAAATGTAACAGCCTCTTTTTAATAGCTTACTCTAAATTTTGTTTCTTCTGGTTTTACAGGGATGGCCTTCATTGAATAGTCATCGATGCGGATGAAACCGGTTGGTTTATATAGTTTCTGAAAGAAGGCATCTATCTGGTCAGAGTTTCCCTGAAGCTGAGCTTCAACATCGCCATTGTCCAGGTTTTTAACACTGCCAGTAATGCCTAAGGACTCACAGATTTCCATAACCCGCCATCTGAAGCCTACGCCCTGTACCTGTCCTTTAAAAATAATCAGGTATCTTTTCATCAGAGTTTTACAAACTGTTCAACGTTGAGCACAAATATTGTGGCTCCACCAACTGTAATCTGTATTGGGGTAGAAATGATTTCGGCACCTTCATAGGAAGCGGTAGATGGAACAATTTCCGTTCTCTTTTTGGATTCTGAACCGATAATATCGATTACCCTGTTTACATCTTCGTCTTCACAGCCGACAATTAATGTTGTGTTTCCTTTAGAAAGGAAACCTCCAGTTGTTGCCAGTTTTGTAGCCTGGAATTTTTCTTTATAAAGGGCTTTTATTACAAAATTTGTGTCATCATTTGAAACGATTGCCATTATTAGTTTCATAGTATCACCTCTTTTTAAGTATTATATCACGAGTAGAAATAGTATAATAAATTCTATGATAAAGTTAACAAATGTTTCGTTTAAATACGATAATGGAGTTCACGCTCTATACAACGTTAATCTGGAGATTAATGATGGTGAGTTTGTCTATATTACTGGAACTACCGGTTCAGGTAAATCCACTTTGATTAAGCTTCTGGATACCGAGATTGTGCCAACCAAGGGTACAGTTATGGTAAATGATATTAATGTTGGTAAATTAAGACGCGGCAAGGTACCTATGTATCGCCGTACTATTGGCGTTGTTTTTCAGGATTTCAGGCTGCTTCCAAAAAAGACAGTTTATGAGAATATAGCTTTTGCGCTCGAGGTGGTAGATACTCCCAAGGAGCAGCTTAAGAAAAGAGTCAGAGAGGTTTTAAGACTTGTTGGCTTAAGAGAGAAGTATAAGTCTTTGCCAAGTCAGATTTCTGGTGGACAGATGCAGCGTACTGCCATTGCCAGAGCTATTGCCAATAAGCCTAAGGTTTTGATTGCGGATGAACCTACCGGTAATCTGGATCCTAAGACCAGTGAGGAAATTATTTCACTTTTTGAAAAGATCAACAAAGAAGAGGGTACAACAATTATTATTGTTACCCATGATGCGGCTATAGTAAGAAATCATCCAAAACGTACAATTAAGATTGACCAGGGGCATATTGTGTCTGACAAGATGAATGATACTATTGATGATATTGTGAAGAAACAGGAAAGTCTCGATAAGACAAAGGAGATGGAACTGATTAAGGAAGAAAAGGAACAGGCTAAGCTGTTCGAGAAGGAAGAAAATGTTTAGAAGATTTTTCAGGCATATTAAGGAAGGCTTTATAGGCATAGCCCGTCATTTTTCAATGGCGCTTTCTTCAATAGCTTCAGTTACCATTACTTTATTATTAATTGGTTTATTCTTAATTATTACTGTGAATTTAAATGAGCTTACAAGGGAGGTAGAGGAGTCTATTTCTTTCCAGGCTCTTGTTTCTTATAATGTAACCAGTGAATCTGAGCTTTCTCAGATTGAAAAGGCAATTGAAAGAATTGATGGGGTAGCTGATGCCGAGTTTATTTCTAAGGATTCGGAATTTGATTTTTATGTAGCTCAGTATCCGGATTTAAGCGACTTTTATGAGCTTTACCGTGAGGACAATCCTTTCCATGATGCCTATAAAATAAGTCTGGACAATACTGCCAATATGCAGGCTATTAAAACAGAAATTCAGCAGATAAATGGTATTGATTCTGTACATGATGGCGGATCTAATACATATCTTCTTGTTGATGTTTTGAATAAAATCAGAATATTTGGTGGAGCTCTGGTGCTGGCACTGGTTGTACTGGCAACTTATCTGATTTATAACACTATCCATATTACAATTGAGGCCCGTGAAACTGAAATCTGGATTATGCGCAATGTTGGTGCCAAAAACGGCTATATTCGTGCGCCATTTATTGTTGAGGGTATAATTATCGGTATTATTGGTTCATTAGTACCTATTGGGGCAATGTTCCTCAGTTATTATTATCTTTATGATAATTTTAATGGCGTGGTTCTTGGTGT
>DBOW01000068.1:2448-3455 GCA_002299675.1 Solobacterium sp. UBA636
GATTATCATTCATCAAATTATAATGCTCTGGAGTGTGAGAAAATTCATAAAGACGCTCTGGAAGAAATAGAGAAACAAATCAAGGAAGCAGAGGCTTCAATGGAAGAGGCTCAGGCTCTGGCCAGCGAATATGGTGCAAATATCGATGAGCTCCAGGCTCAGATAGATGAACTGCTTCCTCAGATTGCTGATCTGGAAGCCAGAATTGCTGATCTGGAAGCTCAGATTGAGGAAAACGAAGCCAAGGTAGAAGAGCTTAAGCAGCGTGTACTGAAAAGAATGGTTTCCTCACAGGGTACCATGCATTTTAATCCGATGCTTGATTTTATACTGGGTTCTCAGGGCTTTGCGGATATGCTGAGGCGTACCTATGGTGTTGAGGCAATTACTCAGAAAGAGGAACAGGACAGAAATGCCTATCTGGATATTATTGAGCAGCTGGAAAAGGATAAAGAGGAATTAAGTGCCGCTAAGGAAGAACTTGATGCCAAGAAAGTTGATCTGGATGCCAAAAAGGAAAGAGCGGAGGCAATGAGAGTATTCTATGAAAGAATAGTTGCCGAAACTTATGATCAGATCCAGGCACTGCTGGAAGAGGAAGCTCAGCATCAGATGGTTCTTTCATCTATTGTTTATGAGCTGGATGAATTATATAAAATGGAATATCAGTACGGTATGATTTCCATGGTTCCGGGTTCATCTATATCAGCGGGCATACCAAGCTATCCAGCCAGTTTTGGTGGCGGTATGCACATTGGTATTGACTATGCCGCTGGCTATGGTACATCCATTCTGGCACCTGCCAATGGCGTAATTATTTCTTCGGTAAATGTCTGTGAAAATGATACTGGCTACAACCTTGGTTCAAGATGCGGCTACGTGGAAGGTAAGGGCATGGCGGCTGGCGGCAATCAGCTTAGAATGATTATGTCGGTTAATGGCATTATGTTTGGTTTAATCGCCTTCCATATGCAGTACAATTCCGTACACGAAGAAGGCGTAGTAAC
>DBOW01000068.1:3579-8451 GCA_002299675.1 Solobacterium sp. UBA636
CATATTTGGATAAGGGATATACAGTTGGTTTTAATTTAGGCTATAACACAAGTTCTTTATGCTATAACAGGGGTTCGGCACCATGCCGTCTGGATGGCAGAGATTATTTTGGTGTAAGTGAAGTAGAATTGGTTTGGTAAGTTATGGAAGATGAGAAGGTCAGGATTCCTTTAAAAAAGGTTCCTCTGCAGTCAGAAAGAGAAGAAATTAAACACAAAAGAAACAGGAGAGTTCTTGTTTCTCTTTTGTGTGTTATGCTTACTTTGACTGGTGTGCTTCTTGGTTTTGGCATTTCCAGACTTTTAAGTACTCCATATGTTCAGTCTTTTTCTAGCGATAAGCTTTCATCTATTGAAACATATTTAAATACTTACTGGCTTTACCACAATGACTATGATGATTTAAAAACAGCTCTGGAAGATAA
Source organism: Solobacterium sp. UBA636 (assembly GCA_002299675.1). Classification (GTDB taxonomy): domain Bacteria; phylum Bacillota_I; class Bacilli_A; order Erysipelotrichales; family Erysipelotrichaceae; genus Colivicinus. Next base: position 4,004 of record DBOW01000068.1, read on the forward strand.
GGCCTATGATGGAATGCTGAGTTTTGAAGATGATCCCTATACTTCCTATATGTCCAGTGAAGAGTATAGTGATTTTGTTTCTTCGATTGATAAAAACTATGTTGGTATTGGAACCATTGTTTCGGATAATGTAGGTGATGGCAATATTATTGTCACCCATGTATTTAAAAACTCACCGGCCGAAGAGGCTGGCATGTTAAGTGGCGATCTGATTGTTTCGGTTGATGGCCATGACTGTCTTGGTACTTCTATTGACTACATTAAGTCGCTGATAGTAGGTGAGGCAGGAACGGATGTTAATGTGACAGTTTTCAGAAACAATGAATACTATAAGCTCACAATGACCAGGGCAGCCATTAATTCAACGGTGTATGCCGAGATTATCGATAATCAGCTGGTTCTCAATATTATGAGCTTTGGAACCGATACAGCTGATGAAATTATTTCCTACCTGGACAGCTATCCCGAATATGATAGTTTAATCATTGATTTAAGAAATAATACAGGTGGCTATGAAACATCGGTACGTGAGGTCTGTGGTTTGTTTTTAGGAGAAGATAAGGTTATTCTGAATGAAATATTTGCCGATGGATCAGAGAAAGTACTAAAGAGTATCTGTAAGAAGAAGTATGATTTTGACAAGATTGTTGTCTTAACAAACAGTAATACCGCTTCAGCGGCTGAGGTCTGTACTATTGCCTTAAAGGAGCTTCATCCAAACTGTATACAGGTAGGTGAAACCACCTATGGCAAGGGTGTTGTACAGTCTTCATATATGTTGAGTGATGGTTCGGTGATTAAGATTACCACCAGCTACTGGACTTCACCTGATGGTCTTTCTTTCAATAAGGAAGGAATAGTGCCGGATGTTGAGGTTAAGCTGGATGAGGTGCTGACAACTGGTATCTATACACTGGAAGAGGGGAAAACTCTTGAATATGATGATGTGGATACGGTTATTAAAACAGCTCAGATGGGTCTAAAATATCTTGGCTATGATCTGGATAGAACGGATGGTTATTTTGATAAATCATTTGAGGAAGCTGTTAAACTGTTTCAGGAAAGCATAGGTCACAGGGCCGATGGAATTCTGGATAAGGAGACAGTTGATTCTATCTATAATTCGATTATTTATACATTCAACAGTGACTATACAAAGGATGCTCAGCTTTACAAGGCTATTGAGCTTGCGGGGGAATAAATATGCATTATTTTACAAGTACAAGGGATAAATTAAACAGAAAAACAGCTTCAGAGGCAATTCTTGAGGGTTTAAGTACAGATGGAGGTCTTTATACTCCAGATTTAAGTGAGTATAAAGCTTTTGATCTGAATGAGTTTCTCAATATGAATTATCAGGAAATGGCGGTAAAGATTATCGGCACTATTCTTGATGATTATACCGAAGAAGAAATTAAGGATTCTGTTTATAAGGCATATGATTCCAAATTTGATGATGAGGAGATTGTCAAGCTGAGAAATAAAGGCGGTATTCCTGTACTTGAGCTATATCATGGTCCTACCTGTGCCTTTAAGGATATGGCTTTGACTGTATTGCCGCATCTTTTGACAAAAGCCTACTCTAAGCAGGGTGAAGATAAGAAAATCATGATACTGACCGCCACCAGTGGCGATACCGGCAAGGCAGCTCTGGAAGGCTTCAAGGATGTAGATAATACCTATATCTGTGTTTTCTATCCAAAAGAGAACGTTTCAAAGATTCAGGAAAGACAGATGCTGACAACAGGTGGAAACAATACCTGTGTAATTAAACTTGAAGGAAATTTTGATGACTGTCAGAAGATAGTTAAAGAGTGTTTTGATTTAAGTTTTGACAATATTAAGCTTTCAAGTGCCAATTCTATCAATCTTGGCAGACTGATGCCTCAGGTTGTTTATTATTTCTATGCCTATATTAAGCTGGTTAATAATAAGGAAATTAAGCTTAATGACATGATTTCATTCAGTGTTCCTTCAGGAAACTTTGGTGATATTCTGGCTGGTTATATTGCCAGAGCTTTAGGCTGTCCAATAAATAAGCTGATCTGTGCATCCAACAAAAACGATGTGCTGACCGATTTTATTAATACAGCTGTCTACAACCGTAAGCGTCCTTTCTATTCAACCATCAGTCCTTCAATGGATATTCTGGTTTCCAGCAATGTTGAGCGTCTTTTATACTTTATTTCTAATGATGATGTTCTGGTTCAGAATTATATGAATGAGCTGAAGGAAAAGGGCGAGTATAAGCTTGATGAAGATATTTTCAGCGTAATTAAAGAAAGCTTTGCTGCTTACTCTTTTGATGATGAAGTATGTAAAGAGACAATTAAGACACTTTATAATAAAGATGGAAAAATAATTGATCCGCATACTTCAGTTGCCTATAGGGCGGCAATTGAATATATGAAGGATAATGATGAAAAGGTTGTTGTATTATCTACTGCTTCTCCATATAAGTTTGCGAAGGATGTTTATTTGAGTATCTGTGAAGATTCACAGGCTGACGATTTTGATTATCTTAAGAAACTTGAGGAAATAGCCGATGAAAAGATTCCTGCTTCTTTAAGAGAACTGGAAAATATGGAAATAAGACATGACAATAATGTGACTAAAGACAATGCGAAGGACTTTATCATCAGAAAGGCAGAGAGTTTATGATTAAAATTATTGCACCGGCTACAAGTGCCAATCTGGGACCTGGTTTTGATTCTCTGGGTATTGCGTTTGAACTCTATAATACTTTTGAAGTAGAAAAGAGTAAAGATTTTATAGTGACTGGCTGTCCCAAGAAGTTCCAGAATGAAGACAATCTGTTTATTGTGGCTTTTAAGAAAGTTACTTCAAGATTAAACAAAAGGCTTAAGTGCAGGGTTAATATCAAGACTGGTATTCCAGTTGAAAGGGGTCTTGGTTCAAGTGCTTCACTTATCTGTGCAGGACTTGTGGCAGCCAATGAGCTGTTAAACAGGCCTTTAAGCAGGGACGAACTGTTTGAAATGGCAGCCGAAATGGAAGGACATCCCGACAATGTGGCGCCATGTATCTATGGTGGTTTCCATATGGCCTATAAGGATGATAAGGACAGGTTCTCAGACTATATTCTGCATCTGGCAAATAATGTATACTTTACAGCGATTATCCCGCCTTACAAGGTGCTGACAAAGAAGGCCAGAGAGGTACTTCCCGAAAAGGTAGATATAAGGGATGCGGTACATGATATTCAGCGTTCGATACTGATGGTTAAGTCGCTGGAATATGGTGATCATTTTATATTGAGAAGAGCCTTTGAAGACAATATGGTTACTCCATACCGCAAGTCTTTAATTAAGGATTATGACCAGATACTTAAAACGGTAAGATACTGTTCTGGTTCGTGTTTAGTAATATCCGGATCAGGTTCAACCATGCTGGCAATATCAGATAATTCATCTTTTGCCGAAGTTATTTCAGAATTTACTGATTCAAAACTGAAAGTGATAAATCTGAAAGTTGATTATCAGGGCACCAGAGTTATCGAATCTGATGAACCAGCAAAGAAGACAAGAAAGAAGAGGTAATCTTCTTTTTTTGTATTATAAGATTTTCGATGCGTCCATTAGAATAAATCGTATATTGTGAAGGAATATATATTTGTCACAAGTGGTATTTAACCACTATGAAAAGAGCTTTTAAGTATTAACTGTAGATTATTTTGTATCTTTATCAGTTACTGGCCACATGTAGCCAAGATGGAATGGACTTTATCCTAGGCTGTGAGTAATCATAAAAAGGTGTATCATGATGATCAAGACGATTGAGTCTTGCGCCTATATATGAAGAGTATGAATATAATGCGGTAGAAAGCATACAGCTGTATTTTACTATGTAAACGAAAACCTGGTCATAGTGGCCAGGTTTAAAAGTTAAAATTCAGCGTTCACGAAGTGTTTTTTATTGTCTTAATCTGTCTATTATGATAGACTAATAATGTCTATTATGATAGTCAAATTAGGAGGCAATATGGAAGTACCTAAAATCTTTGAAAGTGAATATAAACTCTGTCTGATATTATGGGATAATGAACCGATAAGTATTTCAAACCTGGCAAAACTGGCAAACAGCACTTTAGGCTGGAGCCGTACTACCACATATACTGTAGTTAAACATCTTTGCGACCGTGGTGTGTTCTTAAATAGTAATTCGCTATTGACTTCTTTAGTATCTAAAGAAGATGTACAGCTTTCGCAGATGTCGGAGCTGATAGATAAAACCTTTGAAGGCTCACTTCCAGCTTTTATCAGTGCCTTTGCCCGTAAACAGAATCTTAGTGAAAAGGAATATAAGCAGCTGGAAAAGATGATCAGGGAGTCCAGAAAATGAATGATTTATTTCTTAATATTCTAAGCATTTCTGTCCTTTCTTCATTTCTGATTGTGACGGTAGTAATTATCAGAATAATATTTAAG
>DBOW01000068.1:8587-9228 GCA_002299675.1 Solobacterium sp. UBA636
TAACACTATTGTTTATCCTTCGATTGTCTATACTGATAACAGAATCAATATTTTAAGTATTCTTTCATTTTTATGGATATCTGGAGTGATAGTGTTTATTGCGTATTTTATATATTCTTATTTACGCTTAAAAAGATATTTGAATAATTCCTATAAACTTAAAGATAATATCTATCTGACCGATAAATATAACAGTCCCTTTGTCTTTGGAGTATTTAATCCCAAAATCTATATTCCTTTTGATGTAAAAGATGAAGACATTGATAACATCATTCTTCATGAAAGAATGCATATTAAAAGAAAAGATAACATATTTAAAATACTGGCTTTTGTTCTTTTGAGTATCTACTGGTTTAATCCATTGATGTATATTGCCTATAAGTTTTTCAGTAAAGATCTGGAAATGGCCTGTGATGAGATGGTTATAAAGGGAATGACTGCAGATGAAAAAGAGAAATATGCATTGTCGCTTTTAAACTGTGCCAACAAGAATAAATTAAGTATGACTGTTTCATCTTTTGCCGAAAACAGCATCAGAGAAAGAATTGAAAGAATAATGAAGAATATTAAGATGAAAAGAAACTATATTATTTCTTTTCTGGCGGTTTCTTTAATCACTGTGGCCACATTCTTTACTTCAA
>DBOW01000127.1:0-388 GCA_002299675.1 Solobacterium sp. UBA636
AACGAAATCTACAAGCTTGGTGAAGACGCTGACTTTGGCAAACCTGCTTCACGTTTATCACCTTTAACCAAAGCTCCTTTCTATGGCTTCTGGCTTGGTGCATCCCTGCTTACAACTGAACAGGGTATAATAATCAACGGCAAAGGTCAGGCCTTAGATAACGACGCAAACGTCATCGAAGGACTCTACGTTGTAGGTGACTGCTCAGGCGGTATGTTCTATAACAACTACCCATGCCTGATGACAGGTATTGCCCTAGGCAGAACCCTGACATTCGGTATGAAAGCTGCCAAAGTAATTGCTGGACAGGACTAGTAAACCACAGGCTCCCAAAAGGAGCCTTTAATTATGCTAAAATTTAAACATGAAAAACTACAGAATCGGCGAA
>DBOW01000127.1:529-4283 GCA_002299675.1 Solobacterium sp. UBA636
TGGAATGCATAAAACTCAAAAATCTGGGCTTCACAGCTAAAGAGATGCAGGATTACCTTTTCTCTGATACCCTAAAAGACTACAGAGAAACCAAACAGGAACTGGATTACGAAACCAGAAAAAACATTGCCTTCATCAAAGAAATAGACGACTACCAGAGATGGATCAAAACCTACAAAAACGATCCACTTCCCTTTTCCCTGGAAACCGTAGATTCCTTCTATTTCCTGAAACATACCAGTTTCACCGACTTCATACACGATGAAAACATTTATCAGATTATCAACAGCTGGACAAAACTAATGCCGGTAGTCAAATCTGCCGTTCATTTAAAAATAGAAAACTCTCAAATAACCGAAAGAACCTGGGGACTGCTTATTACAAAACAGAACGCCGAAAACTTCAGCATACCTGTCAACGAAGCCTGTACCCTGATACCTGAACAGAAAACGCTTCAGCATCATCTTATTAATTCAGAAATGGGCAAAGAAAAAGAAGAAAAAATATACAGTCAGATAATAAACGAAACAAACAAAACAAAACTGAAACTAAGCGGTGAAATCTTTGGCATTGTACTCTCTGGCACAGCCACTAAACGCTCAACAAAAACACTATTCCTCTTAAAACCATAGATTAAAAACTGTTTACATGTTACAATGACTTGGCTTTAAGAAGGAGACTAATGTGAAAAAACTATTACTTTGTATTGGCCTTTTACTGCTTTGCGCAGGCTGCGCACAGAAAGGCGACTCAGCTGAACTAAATTACATCAAAGAAACAACAGCCGATGACATTCTATACGTCTACTATGATGTAACAATCGATGGAAACATGGAATCTGGTGTAGTCTATGAAAAAGACAGCATTAAACAGCTCTATGACATCCTGTCTGGTGTTGAAGTAGATACTAAAAAATCTGCAGCCAAAGAAAACGACATGCTGGTAGAAGTCCGCTTCACGAACAACCAGAAAAAGATCATCACCTTTGAAAACAATCTGATTCAGATTGAAGGAAACAGCTATAAAGCAAACAATATCGAAGAGCTGAGAAACATGCTCACTGAATACGAAATAGCACACAGCTAAGACATATCAAAAAAAGATATGTCTTTTTTATTGAACATAAAAGAAATCGTAATTATGGTAAAATATATCTGCAGCCACTTCAGGTGTTCTGTCTGAAGCTTAAAGGTTAAGGGCTATGCTCTGGAACGGTTTAGTGCCAGGGTGCCGTTATACCCTGTTTACATAGATTTTATTATGTAAAAGGAGGTGAACGGTTATGAGTAATTATCAGGTGATAATGGTTTTAATCAGTGCGTTAAACGCAATTATTAATCTTATATCACTTTCCAATAATGAAAAAAAGAAATAGTCCCACCTAAACTTCTAAACAACAGGGACTAATTTCTTTGTTATTCTAGAGGTAGCCTTTAATTGGCTGCCTTTTTACATATTTATTATAACAGTTTTCTTAAAAGTTAAACGCATAAAATACCGCTAACTCTTAAAAGACACATCAGGCTTACCATCAAGAATAGCCTCAGCCTTCTCAATAAACTCCTTACATTTGGCAATATCCTGAGGAATATACTTATTATCACGATACTTATAGAAAATACTGATGGCCAGATTAAGATTAAACAAAGCCTCAACAACATCTCTTTCAGTACCTATACCCTCAAGAAAACACTCACCAAGACGCATACGGATATCAGCTGTAATCTCATTATCACGCTCATCATTTTCCCTAAGACAGCCCAAAGCCCTGATATAAAGCCTGAAAGCTTTAACATAATCCTCAGAAACATAATAGCCATATCTGTACATATCACCAAGCTTATAAAGACAGTTAGAATCATCAAAAAGAAGTGCCCCCTCATCAAAAACCTCATAAGCCTTCTTATAATCAATATCTAAACCATCACCGCCATAATAGTAACAGTAGCCAAGATTGGAAAAAGCCAGCTGATCCATCATAGAACATGCAGCCTCATAATACTCAATAGCCTTAAAAATATCCTGCTTAAAATAACGCCCATTATAGTACATAGCTCCAATATTGTTGGCAGCTACACCATAGCCCTGATTCATACACAGCTCATAACACTTTACCACATATTCAAACTCTTCTTGCGTGGCATCATCCCTGTCATGTTCAAAAGCCCAGTTAAGCATAGCGTCATAGTCTTTTATATTAATAAAAGTCTCAATTTCCTCAATCATACATCCTCCACTACCTGTTTGTCACAAATATACCAGAAGCCACCATAAACATGGCCACAAAATACTGCCACTTCAAAGCCTCACCCAGCAGTAATGCCGCAAATACCACACCCAGTACTGGAATCAGGGCATTATATATCGCAACCCTCGAAATAGGATAGCTGGCCACAAGCTTATTATAAATGCCAAAACATACTGCCGATATAAGTACCAGTACCATTAATACACATATACCCTTAACACTTATATTCCAGTTAAACCTGAAACCCGTAACAATCCCCAGTACCAGCATCATTGCACCACCTAAAGCCATAGAATAGCCGGTAGCCTTATTGACATTCATCTTCCTTGAACAGATTCTGGTAATTAAACCACCAAAACCAGAACACAAGGCATTTAACAGAATCATGCCATCACCCATAAAAGTAATATTCGCAAAAAAATCAGTACCAGGCTCAATATTAATAATCACAATACCACCAATACCAAGCACACAGCCCAGCAGCTTATTAAAACTTACTCGATCATCCGCAAATACCATTAAAGAAAGAATAATAGTGATAAAAGATCCCATTGAATCTAATATTGTAGACCTTGCACTGGCATTATAGCCAAGACCTATATACGCAAAAGTATAATGCAGTGCCGTATTAACCAAAGCCATCAGCACTAACCAGCGATAATCACTTCTCTTATTAATATCAAGCCTGCCCTTAGTAAAAATAACCACCAGCAATCCAGCCAGAAGAAAACGAATACCCGCAAAAAAGATCTTCCCTGGAATATCACTTATCCCAAACTCAGCATACCCTATCTTAATAAAAGGATAAGCCAAAGACCATCCAAAGGCACAGATCAAACCAAGCACAGGCATATATTTCTCATTCTTAAAAATGTCTTTCATTCAAAATACCCCAAATAAACATACCCCTATATTGTACTTCCACATTCATCTTTATTCATAAACATAAATATACAAAAAGACAATCACTTAAAGATTGCCTTCTTTCACAATATGCAGATACATAGCCTCCTCAGTCTGCCTCAGATTAGAATTAACATCTATAACCATATACTTAACATCACTTCCCTGAAGCTCACTGATAATCTTCTGCCACATGGCATGACTGTTAAATCTCCTGATAACAAACACATAATCCATATTCCTGATCGAACTGCCTATTTCATTAACCACGGAGACAAAACGCATATTCTCATACTTGGCACCAAGACGCCTTGTAGTCTCGCTATGACCTCCGGCAATCATTATTTTATAAGAACCAAGAACTCTTTCTATCTCACTGTAATCAGTCTTATTCTGTTTCAGCAAAAGCTCATTATATTTATTCTCAAGTTCATATAAACGGTCCAGTTCCTTATTCTGTCTGTTTACAGTATCTCTTAATTCATCAAGCTCTCTGTTATCTTTTTCATCAGCATCCTTAAACTTCTTATACTCATCATAGAGACTGTTATAGGAAGACTTAAGCTGTCTGACGGCATTCCTTAATTCATTCAGTTCCTTTTC
>DBOW01000038.1:0-443 GCA_002299675.1 Solobacterium sp. UBA636
TCAATCTGCCAGCCCCAAGGTGTTGCCACAAGATTTGGATTTTTCACACCACCCTTAAGGTTTCCACCGACAACCGACTTTCCTTCAGTTGTATAGGCCGTGACAATTGACTGGTAATAAGAATAGCCAACCCAGTCAACAGTTCCATCTTTGAGAATCTGAACATCTTCGTCTTTTAAGTTTAAAGTAACGTTATGTTTCTTAAAATACTCATAAGCATAGAAAGGATATTCTCCCTTAGCCAGCACATCAAGAAAGACGAGGTTGCTCATCTTATCGAATTCATCATTTGCCCAGACATCTTTAGGATCACATGAATAGGCATATGAGAATACATAGGCCACCATGCTTCCCATCTGCAAAGATGGATAATTGTCATGGGCATACTTTACAGTTTTAGCTGCAGCTATAAACTGATTGTGAGCTGCATTCCAGCACTTATT
>DBOW01000038.1:537-2641 GCA_002299675.1 Solobacterium sp. UBA636
TTAAATGGCAGCCAGTAGGTAACCTGATCATGATATCTGTCAATTAAAGTTTTGGCATATTTGAAGTAGATATCAATCATCTCCCTGTTGTCCCAGCCTCCAAATCGGTCAACTATTTCAATCGGTGGATCAAAGTGGGCAATAGTAACCAGCGGTTCCATGCCATAGTCTCTGACGGTCTTAATTACATCATCATAGTAAGCCAAAGCCTTTTCGTTTGGTTTTTCGTCCAGAAGATGTGGATAAACACGGGACATGGCAATCGAGAAACGGAAACACCTGTGCCCCATTTCTGCCATAAGTCTAATATCTTCTTTATAGGTATGGTAGAAATCAATACCCCATCTTTTTGGATAATCACTTACCGGACCAGTTTTACCCTCTTCAACATCTTTTCTGGTAATAGTTGCCTGTGAAAAAGTGGCACGCTGGCTTGGATCTATCTTTTTTACAATATCCGGGATAGTTAAAGTTCGTCCATCCTCATTCCAGGCACCCTCTGCCTGACAGGCTGAAATAGCGCCGCCAAACAGAAAATCCTTAGGAAAATTTTTCATTATAGATTCTCTCCGTTAGATTCAATAATATCCTTATACCAGTAGAAAGACTTCTTTCTTCTTCTTTCATATGTACCATTATTCATATCATCGCAGTCAACATAAATGAAACCATATCTTTTTGACATCTGATTAGAACCAGCACTTACCAAGTCGATGCAGGCCCACGAAGTATAGCCCATCAGTTCAACTCCCTCATCAATAGCTTCTTTCATAGCCTTGAAATGGGATCTGAAATAATCGATACGATAATCATCAATAATGCTGCCATCCTCTTCAATCTTATCCTTGGCACCAATACCATTTTCTACAACCCATAATGGCTTCTGATATCTGTCATATAGATCAATTAAAGAAATCTTTAAACCCTCTGGGTCAATCTGCCAGCCCCAGTCAGAAATAGGAAGATAAGGGTTCTTAACACCAGTTGCCAGATTTCCGCCAACTTTTTCTCTCTTGTCGGCATTGATTGATTCAACCATTGACATATAGTATGAGAAGGAAATAAAGTCTACTGGATAGTCAGCAATAATCTTCTCATCATCTTCCTTCATAACTACATTGAAGCCCTTGTCAGCCCAGTACTTCTTAATCCATAAAGGATACTTGCCGCCAGCCTGAACATCAGAATAAAGGAAATTATTACGATTAGCCTTCTGAGCCAGATAAATATCCTTAGGATTGCAGGTTTCAGGATAAGTCATAGTTTTGGTAACCATGCAGCCCATCTGTGCACCAGGAATGATTTCTTTTAACAGTTTTGTAACCATGCTCGAAGCTACAAACTGATGATGCAGAGCCTGATAGATAGCTTCCTCAGCCTTATCCTTGTTTTCGTATTTTTCCTCAACTACACCAACAGTTGTAAATGGATGTCTGAATACTGAATCAATTTCATTGAAAGTAAGCCAGTATTTAACAAGATCCTTATATCTTTCAAAACATACCCTGGCAAACTTTACAAACATATCTACTACTTCTCTTGATACCCAGCCATCATAATGATCTACCAGATATAAAGGCATTTCATAATGCGATAAAGTAACCAGTGGTTCAATATTATGAGCTCTTAAAGTCTTTAATACATCCTCATAGAAAGCCAGACCTTTTTCATTTGGTTCTTCTTCAGTACCATTAGGGAAAATTCTAGTCCAGGCAATCGAAAGTCTTAAAGTCTTAAAGCCCATTTCGGCAAATAAAGCGATGTCTTCTTTATAGTGATGATAGAAATCATTACCGTGTCTCTTCGGATAATAAACCACATCATCAGTCTTCTTGGCCATTTCAATTTCTTCTGGTGAAACATGCCACTGACCTCTATAATCACCCTTTTCAAGATCAGGTTTATATCTGGCTACATCAGCAACGCTCATTCCCTTGCCATCTACATTCCAGGCACCTTCACACTGGTTGGCGGCAATTGCACCACCCCATAAGAAACCTTCAGGAAATCTTTTATTTGTCATTTTTTTACACCTTTCTTTTAATTAAAAGGAGCTATCGCTGATAGCTCCTTCGTGAATTTTTAATTATTATTCAGCTTCAGC
>DBOW01000038.1:2776-5538 GCA_002299675.1 Solobacterium sp. UBA636
GGAACACCGAATGGGCAGTCAACAGTATTGCATGGTAAGAAACCGATTGATGTAGCAAACATTGCGATTGCACAAGTAATACCTGAGTTGAAGATAAATGGAATAGCGAATGTTGGGTTTAATACTAATGGTAAACCGAATACTACTGGTTCAGAGATACCACATAAAGCAGGAACTAAACCTAACTTGGCAATCATTCTGGCATCTTCTCTCTTGGATACTAAGAACAGAGCAAAGATTAATGATAAGATACAGCCAGCACCACCAGGTACAACGAAGTTCAGCCAGAAGCCGTAAGTTACAGGCTGAGTAGCAACCTGACCAGCATTAACGGCAGCGATATTTGCAGCTACTGCAGCAGCGATAAGTGGATTTCTGATAGGTGAAATTACAAGACCACCGTGAATACCCAGGAACCAGAACAGCTGAGAAATGATTACAACTGTAACGATACCGATTGGGCTCTGGAAAATAGCTTCAAGAGGTGCCTGTACAATCTTGTAGATGAATTCATTCAAGTAAGATCCAGAAACAAGACGGAATACCTGGCCAAATACAGCTACTACCACTAAAGTAATAAGAATTGGAATTAAAGTATTGAAAGATTCAGAAATTGCGTGTGGTACTGAAGGAGGCATCTTAATCTTAATTGCATCAACCTTCATTAAAGCGTTAAACAGTTTTTCTGCAAGAACGGCAATAATCATACCTACGAATAAGCCCTGAGCACCAGTTGCAGCACTTGATAAACCAGCAGCTGCAGCGCTTAAACCTTCAACTGTAGCTGTTACAGTCTGAGGAACTACACATACATAAGCAGCGATTGCACATACACCAGCAAGGTGAGTTGGAAGCTTATCGTGCTTTGCAAGATTCATGGCAACCAGATATACAATAGCGATTGTCATGAAAGTCATTGTTGCGTAGTTGATAGCCGAGAAAGCAGGCGATAAATTTACACACCAAGGGATTAATGCTGCTAAACCGATTTTGGTTGAACAGATTAATGTATTTAATAATGTTGCGAATGAACCTACAATGATGAATGGCATGTAGGCAGAGAATGCATTTTTGATTGCAGCAAGATACTGGTTATCATCTACCTTTTCAGCAATTACCAGTAAAGCATCCTGGAACTTTTCAGAAAATGCCATAATTATTTACCCTCCACGAGCTTTTCAGCCTGTTCCAATACTTTTGCGCCATTGCAGGTACCATAGGCAACTGCATCGATTACAGCGATAGGTGCAGCATCACCAACGATCTTCTGAACCTTTCTCATAATGTGTCTAACCTGAGGTCCTAAAAGAAGAACATCGAAGTTACCCATTTCAGCTTCAATCTGACCCTGTTCAACAGCCCAGATCTTATAGTCCTTACCCTGCTGCTTAGCTGCTTCCTGCATCTTAGAAACTACTAAGCTTGTTGACATACCAGCGCAGCATGCTAACATAATTCTCATAAAATTTCTTTTCTCCTTATTTTACTTTTTTAATTCGCTGATCAATCTGTATAGATTGATAAATTCATTTGCCTGATCAATCATAATCATGGCAGTAGTTAAATGATCTTGTGCATGAACCATAATGAGATTTAAGTCCATTTTTTCACCCCTTGCCTCACCCTGAATCAGATCTGTCTGTGTCTGGTGAGCAGCTCTTAAATCTTCTTCCGCTTCCGCAACCAGCTTCTCAGCCTCCTCAAATTCAAATTCTCTGGCAGCCTCGATAGCCATCATTGATTTAGATTTTGAATTACCGGCATTTAGTATTAAGCCGAATGCCATTTCGTATAAATCCATGTTTAAGTCATCCTCCTTGTTATAAAACCTGCAAGTTTTTTTACACCTTAAATATATCAATCCAGGAAAACGCTTACCATACAAAAAATTTCCACAATAATCCGCCATTTTTTCACACAATATTTCCACAATTAAATTTTTCCAGATTCATTTTTACTCGTATATTATCTATTGTAAATTGTTTCATTGATCTGAACTATCGCCTTCATCAAAGAAAAGCTCTTGGTGGGCCAAGTCCTGAAGATGTGCAAAGACAGATTCGGGTTATAAAAGATTTTATAAACAGCTGCAGTATTTAATTGCTCAAACATCAGCCATCATTTTAGATGGCTTTTAATATCTCGAATAATTTAACAAAATGTGATATCATCTGATAGCAAAGAATACGAGGAGGTTATTGATTTGAAATGTAGGAAATCATCTTATTCTGAAAATAAAATCTCTGCTGAAAATGGTATCGTATTTTTGGACTCTCTTTCTCAAGAAGAAATTGATTGTGAACTGCATAAAGGACTGGAATCTATTCAAAACGAAAATACATACAGTGCTGATGAAGTAAATGTAATTACAGAAAATATGTTTGATCTCAAATAAGAATTTTAATGCTAATCATTTTTTCATAAAACTTTTATGTTTGATTGTCAGTGAAATGATATGTATACTGTCAATAAAGAAGAAAAACCTCAGGGATCACATACTTCTAAAACACTTCCCCGAGGCTGATAATAGCCGTGGTTGTTATATCAAATTATGAACTGACAGAAATTGAAGAAGAACTTCTTTTTATACAAAAGTAATGATTATTCTCCTGTCGCCCTTTCTGTGAAAATCTTTTAAAACCATGCAATATAAAAATAGAAGTTTAACCAAACTTCTATTCACTTTCTTTTTCTTTTTCAATTGTTCTAAAAATATCCATTAAGGTAGAATATTTCTTTTCCTGCAGCAGTACCTTCACATA
>DBOW01000089.1:0-2622 GCA_002299675.1 Solobacterium sp. UBA636
GAAAAGAAAATCAAAGAAACAGTCAATTTCAAAAGAAAACTGAATCACGATTTAAATGGTAAAGAAATATGGATGATTGATTATGAAAACGTCTGCAGACTGCCGGATGTATTAAAGGAAAACGCTGAAAATATAGTCTGTTATGTTTTTGCGGCCAATTTCCAGAAAAATTCGCTCAAAAGAAAAATTGAAGAGTATAAGGGAAAAGCCGTAATTGAAACTATCATCACCAGCAAAAGCACAAAGAATCTTAACGATCTTAAGATTGCCCTTTATATCGGCATAATCGTTACAAAATTCAAACCTGCCAGAATAATTATCGATTCCAAAGATAGAGACTATAGTGCCCTTTTTACCGCACTTAATGAACTCGACATAAAGAATATTGAACTGAACCAGGGTGATATGAAGACCAGACAGGACAGAAGAGCTATTGGAGCATATTTTAAGCTCCGTTCTCTTTTAAAATATCCGGAAGTAATTTCTTTAAAAAACTTCAAAACAATAATGATGAACTCAATGCATCTTGATAACAATTCAGCCGACATGATTATTAAACGCCTGGAACAGCTCAATTATATCGAGTTTACTGATAATCGTTATTATAAAGAAATCAGGCTGAACCGTTAAAAAAACTGCACATTCTATAATGTACAGTTTTTAAGTTTGTTTGTCAGATATTTTTATTTCTTAACGATTGAAGTGATATGTGGATTAGCACCATTGTACCAGTATAAGAAACCTTCTACATCCACAACATCGCCTGCAGATAATTCACCTACAGTTGTATAAACATCTGAATCAGTGCCAGTCAGATAAACTTCAACACAGAAGTCCATTGTCTTACCATCCTTAGAGAAAGTAAGATAGATGTCGTCGCCTGGCTCATCGTTCTTGTAAGAAATAGAATCAACAGTTAAACCTGTAAAGGCAACAAGCTGGTTCTGCATAGGAAGTAAAGCATCATTGTCGCCAAACTTATCATCAGCATTTACAGCTGCTGCAGTATATGTCTGAGATAGCTTAGTGAATGTACCATCAACTACTTCAACTTCACCAGACCATTCTGACTTATAGCCAGTTACACGGAAACCGTTACCGCCCTTAAACCATTCAGCATCAGCTTCATCACAGGCCAGTTCATAAACAAAGACACCGTTGCCCTTGTCATCTGTGGCATAAACAGTAATCTTGCCATCCCACCATGACTGGCTGTTCTGAGCATATAAATCAAGAACAACTTCTGAATCAAGTTCAGCTGCTGCATATTCCTCATATGACATTGCTGGAGATTCCTCAGTCTGGTTCTCAACTTCAGTCTGATTTTCAGTATTGTCTACCACTGGTTCTTCTTCCTTCTTGCCACAGGCAGTTAAAGAAAGAACCATCAGCAGAGCACATAAAGCCGCAAATAATTTTTTCATTTTAAATTCTCCTCGTTGTTTTACAACATCTCTATTATACTAAGTTTTAAATAATTGATTTTAAATAATTATAGATAAACCGCTTACAAAAAGAAAAACCCATGGATTTCCATGAGTTTTAGCGCTTATATTAATACATTCCGCCCATATCTGGTGCAGGTGCAGGATTCTTCTCCTTGTTTGTACCAACAGCTGCTTCAGTAGTAATTAATAAACCAGAAATAGATGCAGCATTC
This sequence comes from Solobacterium sp. UBA636, assembly GCA_002299675.1. Classification (GTDB taxonomy): domain Bacteria; phylum Bacillota_I; class Bacilli_A; order Erysipelotrichales; family Erysipelotrichaceae; genus Colivicinus. Next base: position 1,661 of record DBOW01000089.1, read on the forward strand.
AGGATTGCTGACTTAGTAACCTTACAAGGATCTACAATACCCGATTCAAACATATCAACAAACTTGCCATCCTTGGCATCAAAACCAAAGTTGCCTGTCTGAGCCAGCTGCTTGTCAACAATATCATTACCATTGTATCCGGCATTCTCAGCAATCTGGTATAAAGGTGAACTTAAAGCATCAAGAACTACTCTCATGCCTCTTGAAACATCTGGATTATCGTCTCTTAATTCGTCCTTGAGTTCCTTATAAATGTTAACAAGTGCAGCACCGCCACCGATAACGATACCTTCCTCAATAGCGGCCTTAGTTGCATTGAGGGCATCTTCAATTCTTAACTTCTTTTCCTTCAGTTCAGTTTCAGTAGTTGCACCAACCTTAATAACGGCAACGCCATTTGTCAGCTTGGCAATTCTTTCATGCAGTTTCTTCTTATCATAGTCAGATTCAGTATTGGCAATCTGTGATCTGATCTGTTCGATACGGTTCTTAAATTCATCCTTATCGCCAGCACCTTCGATAATTGTAGTATTATCCTTTTCGATTACAGCCTTCTTGCAGGAACCAAGATCTGCCATAGTCATATCCTTCAGATTCATGCCAAGATCCTTGGAAATAAAGTTAGCACCAACCAGAGTAGCAATATCGATTAACTGTTCCTTCTGATTATCACCAAAACCTGGAGCCTTGGTAGCTACTACATTGAATGTACCTCTTAACTTGTTAACAATTAAAGTAGAAGTAACTTCATTATCAATATCATCAGCGATGATTAATAATGGTTTGTTGGCCTGTACAATCTTCTCCAAGATTGGCAGAATATCCTGAATAGTTGAAATCTTCTGATCAGTAACCATGATTAATGGATTTTCCATCTCAGTAATCATCTTCTCTCTATCAGATGCCATGTAAGGTGAAATATAGCCCTTGTCATAGCTTAAACCTTCAGTAACCTCCAGAGT
>DBOW01000089.1:2709-3644 GCA_002299675.1 Solobacterium sp. UBA636
ATCTCCTTAGAACCAGAAGAAATTCCGGCTACAGAAGCGATTTCACTTGAAGTCTCTACCTTTCTTGACTTTTCAAGAAGCTTATCAGCTACTGCCTTGGAAGCCTTAGATATACCTTCTCTTAATAATACTGGATTGGCACCCTTTTCAACAGCATTCATGCCTGAGTGAATCATTGACTGAGCCAGTACAGTTGCGGTAGTAGTACCATCACCTGCAGTATCGTTAGTGTTATTGGCAACCTCATATACCAGCTTGGCACCCATATTTTCAAAAGTATCCTCAAGTTCAATTTCCTTGGCGATACTTACGCCATCATTTACAATCTGTGGTGAACCATAGCCCTTATCCAGAATTACATTACGTCCCTTAGGACCGATTGTAACCTTAACGGCATCAGCCAGAGTATCTACGCCCTTTAATAAAGATTCACGGGCATCACTTGAATATTTAACAGTCTTTGACATATTTCAGTTCCTCCTTATTCAACAATAGCCAGAATATCTTCGGCCTTGATCAAGATTAAATCCTCATCGCCATCCTTAATATCAGTTCCAGAGTATTTCTTGTACATTACCTTGTCACCAACCTTAAGTGGCATCTTATAATACTTATCATTGATCTTTACTTCATCAAGATCACTTACGGCAACTACTACCGCAAATTCCTCTTCCTTTTCCTTTTGAGAAATAATAATACCAGAAGCAGTAGTGTTACTTGCCTTCTCTTTCTTTAAAACAATGTTGTTATATAGTGGTCTAATCATCTTAACAACCTCCTTACATTGTTATATTTTATCTTTTTTTAGCACTTAATCAAGTAGATTGCTAAAGATTAGCACTACTTTATCAGCATTGTTCTGGCAATCTAGTTAATTTGTCAATTTCCAATTCTAATTTGAACGTTCCAATTGTAAATCGAACAAAGCAATTTTT
>DBOW01000098.1 GCA_002299675.1 Solobacterium sp. UBA636
TATCCAACTGCCTCCATGTGCCCGTGCTGCTCCTCACCCAGGAGATTTCCGGCACCTCGGATTTCCAGATCCCTCATGGCAATTTTATAACCCGAACCAAGATCCGTAAACTCACGAATTGCCATCAGCCTTTTTTCTGCTGTTTCCTTTAACAAGGTGTTTTGTTTATACATTAAAAATGCATAAGCAGACCGGCTGGAACGCCCTACCCTTCCTCTTAGCTGATAAAGCTGGGAAAGGCCAAATAACTGTGCATCCTGAATAATCATCGTGTTAACATTTGGGATGTCGAGTCCAGTTTCGATGATGGTCGTGGAGACTAAAACATCTATTTCTTTATTGATAAAGCCGGACATAATCGTTTCAAGCTGGCGCTCGCCCATTTGCCCGTGTGCATACTCTACTGTGGCATTTGGTAAAAGCCGTTGTAAGCCTGCTGCTACTTCATCGATATTGTTGACTCGATTGTATACATAGTATACCTGTCCGCCTCTGCCAAGTTCTCGTTCGATTGCTTCGCGGACAAGTTCCTCGTTGTACTCCATAACGTAGGTCTGAATTGCCCGGCGGTCCACTGGTGGAACTTCAAGAACACTCATGTCACGAATTCCGGCAAGACTCATGTGCAGGGTTCTTGGAATTGGGGTTGCGGACAATGCCAGAACGTCAACATCTTTCTTCAGCTGCTTGATTTTTTCTTTCTGTTTTACGCCAAAACGCTGTTCCTCATCAATAATCAGCAAACCAAGATCTTTATAAACAATATCCCCAGAAAGAATACGGTGAGTACCGATTAATATGTCAACCTTTCCTTCTTTTAAATCATTCACAATCTCTTTCTGTTTTTTCTCATCCACAAAACGATTAAGCAGTTCTACCCTTCCGGGAAAATCCTGCAGACGGCTTTTAAAAGTCTTATAGTGCTGGGCAGACAATACAGTAGTAGGACACAGATAGGCCACCTGCTTATTATCGTTAATCGCCTTAAAAGCCGCTCTTAAAGCCACCTCAGTCTTGCCAAAACCAACATCACCACATAAAAGCCTGTCCATTGGCTTTTTGGACTCCATATCGCTTTTAACTTCTTCTATGGCCTTAGCCTGATCAGGAGTCAGATCAAATTCAAAAGTTTCAGCAAATTCCTTCTGCATCTCATCATCTTTGCTGAAGGCAAAACCTATTTCATTCTCTCTTTCAGCATAAAGCTCCAGCAGTCTGCCAGCCAGCTGTTCGACATTTTCCTCAACCCTCTGCTTGGTTTTCTGCCACTGATTTGTGCCAAGCTTATGCAGCTTTGGAATAACCCCTTCCTTGGAGACATATTTTCTGACCAGAGAAAACTGATTCAAAGGCACCAGGAGCTCATCATTGCCCTTATAGACAATTCTTAAATAATCACTGGTAATTCCATTAATCGTCCTTGACTCAATATCCACAAACTGACCTATACCATACTGATCGTGGACAACATAGTCTCCTTTATTTAATTCCTCATAGGAATCCAGCGAAATACTCTCAGTATATTTTGAAGAATACCTTCCCTTATGCTTAATACCCTTAAAAATATCACTGGTTGTATAAACAGCCAGATTATCCTGACTTAATTCAAAACCACCATAAACATCAGCCTTAATGACATTTATTCCCTCTATAAGCACCTTTGAATAATCATAATATTCCAGCTTATTTTCCTTCAGATCATTAAGCAGAATATCATAATGCTTATCATCGACAATCAAAAGCTTATATCTGTATGGTTCAGAAGAAATAACCTTTACAAGATAAGAACTGTTGCCAAAAGGCAGATCTATTTCCTCGATAAGTTCAAATGGCCTTATCGCCATTTGGGCACTTATCGAATCCTTTACCCTGATCAGTTTTTCAAATTCACCATAAACCGAAAACCTTAAAGGCAGTCTTTTCTCCTCATGCATCTCCTGAATATAGGCTACAGTTTCCTCGCTTAAAAGCTTCAGATGATCTCTTATTCCGCTTAAATTAGAAAAATAAACCAGAGCATTGCTTAAATAATCATAAAGATATTCATTCTTAAAATAAGAACGATAAAAATACTGACTCTGGAAATAAAGATCATTATAAATATATTCCAGATCCAGTTCCATCTGGCCGGATTCACATTTCACATTTTTCTTTAAATATTCCTTTTCCTCATCAGAAAAGAAAACATCTTTGGCAAATACTATTTCACACTCATTCACATGTGAAACAGTTGACTGTGTATTTATATCAAAAAACCTGATTGAATCAATCTCATCATCAAAAAACTCAATACGCACAGGATTACGGTAATTAATCGAATAAATATCCAGAATATAGCCCCTGGAAGCATAAGTCATAGGTGTCTCAACACGATTAACCTTTTCATAACCCAGTCTTTTAAGCTTAAGTGAAAGATCTTCCTTGGTAATCACATCGCCTGTTTTCAGACTGATTAAAGACTCCTTGAGCAGATTATGCTCAGGAAGATGCCTGATATAGCCATAGCCGGTAGTTATTACCAGCTTTATGTTTTTATTCTTAATTAAACTATAGAGTGCATTAAGCCTCTCAGCTCTGTTTTCAAAAGAAGAAGCTATCTCCTCAGCCCTCAAAGACTCTTCAGGAAGGTAACATACAAGTTCATCCTCTTCGAAATAAGAAACAAGTATCTCCCTTAAACGGTTAGCCAGATAATTGTTTTCCTTAACTACAATAACTGGCTTAACACTGTTTTTGGCCAGAATAGACAGATTGATTGCTTCCTCAGCTAAAGAATGATACGCCGAAAAAGAGAAATATTCATTTCCCCTTAAACTATTCTCAACTTTATCTAACAGCCATAAATTCTTCATCAGTTAAACTTGCTCATAACTTTATTATAATCTCTCTCATCAAGCCAGTATAATACCGCATCAGACGCTCTGTCCAGTGCCTTATCAAACTCTTTTTTATCTTCACCGGCAATCTTTGAAAGAACATAATCACAGACCTCATATTTAGTATCACGGCTTATACCGATGCGGATACGCTTAATATTCTGATCACCCAGTAAACCGATAATATTCTTCATGCCATTATGACCACCACTTGATCCTGAACTTCTGAGTCTCAGCTTTCCTGCAGGAAGATCCAGATCATCATAGATAACCAGAATATCCTCATGTTCAATCTTATAAAAATTGACTATGGCACTTACCGCTTCACCAGATAAATTCATATAAGTCTGTGGTTCCATAATGATTATTTTTTCACCCTTATGAAATACAGTTGTATAAAAACTCTTAAAACCCTCCTGATCTAAAGAAGCATTAAGCTTTTTTAATAACATATCAACGCACATAAAACCAATATTATGGCGGGTACATTCATACTTTTTGCCAGGATTGCCTAAACCAACTATTAATCGCATTACTTATCTTCCTCGTCAGAGACAACAGCCTCAGGTCCCTTAATCTGATCAACTTTTTCACTCAAGCCCAGATCTTCTATCAGATGTGAGCCAATCTTGGTTTCCTTAAAATGCTTAAGATCCTGCAGCCAGAACTCATCTTTAAGATCATTATTCTTAAAAAGGAAAACAGCTGCCTCTCTTTTATATAAACCAATAAGCTTCTTCTCATAAATAAGCCCATTATATTCGCCATCAATCAGCTTCTGCAGAAACTTATAGTCATCATTCTTGTTTCTGTTTAAAGAAGACATATATCCCAGATAAAGATGATATTCCAGGAAAGAATTAAATTTATCTTTAAAAACCATCATCTTCCTGTCGATTTCATCTGCGGCATCTTTTAAATTATTTTTATAGGCTACTGCATAAATCAAAGAAAGCCAGATAAAAACATCACAGTTCTTATTAAACATTTCCTTTGAAAACTGACCATTAGAAGTAAATAAAGGAGCCAAATTCAGCTTCTCAATATCTTCCCTGTATTCCAGGCCATTCCTCAGATCATCATAAATCTTCACCAGCATTGCCTTGGCATTCAGGTACTCAATCTGATTGGTATTAAGGTATTCCTCAAGCTCTTCCCTGGCCTTATCCTGACCGTCCAGAACCTTGCCATAGACATCTATAAAACCTCTTTCATTGCCAAAAGACTTCATTTTTCTGACGTTGCTTATAGTCATTACTACCATCAGTATTATCATTGCGTAAAAAAGAAAATTCATCACTTACCCCCAAACAGCCTGTCATAGTTACTGTTTATAATATCTTTAAATTCATTCTCATCAATTCCCAGATTCTCACAGATAAAACGTCCTGTATAAACCACATTGGCCGGTTCATTGCGCTTTCCTCTTTTTGGTACCGGTGTCAGATAGGGACTGTCTGTCTCAATAAGCATATGATCAAGAGGAATATTTTTCGCCACCTCAAGAGGTTCTTTCGCGTTTTTAAAAGTAATAACTCCCGCAAAAGAAATATAGTAGCCCAGTTTCACAAATTCTCTGGCCATTTCTTTAGACCCGCTGTAACAGTGAAGAACTCCCCTGTTTCTATATTCCTTTAAAATATCATAGGTATCTTTCATTGCCTCTCTGGAGTGAATGATAACCGGTTTATTCAGACTGTTTGCGATTTTCATCTGTTCAATAAATATTTCTTTCTGTTTACTGATATTTTCCTTTGTCCAGTAATAATCCAGGCCTATCTCACCTATCGCATCAGCTTTTTCATAATAGGGTCTAAAATCTTCAAGACTGTATTTATCCACATCTTCCGGATAAATACCAATAGAGCGCTTAAATTCAATATCCGGATGATTAATCTTTAAAGAATAATCAAATTCATCCGTATTAAGTGAAACAATCATGCATTTAGAAACATCGCTGAAAACCATGTTATCTAAAACACTGCCCAAGTCATCATAATATTCTCTGCCATTTATATGACAATGTGAATCAAGCCACTTACTCATTTTCCTAAACAAAAATTCCTGAAGAGATGATCAATCAGATCCTCCCTGTATTCCCTTCCCAGTATATCAGCCAGATAATGATAAGCTTCTTCCAGATTCAGTTCAAGCACATCAAGATTAACATACTCAAGCCCCTCCAGAAGTTCCTTAAGTTCATTAAGACACTTCTTCATTAAGGAAAGCTGCCTTTCATTATTCAGCACATCTTCATCAACAAGTCTGGTATCGTCCTTATACCTGTTGTTCAGATAATCTGTAAGCATGTTGATATCTCCATCTTTTGCACAGATAGAAATACCATCATGCCTGCTTAAATCATTCTTATTATAGACAATGATGCGGTTATAGCCTTCCGTCATTTTCAGAAGTTCTCTGTCCCTTTCGTCTATATTTGAACTATCAAGTACCAGAAGAACCAGCTCAGCCTTCTTTAAAGCCTCTTTTGATCTTTCGATACCGATGTTTTCTACAACATCTTCCGATTCTCTTATACCGGCTGTATCAATCAGGTTAAGTGAAATGTTTTCAAGATTTACTTTACCCTCAACCAGATCCCTGGTAGTTCCTTCAATATCCGTCACAATTGCCTTATCATAACCGATAAGGGCATTTAAAAGCGAAGACTTGCCAACATTCGGTTTACCAATAATCACAGTATCCAGGCCATCTTTAATAACCCTGAAACGCTCAGCTTTATCTATCATTTCTCTGCATTCAGCTATCCATTTTATTACATAGGGCTTTATATTGTCTGCAGACATCTGTTTTTCATCATAATATTCAGGATAATCGATATTGACATCAATCATCGATATTACATCACGCATTTCCCTCATCAGCGGATCAAGCAGCTTGGAAACAGAACCATTAAGTCCCCTCAAAGCGGATTTGGCCTGAAATCTGCCGGATGCCCTGATCAGATCATTAATTGATTCAGCTTCACTCAAATCAATTCTGCCATTTAGATAAGCTCTTTTAGAAAACTCGCCCGGTTCAGCATTTCTGACACCGCATGACAGGACAATATTCAGTATTCTTCTTGTCAGATAAATGCCGCCGTGACAGTTTATTTCCACAACATCTTCACCAGTAAAAGATCTGGGCCCTCTAAAAAAAGATACAAGCACTTCATCTGCCATTTCACCATCCTCATATATATGGCCATAGACAATAGTATTGGCTTCCATCTTTCTGATGTCACTTATTTTCCTGATTACCTCAAAAGAATCAGGACCAGAAATCCTGATTATAGAAACAGCACCCTCCTTTAAAGGAGTAGCGATAGCGGCTACAGTATCATTTAACATCGAAATCCTCTTGTTTCAAAAGGCTTATATCAGCATTTTCATCCATTAAAACACGCCTGCTCTGCTTAAGTATAGCTGCCTCAACCACATTGCGGGCCAGACGTCCATTGCCGGAAGTCGAGTCTTCCTTTGACTGTACCATGGTGAAATATTCAAGAAGCTTTGCGGATGCTTCTTCATCTATAACATAATCCTTGCCCCTTGCGATGTTCTGGGCAATCTGCAGCATCTGTTCACCTGTATAATCCGGGAAATTGATTATATTGGCAAACCTTGACTTAAGACCTGAATTGGCATCCAGAAAACTCTCCATTTCCTTTTTATAGCCAGCCAGAATTACTATCAGATCATCACGATGATCTTCCATTGCCTTAACCAGTGTATCAATTGCCTCTAAACCAAAAGAGTCATCCTTGCCTCTGTAAAGCGAATAGGCCTCATCTATAAACAGAACACCGCCCAGAGCCGAATTAACCACGCTCATGGTAAGTGGCGCAGTATGACCAACATATTTGCCAACCAGATCACTTCGGCTTACTTCAACCAGCTGACCATTTTCAAGTACCCCGGCTACCTTCATCATTTTCGACACAATACGGGCAATAGTAGTCTTTCCAGTACCTGGATTGCCAGTGAAAATCATATGCTTGGAAACCTCGGCGGTCTTTAAACCCTTCTTCGCCCTGAGCTTGGAAATCTTGAGATGCTGCTCAAGAGAATTAAGATAGGTCTTAACCTCATCAAGACCGACTATATCATTAAGTTCCTCTTCTATTTCTTTTCTTTGTATTTCACTGTCATCAAGCTTAAGTTCCATTGATTTATTATTGAATTCAATAAAAACAGAACCATTATATTTCAGTCTGATTACCTCAAGCTTATCTTCTTTTAAGGCAGCATCTACCAGAAGATCATAAGTCTTGTCAAGAATCGGTTTAATAGAATAAACACCCTTTCCAGGCTCATAACTGCTTATAAGATAGTCCACGTAGGAATTATCAATCTGCACATCTATTTCAACCTGTCTTTCAGCTTTCAGCTCAAAATCATTTACCATCTTCAGACAGATTTCCTTTATTTCCTCATTATTTAAAGATACTGTCTTCACAATATCCCTGATATTCTCCACAAAGGACTTGCCATAAATATCCAGAAGCTTGTTTGTACCCTTTTCACTGATAAATATCAGTGTCTTATTATTTCCGTTTAAAGTATCAACAATCTGCTTATTAAGTGCTGTGCTAGCCTCAACCAGCTGATTCTTGTTTAAAGTGTAGCGCTTTGCAAGAACTATAGAACCATTAAGCGAAAGCTCACTCAGCATACGGTTGAATACCACATTGGCCTCTTCAAAATTTTCAACCAGAATAACAGCTTCCCTGCTGTTTAAACCGGCATAAAGATCCTGAATAAAAATACTTTCACTGGAAGCACTGGAATACCTCTTCATATCCAGCGTATAAATACCCTCATCTACAACAAGACCATTGGCCTTAAGCTTTTTAAGCGCAGTCTCTACCAGCAGATGACGGCCACTTCCCTTAGGTCCATAAATAAATACAGTATTTCTGATTAATCGGGGATCATAGCCGGTAATATATGGACGATTAAATCCATTGACAAGATTATCTATTGCCTCATCCTGAGAAATAATCTCATCCTTCATCTCTTTTTTAATCTTATCAAAAACATCCTTCGAAGCCTTGCCGACAGTCACCGTCTCAGGTACATCAAGCTTGACATCCAGATCGCTTTCCATCTGCTTCTTCAGACTGTCAGCATCAAAAGACGACATTTCCCTGATGTCGCTGTTATTTTTTTCAATCAGACGATTAAGCTCACTGTCAATCGAATCCAGTGTCTTCATCGTTTCATTTATATCCAAGGTACGGCTGTTTCCAAAAAACTGAGCCATCAGTTTTTCTTTTTCATCATGTACATTTTTCATTAGCCTAGTTTCTCTCTTAACTTATTATTAATCTTGTAGGCAACTTCTGATTTAGCCTTCTTAATAGCTCTTAAAACATAATAAAGACCATCATAATAGCCCTTTTCTTCCAGAGTGCTTCGATTATCGATGGAATTAATTTCATCATTAACATGTCCCTCAACAACCGCAATATCCTTAGGATTTGATTTTATTTCCTTATAATACTTCTCCAGAGCACTTCTATGAGCATTTACATAGGCATAATCATTATCGCCATATTCAACATTTGATATATAGGCAATAATGCCATCACTAAGCTTATCATATTCACCAGCATCATTAGGAAGTGAAGGCTTCTTAATAATCTTGGCCTTATGCCCGTAATTTGAATTCAGATTAACCCCATCCGTACGATTAACTGAGTTACGGATATCATCAACCGAAATATTATTCTCTTTCTGAACCTCATCCAGCATCGAAAAAATATCATTAACTTCCTTCTTTGCCTTAGCCTTATTCATTTCCTCTACAAGCCTGTAGATATCTGTATTATTACTCATTTCTTAAAAGGGTCCTCCGTTAAACCATCCTTCTTCAAAAGAGTCTGCAGAGTCTCAATATCGGCATTGATATTCATATAATCATCCTCATGCATCTCCTCATAGATAGTTTTAAGTGCCTCATTGATTAAAATAATGGTTTTAATCAGCTGAGACTCACAATCCTTAAATTCATCTGACTTAATCGAAACATCCTGCAGCTTCTTATATTTCTCCAGAATGCCAACCAGAATAGGCAGATAATAATCATAAAGCTTCTTAAGCTTAGGATTATCCTTTTCATCCCTTGATGTCTCTATCTGCTTAATCAGATCACAGGTCTGATAAAGACCATTGGTAATTTCTTCCTGAGGAATCTGAGCATTTAAAGAATTAATCTTTTCAATATATTTATCGGCATCCGAAAGAACATCTTCCTTCCTGACATTCACCTGTGGTTTAGATTTAAGAACCTCCTCGCTCTGCTTAGAAAAAGCGTTAAGCAGAGAAAGAATCTTATCATACATCTCAGGATAAGAATCCTTAAATTCACCAAGACGGACAACCTTCTCATCCTTATAGGTTACATAAAGCTTATCAACAGAAGAATAGGCACCGCCACTTAACACCAGAGAAACATCATCTATTACTGCCAGGGCATAATTATGCTTAAAATACTCACTGAGCTTAGAATCAATACGCACAATATCGGCATTGGATAAAGTACTGCGCTTTTTATTGACTGTCTTTCCTCTTGTATTCCGCCTTACTGTTTCCTTACGCTCAGCACCTGAAAATATTCCCTTGAAAACAGAGAAAAGAGTGGCACCTACCACACCCAATACCACAAGGGGCATAATGCCACTGATAATACCGCCGACTAAGCCCGGGGCAAATATTAACAGCATAATCAGAACAAAAAATCCGTTACCTGAGTTTCTACCTCTTCTGTACATACCTAATAATTATACTCTATTTTTTCTCCAGAATTTCCTTTAAAGCATCCAGAGCCTTATCTGCCGCCTTCACAACGCCTTCTTTTGTTTCGTTTATCAGCTTCTGACATTCTTCAGACTGATATACCTCCCTGCCTTTGGAAGCCACCACATTCACAAAAGCCTTAACATCATTCATATATTCATTTTCCAGAGTCTTATACCCGGCAATTTCAATATGCGGAAGTTCATCAATTCTTTTACATACATCGACAATTATTTCGTTACAGCGCTCATCGATTTTCTGAATATCTTCTTCTGCCATCACCAGTTCACTCTCCAGTTTCTCACCAATCTTATTTAATGAGGCAACAGTATTGTCAACCAGCCTGTCAGCTATCTCCAGCCCTTCTTTAGTTAAAGAATTGGCTTCCTTAACCAGTTTGGCCTCAAGGCCTTCAATCATCAGTTCTATTTTCTTAATTTCATCTACAGTTACTTTTTCCATAAATATCACCACCTGATACAATCTTAACACCTGCATGTGACATAAAACTGAATATCAGAAATAATCACACATTTCTCTTTTCTTCAAACTCCTTCTTTTCCATATAAAGTTTATTCATAAGCTCAAAAACCGTCCACTTACGATTGTATTCAGTCACAATAGCCTTATAGTCACACTTAATCTCACTGTCTTTTAAAAGCTTCAGCAAAACATCAAGATTATAGCCCTCAATCAGAATAAGACTTTCCTTATGAACAGTTAATCCAGCTTTGCTTCCACTTAGCTCGTTAATTCTGCACATTTCATTTTCAATATGCATAAAAGAATAATTATGCAGACTTAAAACATTAATCAGCTTCTTATTTTCTTTAAGATTAAGCAGATAAATCATCATTTAATATAAACCTCTATACGGTCAGTTTCATCAGTATTATCAGAAAGAATGTTTCCATAGAACATTACATAATTTACTCTTCCGCCAACATCTTTCTGAATAAGACAGACAGAACCATTGGAGTCATACATTTCCCCTTCGAAATAGGCACAGCTTTGAGAAATACTGTCAACACTGTAGCCATCAATAGCTATGCTGCCGGCATCTTTAAGATAAATCCTGAACATCGTAATCTTATCTTTTTCATCACATTCAAAATAATCAACAAAGTCAAGACCAGCTATATCATCCCTGCTGTCATAGCCTGCCACAAGACTTGTACCACCAGCTTCAACATTATAGTATTCCTCTCTTTTAGGCGGCAGAAAATTCAGACTTAAGACAATACACACAACAAGAATTAAACAAAGAAGTAATTTTTTCATGAAATTATTGTAACATTAAGCTATGATAAACAAATTAAAAGAAGCTATAAATGAAGCGCAAAATATTGTCTTTTTTACTGGAGCTGGAATGTCCACAGCTTCCGGCATCCCTGATTTCCGTTCAGCCAAAGGTCTTTTTACCAATAATCTCCACGCTGAGGAAATAGTATCACACAGTTATTTTATGAATCATCCCGAACAGTTCTACGATTTTTATTTTAACCGTATGGTTTTTAAAGACGCAAAACCAAATCCGGGGCATATTTTTATTGCCTCTTTACAGAAAAACAAAAACGTAACTGTTGTCACTCAGAATATCGATGGCCTGCATACAATGGCAGGATCGAAAAATGTAATTGAGCTTCATGGTACGATTCATTCAAATCACTGCATGAAATGCCATAAAAAATACACACTCCAGGAAATCTTAAATAAAAAAGAAAAAGTTCCACACTGCAGCTGTGGGGGAATTATTAAACCTGATGTAGTACTTTATGAAGAAGCACTGAATGAGGATAACATCATTAATGCCGTAAAAGCCATTGAAGAAGCTGATACCCTGGTTATACTTGGTACCTCTTTATCTGTTTATCCGGCAGCCGGCTTTATTCAGTACTTTCGAGGCAGAAATCTGATTCTGATCAATAAAAGCCAGACCCCGGCTGATGAATATGCCGATATAGTAATTCATGATGATATAAACGAAACATTTTCAAGACTTTGATGAAGACAATATACAGAGCACAACACCAAGAAACATAATAAGTGCACCACAAATTTCTGAAAAAGATGGAATCTGATTTAAAAGAACAATTCCACCGATCATCGAAAAAACTGATTCAAGAGCCATAATCAGGGAGGCAACAGTACCAGGTGTCAGGCTTTGACCCCTGCTTTGAAAATAATAGCCCAGTGCTCCAGCTACAACACCCATATAAAGAACTGGAACCAGGGCATTTTTTATATTGAACAGCTGCATTCCTTCAAACAGAGAAAAAACAAAACAGAACACAAATGTTCCAAAACATAAAGAAAAAGTAAACTTATAAATATTAACCCCGGCAGCCTTATGATCAATATAAATAATTTCCAGGGCATAAAGAAAAGCGGAACAGAGGACTATAAATTCATATAAACCAAAAGAAAAATCCCTTATATCGCAAAGAAAAAACAGCCCAAGAAGACAAACTGCAATCGAAAGAACAGTAAGAAAACTGATTTTCTTCTTAAACAGAACAGATTCAATAAGCGGTACAAGCACAATATAAAGTGAAGTAATAAAACCAATTTTCCCAGCATGAATTTTACCGGCTGCCATCTGCTGAAAACCGGAAGCCAGAGAAAGAATCATACCAAGTACCACCATTATTTCCAGACAGGTTCGCATTGACGTTTCATCCTTTTTAAACATAAAAGGCAAAAAGAAAAGGCTGGCAACAAAATAACGCCAGGTCAGAAATGAAAAAGGTGCGATAACACCTTCCGCCATAGCCTGAAAGCCATAGCCAAAACCAAAAGTAATGGCTACCAGAAAAAGACAGACAATGCCTTTTGCGCGCTTACTCACCAGTACCATCCTTAAAAGAAACTGTACTCTCAACCGCTTTTTTCCATCTTCTGTAGAGCCTGCTTCTTTCCTCGTCGTCCATTTCCGGTTCAAAGGTTACAACCTTTTCATTATTAAAATCTTCAAAACTGTAGAAACCTGTTTCAATACCCGAGAGTCTGGCTGCACCAAGGGCTGTAGATTCTGGCATCTCACATCTTAAAACCGGTATACCGAGAATATCGCTCTGAAACTGGCACAGGAAATCGTTCTGACTGGCGCCACCATCTACTTTGAGTTCCATTACTCTTCTTGAAGTATCGGCCTCCATAACCTCAACCAGATCTTTAGACTGATAGGCCAGAGCTTCTAAAGCCGCTCTTGTCAGATGCTCAGGTCTGGCTCCACGGGTCAGACCATATATGGCCCCTTTACATTCCTTTACCCAGTAGGGAGCTCCAAGACCAGTAAACGAAGGAACGATAATGATCCCGTTTGAATCCTTAACACTGCAGGCCATCTGTTCAGTATCAGAAGCTTTTTCAAAAAGATGAAGAGAGTCTCTCAGCCACTGTATCAGAGAACCAGAGACAAAAATTGAACCCTCCAGAGCATATTTAACTTCATCATGTATTTTCCAGGCAACAGTGCTTAAAAGACCATTATCTGATTCAATAACTTTCTCACCCGTATTTACCAGCATAAAACCACCGGTACCATAGGTATTCTTAATCTGTCCATTATAGAAACATGATTCACCAAAAAGAGCTGCCTGCTGATCACCTACCATGGCTGTGACTGGAGCGGTTGCCCCAAAGAAAATCGATGGATCAATATAGCCAAATAGCCCTGAGGTATCTTTAACTTCCGGCAGCATCCTTCTGTCTATATCAAATATTTCCAGAAGTTCATCATCCCATTCAAGAGTATGAATATTAAACAGAAGAGTGCGCGAAGCATTGGATACATCGGTTGCGTGAATCTCGCCAAGGGTCATCTTCCATAAAAGCCAGCTGTCCACTGTGCCAAAAAGAAGATCATCTGTATTATCACATCTGTCGAGTATCCATCTGATTTTGGTAGCTGAAAAATAAGGATCAAGTATTAAGCCTGTCTTTTCTTTAATTAGAGGCTCAACACCCATAGCTTTATATTTATCTACCAGATCGGCACTCTGACGCGATTGCCATACTATGGCCTTTGAAACCGGCAGACCGGTCTTTTTGTTCCAGATAATAGTTGTCTCGCGCTGATTGCTTATGCCAATGGAACTTATTTCGTCAGGACTGACACTTCCATCTTCAAATATTTCCGCAATTACCGCAAGCACTGAAAGCCAGATCTCATTGGCATCCTGAACAACCCAGGAAACTTCCGGGAAATAGACTTTAACTTCTTTCTGAGCTGTCTTGACCACATTCTGCATATTATCAAATAGAATGGCTCTGGTAGAGGTTGTACCCTGGTCAATTGCGAGAATATATTTTTTCATAACAAATAGTAATCCTTAATCTTTTCCTTAACAGTCTTGTCTATACCGTATTCAGCTTCAAAATATCTATCATATGAACCATACTTAAGCAGTATGGCATTTAAAGAAGCTTCCAGCCACTCCTCTCTTACCTGCCAGGCAACAGGCAAAGTGGAAGAACCATACATCAGTTTCATCGAACGTATTGAAAGCATATAATCATTGAATATCTGCATATAATTCACATCCAGCAGCAATAATATAAGTGCCGAAAGCACTCCCGTTCTGTCCTTTCCGGCATAACAGTGAAAAAGCAGCGGCCCTTTAAAATTGCTGATCAGCTCAAAAGCCTTTTTATAGGCCTTATTATCAAAAGGCAAAGCACTGTAGGCAGCAAGCTGCTGCATATCTTTTTTCTGTTCCCTGGAAAGTTCACCAAAAACTTTGGCATCACGGGGAACGGAAGCCGAGATATTATAATATTTAACTCCCTCAGGAAAATACTCATCCTGCTTACTTTCAGCTTCTTCTGTACTCCTTAAATCCAGAATATATTTAATATTTAAAGAATCAAGATATTCAATCTGTTCCTCATCCAGCATTCTGAGAAATGCTGATCTAATTAAAAGACCTTCTTTAATACGGCGGCCATCAGTTGAAACCATGCCACCCAAATCTCTGATATTTCTACTATTAATTCTACTAAGCATGTCTCTATTATAAACTTTTTTCCCTGCATGTTGTATAATTAAAGAGAATTATACAGAGGTGATAATTGTAATATGAAAAAAACATTAGTAATTCTCGCCGCCGGAATGGGATCGAGGTACGGCGGTCTGAAACAGGTCGATACATTAGGATCAAATGGCGAATC
>DBOW01000008.1:0-303 GCA_002299675.1 Solobacterium sp. UBA636
GCTTTTATGGTGTAAAATAAAAATAGGTTTGTTTATGCATAAAAAATATTTCAATTCTATAGCTTTAATAACCATTATATTCAGTTTACTCTTAAGTTTTTTTGTATGTCCGGTAAAGGCAGAGGAAGAAAGAACAGTTAAAGTAGGCTACACCATCTTTGAGAACTATCAGGAAGGCGAAGAAGGTGAATATAAAAGCGGTTTTGGCTACGAATATCTGCAGCGCATATCCTACTATACCGGCTGGAAATATGAATATGTCTATGGTTCTTTTCCTGAACTTTTAGGAAAGCTTGAAAACGG
>DBOW01000008.1:501-9187 GCA_002299675.1 Solobacterium sp. UBA636
GGATTGGGCCTGGGCCAATGACTATTATATCGACATAGTTTCCTACGCCAGTTCCAGCGAAGCGGCTGAGGCTTTAAAGAATGATGAAGTAGATGCCATGGTGATGCCTAATCTGGCTTCCAATGGTTTATATCTGCCAGTAGTTTCGATTGGTGCAGCTGATTTCTATTTTGCGGTATCTAAATATTCGCCAGAGGTTTTAAAAGAGCTTAATGATGCGATGCGTCATATTCAGACAATTGATCCTTACTATAATGAGGCAACTTATTCTAAATATGTTACTTCACCTTTATCAGTTCCTTATCTTGGTAAACAGGAAAAGCTCTATCTTGAGGAGCACAATTATACTGTAACTTTAGGATATCTTGATGATAATATGCCTTATTGTGATGACAATAATGGCAAACTGGCTGGCTTATTTACAATTATTGTTGATAAATTCAAGGATACTTTCAATATTGATGTCAAGACTGTTTCCTACAGTAACTATGAAGATATGCTGAATGATGCATATAAGGGAAAAATTGATATTTTTGGTCCTCTGTATTCGGATTATTATCTGGCTGAGCAGGGTGGTTTTATGAATTCAGATTCTATTGCCTCTACTTCGCTTATTCTTTTATATAAAGGCGATTATTCTGATGAACCGGTCGATTCAATAGCTGTTTCCAGAAAAAGTGCGATTCAGCTGGCTGCCTCTTTTACCTTATATCCACAGAGTGATATGGTTTTTGTTGAAGATAAATTAAGCTGTCTTGATAAAGTCAAAAATGGAGAAGCTGAATCGACAATTATCACTTCATCATCTTTAAACAGACTTATTAAAACTGATGAATTTTCTGGTCTTGAGATGTATGAATTAAGCAGAACTGCTGATATCTGTCTTGGTACTTACAGAAACAATACACATCTTCTGGATATTATTAATCGAGTTATTTTTGCCTCAAAGGATGAGCTTAACAGTTCTTCTTTGATGTCAGTCGAATATATTGAGACACCATATACTATTTCGGATTTCATTGAAAACAATGCGATGATAGTGGTTATTGTCTTAATCTGTATCTGTCTTCTGATGTTCTTTGGTTTTGCCTATGTTTTAAAGATGAATAATAATCTGATGAGTATGCAGAACAAAAATGAAGAACTCTCTTCTGCCGCCTTCCGTGATGGTTTGACAAAGGTAGGAAACAGAGCGCTGTTCTTAGACAAGGAACAGGAGATTCAGCAGCTCATGTGTATCAGGGAACCGATTGAGTTTGCGATTGTGGTTTGTGATGTTAACGGTTTAAAACAGACCAACGATAGCTTTGGCCATGAACTTGGCGATGTCTTAATTCAGAATGCGGCCAGAACCATCTGTGAAATCTATAAACATTCGCCTGTCTACCGTATTGGTGGCGATGAATTTGTCGTTATTGTTCAGAATGAGGACTATGCCGATAGAGATTTTCTGCTTTCCAGATTAAAAAATAAGATCGAACTTAAGGTAAACAGGTCACAGATTGAAAATGGTCTGGTATCAATTGCCTATGGTATGGCGGTATATGACCGCAATAAAGATCTGAGTTTCCAGGAAATATTCAAGCGGGCAGACCATGCGATGTATGACTGCAAGAAAAAAATGAAAGATGGGGACAGAATCTAAAAAGTGCCAAAATAAAAAAAAAAAAAAACGGTCCGACAGTTGAAACTGAGCGGACCTTTTGTTAGAATTCTTGTATCAAGGAAGTTTTATAATTTGCGGGATGTGTTGACTGATGGAGGATTAAATTGACCGATACACGTATCACCAGAAATACCCTGGCAAATTCTTTTAAAGAACTTATGAAGGATAATGATTTTTCCAAAATTTCAGTTGCGGATATCTGTAGAAACTGCAATATTAACCGCAAGAGTTTTTATTATCACTTTTATGACAAATACGATCTGGTAAACTGGATTTTTGATCGTGACTATTCAGGATTTGTCTATCGCAATAAAGGTGATTCTTTCTTTTTTAAAGAGCTCTGTGAATATTTTTCTGAAAACAGTGCCTATTACCGCAAGGTGTTTATGATACAGGGACATAACTGTTTCCTGGAACATCTCTATAATCATTTTTATCGGCTGCTTATTGCCTGCAAGAAAGAAGATTCAACCGATTTTGAGATCAGCTTCTATTCAGACGCCATAGTTTCAGCTATTAAACGCTGGCTGAATGTGGTTAATCTGGACTGTGAACATTTTTCCAGCGAACTGGAAAGCATTCTGAAAAAAGCTGATATCTATAAGGATTTAAATTAGGCAACAATAAGACAACTTCCCAAGAGTATGATTACTCTTAAAGGAGCTGTCTTTTTAAATGCTTAATTATAGTGCTGAAGTTCTAATGTCCTGTCTTTCACTTTGCGTACTGACTATTCTGGTTAAACAGAACAACTGTCTGTCAGTAAGCGTGAAGAGACGTTTCTATATAACCTATCTGTTTATCATTATCGCAGCTTTGTCTGAATGGCTGGGTATTTTTTTAAATGGTGCGCCTTATTACACAAGAGGTATTCATGCGTCAGTCAAGGCACTGGATTATATTTTTACGCCACTGACCGGTTTCAGTTTTGCCCTGCAGGTCTTTGACTATAGAAGAATTCCCTGGATTATCTATGTTCTTATCGTTAATACTGTATTGCAGATAGTATCGGTATTTACCGGCTGGTTTTTCTATATTGATGAGTTTAATTTCTATCAGCATGGTTCATATTATTTCGTCTATATGGCTGTATATCTTCTGGTTATTCTTTATCTGTTTATATCTTTCTTTGAATATTCGAAACAGTTCAGGAAACATAATCGTATGTCACTTTTTGCGGTGATATTTTTAACCTGTTTTGGTATTTTTATGCAGGAATTTATTAAGGATATCCGCACATCCGCTCTTTCTCTGACTTTTGGATCAATACTCTTGTATATTCACTACACTGAATTTATGCAGCAGAGAATGGATGATTCCCTGTCCAGTCAGAAAAAGCTTATCCTGACCGATGCCATGACAGGCTTATATTCAAGATACAGCTATAATGAAGATCTTGAATTATATCGAAAGATGGACAGACTGCCAGATGATTTAACTGTATTTTCCATTGATGTCAATGGCTTAAAAACATCTAATGATACTCTTGGTCATGATGCGGGGGATGAGCTGATTATCGCCTCAGCCAGATGCATACAGCATGTATTAGGGGCCTATGGCAAGTGTTACCGGACAGGCGGTGATGAATTTGTAGCTATATGCAGAATGAACAGTTACGAAATAAATGAAGCCTTAAGAAATCTGAATAAGGCTCAGAAAAAATGGCATGGCTATCTCAATGACAGTCTGAGTATTTCTGTCGGGTACTGCAGCAATCCAGATAATACCATTGATGAAATGATCACAAAGGCTGACAGGGATATGTATAAACATAAAGAAGAGTATTATAGATTAAACAATCTGACCCCAAGAGTATAACTGCCACCCAAAACGCTTTTTCTGATGGTCAAATATTATAACTGTTCCGTTTAAAATGGGATTATGAACATCGCAATTCTTTCCATTGACATGGATGGCACCTGTCTTGACTCCAGACACAGAATAAGTGATAAAACTATGAACAGTCTTCTGAAAGCTAAGGAAGCCGGCATTGAAATAGTGCCCACTACCGGAAGAGCCTTAAGCTGTCTTCCCCTTGGTTTAAGAAACAGAGATCTTTACCGCTATGTAATATCTTCCAATGGTGCGGTAATTAATGATATTAAAGAAAATAAAGTTATTTATTCCAAACCCATTGATAAACTTATCGCAAAAGAGGTAATTGGAAGATGCCAGGGCCCAAATGTAGGCACCTCAATCCATATTGATAATGAGTATATACTGCAGGGAAAAGCCTTAAAAACCCTGGGAAAACTAGTTTATGGAAAGGATGCGGCTGAATCAGTTTCAGTAAGAAACATAAACAGCTATATTGATAATAAAGGTGGAAACATTGAGGAGCTGCAGTTTTACTTTTTCCTGGATAAATCCCGAACAAAAGTAGAGAACATACTTTCGGAATATGATGATCTGCTTAAGGCCTATGATAATAATTATGTTGAAGTCTATGATATAAACGCTTCTAAGGGCAATGCCCTAAAGTATCTCTATGAAAAACTGGGATATCTTAAAGAGGAGGTAGCCTGCATAGGAGATGGTGAGAATGATATTTCCAACTTTAAGGTATCTGGTACTTCTTTTATGATGGGTAATGGTGATGAATGTTTAAAAGCCTATGCAACATATTGTGTAGCTGACAACGATCATGATGGAGTAAGTGAGGCCATAGACTTTCTTTTGAATTCCTGAGACCTTATAATATTGTTAAAAGGAAATAAAAGAAATGGAAATAAAAAGAGAACTTAATGTAAACCGTCACGAACTTTATGAACTGATAATCAATTCAGCTTTAGAAGATATCAGGAAATATAAGCCAAATACCACGGCTAAAGACCTCCACAGCGGTTTCTATTATGAAAAAAACCTGAATGGCAATGAGAAAAAGAAGGCTAATACAGTGGTAACGGTTAAATGTGTAAAAAAAGATGAAAAATACTCTGTAGCCTTTGAAACTCTGGCTGGCATTACTACTACTTCCTATGAATTAAGTGATTCTGGTGGTAAAACCCTGGTTACTTATAAAGAAGAGTATAAGGCTAAAAACGGCAAGAGTTCACTGGGCATTTTTGGCGGTCTCATGGAATCAAGAGGTAAAAAGAAGCTCAATAAGATGTTTGATCAGATGGAAAGATATCTGAATGAAGAGAAGAAATAATTCTTCTCTTTTCATATCCGATAATATAAAATAGAAAAGATGAAAGTTAAACTCTATAAACCTTTTGAACACTATAAGTCACCGGTATGGCTATACTCTGATACTCATTTTGAAGACTCGGACTGTCCTTTAATGGATCCAGAGTGGCCAGATCCTGATGAGCAGGTAAAGATGATGAACAGTTGCGTTGGAAGATGCGATACTTTAATAATTCTTGGTGATATAGGTAATCCTGAATATCTGAAGAAATTAAGAGGCTATAAGGTACTGATACTGGGAAATCATGATAAGGGTATCACCAATTATGAACCCTATGTAGATGAGATCTATGATGGTCCTTTGTTTATATCTAATAAAATACTATTAAGTCATGAACCGATTGATCTTCCTTTTGGCATTAATATTCATGGACATAATCACAGTGGGGAAATCGTTGATAGAGATAATGAGGATTTTTTCAGCTATAATGTCTGTTCCAATGTCGTTGGCTATAAGCCAGTAAGACTGGATGAGATTGTTTCTCTATATAAGGTGAAAGATATTCACCGTCTGACTATTGATAAAATCAAATAGCTATTTTTTATTGCATACTATGTTGTAATATTATATAGCTAGTGATATTATATTGGTGTATGAATACACAGTTTAAAAAAGGGATCCTGGATATTGTGGTTTTATATTCTTTGAGGAAGAAGGATAAATATGGCTATGAGCTTTGCGACAATATATCGAAAGTACTGGATGTAACTACCGCAACGCTTTATCTGCTGCTTAAGAGACTTAAACAGGAGGAATATGTTGAGACTTATTTAGTGGAGTCAGACAGCGGACCAGCCAGAAAGTATTATCATCTGACCGATAAGGGAAATGATTATTTAAGCGTGCAGCTTAAGGAATGGAATGAGTTTAAAATGGCAGTTGATGAACTGCTGGGGGAAAATGATTAAAATGACTAAGAATGAATATATCTGTGAACTCTATGAGGGTTTAAAGGAACTTGATGGCAAGATTGTTGATGACGTGATTGATGATGTTGAAGAATACTTTATGGAAGGCAAAGCCAGAGGCCTGAGTGAGGAAGAAGTTATAAAGGAACTGGGTCCAGCCTCAGACTTTGTGTCTGGTTTACTGAATCAGGAAAGGGAACTTTCTTCTTCAAGAAGTCTGACTATTAAGACAAATGAGCATCTCTATGTTTTTGACAATGCGGCCGGAAAGATTGAGATTAATGGCTCAGATCA
Organism: Solobacterium sp. UBA636; assembly: GCA_002299675.1. Taxonomy (GTDB): domain Bacteria; phylum Bacillota_I; class Bacilli_A; order Erysipelotrichales; family Erysipelotrichaceae; genus Colivicinus. The sequence goes on from DBOW01000008.1 coordinate 6,563, forward strand.
CTTTTTTATAAAAAGTGACAAGCCTTATGAAACTATTGAGAATGATACTGAGACTGTTTATAGTTCTATTCGAAATGAAGGTTTTATTTTCTTTAACTGTAATGATATGCAAATCAGTCTTGATGACGGTATGAAAAATATCAAAGTAATATCCAAGGCTGGTGATGTGATTATTCGAAACATTGAAATTGATACTCTGCATGCCGAAGTCAATATGGGCAGTTTAAAGCTTAATAACGTAAAGGCCGAAAGACTTGTGGCGATCAATAAGATGGGTGATGTAAAGATTGATGGTCAGTTTAAAGAAGCTGATATTTCTTCCGGTATGGGTGACACCAAGATATCTGGAAACTATGAAAGACTGAATATTACTTCGGGCTGTGGCGATGTTAAGTTTAATGGCAGATGTGCGCAAAACCTGGATATCAAGAATGGAACAGGCGATATCAAGATTAATTCTGATGATCTGTCAATTGATGCCACCACTGGTCTTGGTGAGGTAAAGGCCCGTGAATTTCTTTATTCAAATGGTTTCTATGTAGTTGGAAATGGAAGGTGCAGGGCCAGATTGAAGAATGGCCTTGGTGATATCAAGATATGGCGAAACTAGAACTTTTCAGTGAATACAGGGGTTTAAACAGAGGTAACTATATACTTTTTGTCGGCCGTATTATGACAGCCATGGGCTCCATGGTATGGCCCATTTTGACCTTTATTCTTTCACAGAGACTGGGCATGAGCGCTACGGCTATTTCGGTGGTGATTGTCGTTATCGGTATTATCCAGATGCCGATGACTTTGTTTGGCGGGAAGCTGGCTGATCATTATGATAAAAAGAAGATTATCAATATCTGTGATATAGTATCGGTTGTCTGCTGCCTTTACTGTTTCTTTAATGAGGTAAATATAGTCAATATGGCTATATTCGCCTTTGGGTCAGTTGTGCAGTCGATGGAGTGGCCAGCCTATAATGCCCTGGTGGCCGATATCACCTGTTCAGATGATAGAGAAAGGGCCTATTCACTCAATTATCTGGGTACCAATATCGGCATGATACTTTCACCTACCATCGCTGGTATTCTTTATAAGAATCATCTTAATCTGGTTTTTGGCATTAATGGTATTTCTATTCTGTCTTCAACTTTGCTGATTTATTTTTTTCTAAAGGTTAAGAAGGTTGAAAGCGGCAATATCGTTGAGGAAACAAAGTTTGAAGGCAATACTTTAAGTGTTCTGAAAAAATATCCGATAATTGTGATGTTTCTTGCGCTGTGCGGGCTTCATACTGCCTTATATAATCAGTATGGATATCTGATGCCCTTAGATATGTCGGCGGTGCATGGGGAAAACGGGGCCCTGATCTATGGCACGGTCAATACGGTTAACTGTATTGTGGTGGTTATGTTTACACCGCTGATTACCAGGTTTTTCAGAAATATGAGCGAGATTTATAAAATAATTACCGCTTTTGTCTTAATGATGATTTCTTATGTGATCTTTGTGCTGTTTAAGGGATTTATACCGGTTTATTATCTGCTGATGCTTATTTTTACCTGGGGTGAAATCTTTAACACCCTGGCAGCCGATCCCTATCTGACAAGAAGAGTGCCGGCAGATTTCAGGGGAAGAATCTTTGGGATAGCCAATATTTCAGCTTCTATCTTTGTCTGTATTGGTCAGCTTTTAACCGGTGTTTTATATGATAATGCCGGAAGTACTATAACCTGGTTTATTATGATCGGGCTTTGTTTAGGCGGTATATTTCTTGGTTTCTATATTAATCGAAAGGACCGCGAATTTTTTCATCTTTAGTTCACAATAATGAACTATCATATTAATGAGGAGGTACAACAGAATGTGTACTTGTGCTGAATATAAAACTAAGGATACTTATTTTGGACGAAACCTGGACTATGAATTCTCCTATGGTGAGGAAGTAGTGGTGATGCCAAGAAAATTTGTCATAAACCTGGCTCATGAGGGTGAACTAAAGGAACACTACGCAATGGTGGGCATGGCTCATGTGGTTAATAATACGCCACTTTTCTATGACGCCATCAATGAAGAGGGCTTAGGCATGGCTGGCTTAAATTTTGTAGGCAATGCCGTCTATAATTCATTTAAGCCAAATCAAACCAATATTGCGACTTTTGAAATTATTGCCTACATTCTGGCTCTGTGTAAAGACGTGGATGAAGCTGAAAAGAAATTAAGAGAGATTAACCTGGTTGATACCCAGTTTAGTGAACAGCTTCCAATTGCCAGCCTGCACTGGATGCTTTCAGACAAAAAGGGCAGATGCATCGTGGCGGAATTTATGGAGGATGGTTTGCACATCTATAACAACGAGTTTGGTGTTATGACCAATAATCCACCATTTAAGGAACAGGCTTTCAATATGAACAACTACTCCACTCTTACACCAAAAGATCCTGGCTTTGAGCTTGCGGGTGTTAAGCTTCACAGATATTCCCGTGGCATGGGTTCAATGGGGCTGCCAGGTGATCTTTCAAGTATGTCGAGATTTGTGAAGGCTGCCTTTACCAGACTGTTCTCGAAGTCTGATGATGATGAATCTTCATCTGTTTCACAGTTTTTCCATATCCTCTCTTCTGTTGAGCAGCA
>DBOW01000008.1:9314-17085 GCA_002299675.1 Solobacterium sp. UBA636
AATGCGGTTGATATGCATAAGGAGGATCTGAATTCAGATTCATTAAAAGCTTATCCAATGCTGCTGAAACCGGTGATTAATTATCAGAATTAGTTTATAATAGGTTAAGGAAATGATGTCTTCCTTAACCTTTTTTAAGGTTTAAACCGCTGTCACGCTGATGACGTCTATAGTCTTTTTTGTGATGGGGGTAAGTTAGATGCTGGGAAGTATTGCGTTTATAATTTTAGCTGGTTTATGTGGAAGTCTTCTGTTTAAGAAAATTAAGCTTCCAGGTCTTATTGGCATGTTACTGGCGGGTATAATAATTGGACCTGGTTTTTTAAATATACTGGATGATTCTATTCTGAATATTTCGGCATATATCAGAAAAATAGCTTTAATCATTATATTAAGCCGGGCAGGTCTTGGCTTGGATCTGGACTCGCTGAAGAAAAATGGGCGTCCAGCCTTTCTCTTGAGTTTTGTGCCGGCAGCTTTTGAATTAATCGTTATTACAATAATCGGACCAGTGCTTTTTAATATAAGCTACATTGAAGCTGCCATACTGGGAACAGTGCTTGCGGCTGTATCGCCAGCGGTAATCGTACCAAGAATGCTTAAGCTCAAGGAAGAGGGCTATAGGGATATACCAGAGATGATACTGGCAGGGGCCAGTGTAGATGATATTTTTGTCATTGTGCTCTTTACAAGTTTTACGGCTATGGCCAAAGGGGATGCGGTATCTATTCTGACTTATGTCAATATTCCTTTTTCCATAGTAACAGGTATTTTAATCGGTATTTTTTCAGCCTTTGTGCTTAAAGGCGTTTATAAATATATTAAACTTGATGGAGTAAGTAAAACACTTGTTATGTTTGGTATATCACTGATGCTTGTATCTATAGAGGATAAGCTTAATACGGTCCTTACTTTTTCTTCTCTGATTTCTATAATGGTTATGGGCATGGCTTTAAAGAGAATTGATGAGGGATCTGTGAAACAGCTGGGTACTGTTTATAATAAGCTCTGGATACCAGGTGAGATATTTCTGTTTGTACTGGTAGGAGCGATAGCTGATTTGAGCTATATTGAATCAATAGGTTTAACAGCTTTAATGCTGATTGTCATTGGGCTTGTAGGCAGAATGATGGGTACAGCTTTATGTCTGGTTAAGACAAAGTTTAATCCCGGGGAAAGGCTTTTCTGCATGCTGTCATATCTGCCTAAGGCAACAGTGCAGGCTTCAATCGGTCCTCTGGCTCTGGCTATGGGACTTGAATGTGGAAGTCTGGTTTTGTCCTTCGCGGTACTTTCGATAGTCTTTACGGCACCGTTAGGAGCGATTTTAATCGATAAAACTTATCATAAGTTATTGAATTAGGGCTTTAAAAATAATAAAATACTTACGAAACAGGAGGACTTTGGTCCTCCTTAATTAATGCCTGGAGGTAATATGGAAGTAAACACTTTTAAGGAAGCTTTATCAAAAGATATTGAATCTGTGGGTTATCATCTTTATTCTTTAACATATAAGAAGAAGGATAACATTCTGGAAGTACTGATTGATGAATCTCTGGATCTTGATGGTATATCAAGGCTGTCTGAGCTGATATCAGGTTTTATGGATAAATATGATAAAGATTTTGATGAATATCTGCTCGATGTTTCCTGTGCCGGCTGTGAGCGCAGAATCAGAAATGAAGATGAGCTTAGAAGAGCGGTTGGTGAATATGTGCATATTAAGACCAGGGAATTTGAGGAAGATGGATATCTGAAGTCTTTCGAAAACGGCAAGGTAACTGTTGAATATATGGATAAGACCAGGAAGAAGGCAGTTACAGTTAATTATGATGATATTAAAATGATTCGTTACGCAGTTAAGTTTTAAAGGAGTAAGAAAATGAGCGGAATTAATTTAAAATCAAAAGCTTTTCTGGACAGTCTTCGTCTTTTTGAAGAGGATAGAAAGATTGATCCTGAATTCATCATTGATGTTCTGAAGGAAGCTATCACTAAAACTTATCAGAAGCATATCGATGCCCCAGAGGCCAAGGTGAGAATTGAAGTTACTCCTAAGGAGATGAAGATTTATCATATTCTGGAAGTAGTTGATGATGATTCTGATACTTTTGATGAGACTCTTGATATTCTGGAATCAGATGCCAAGCTGATTAATCCGGATGCCAAGATTGGTGACAGTATTGAGAAGGAAGTTGATTTCTCAGAAATCGGCCGCACTTCTGTCAATGTAGCCAAGCAGATGCTTAAGCAGAAGATCAAGGAATTTGAGAAGCAGAGAGTCTATGATGAATACAAGGATAAGGAATTTGAACTTATCAGCGGTATTGTCAAGACAGTTGAAGATAAATATGTGCTGGTAGATATTAAGAATACTATCGGTATCCTTTTAAAGAGTGAACAGATTCCTGGCGAAGTATATCGCGAGGGACAGAGTATTCGCTGCATCATTAAGGAAGTAAACCGTAACTCAAAGGGTTCACAGGTTGCCCTGTCACGTGCTGATGCGATGTTTGTAAAGAGACTTTTTGAAAAAGAAGTACCAGAAATTCAGCAGGGTATCGTGGAAATCAAGGCTATTGCCAGAGAAGCTGGCGAAAGAACCAAGATGGCAGTATATTCAAGAATTGAAGATGTAGATCCAATCGGCGCCTGCATTGGCCCTAGAGGTCAGAGAGTTCAGCAGGTCATCATGGAAGTAAAGGGTGAAAAGGTTGATGTCTTTGAATGGAATGAAGATATTGGTGAACTGGTAAAGAATGCTTTATCACCTGCGGAGGTAAGAGCCTGCTTCTACGCCAATCAGCTGACAGATCCTGAAATGACAGATGAAATGCTTGAAAAGTATAAGGCCAGAAACAATCGTCCATTAATTGTGGTAGTTGATGATGACAAGTTATCGGTAGCCATCGGCAAAAAGGGCAAGAATGCCAAGCTGGCTGTTAAGCTGACTAACCGCAAGATCGATATCAAGACTGAATCAGCTGTAAGAGAGATGGGCGTTGATGTTGAAGCGGCTGTTGCGGAATTTAAGGAAGACCAGGAAAGAATTGCCAGAGAACAGGAAAAGAAGCAGTTCCTTGCCACTCAGGAAGAAGCCCTGGAGAGAAGAAAAGAATTTGATGCGGCTATTGCCGATATGGACGATAATGGTTTTGCGGACAAGGCCTATGACGAGGATGATGAGGGACCTTTAGAGGAAACTACTATCGTTGATTTAAGAAGTGAAAATGTAACTGAGGAAGCAGCTGAGGAAGAAACAGCTGAAACAGCAGCTGAAACTGAAACCGCTGAAGAAGTTAAGGAAGAAGTAAAAGCTGAGGAACCAGTTAAGGAAGAAAAACCAAAGAGAGTCAGAAAGCCTTTAACTCCTAAGACTGATTATGTATCTAAGTTTGAAGAGTTCGCTGGAACAGGCAAGAAGGAAGAAAATACTCCAGCCAAGAAGCGCAAGAAGAAGGATGATACCGAAAGAAGAGTCCGTGCTGAAGATCTGGAAAAGAAAGAGTATAACGACGATGTTAAGCCTTTCTATTCTGAAGAAGAGCTTGAAGAAATTGAGGCTATGGAACAGGAAGAAGAAGATAACAGCTGGATCAACGATGATGACATCGACTTCGATGAGTATGATGAATACTACGAACAGGAGAATTAATGAAAAAAATTCCAATGCGCAAATGTCTGGCAACCGGACAGTCCTTTCCTAAAAAAGAACTGTTGAGAATTGTCCGTACACCAGAGGGTGAAGTAAGAGTTGATGAAACAGGCAAGCTTAATGGCAAGGGAGCCTATATTTCTAAAACTCCAGAAGCACTTGCGATTCTTAAAAATAAGAAGCTTTTAAACAGAGCACTTGAAACTGAAGTAAACGATGATGTTTACAGGGAGATAGAGAACATAATTAATAAATAAGAAGGAGGTAGATTATGGCTAAGCAGACTTATAAGAAACATTTAAACAAAAATAATAAGTCAAATAATTATAAGGGAAACAACAGTAAAAAAGAAAATGTAAAGATTGAGGCAATCAACTATACAGAGGGTATTACTGTTGGCGAACTTGCGAATAAGATCAATCGCAATTCGGGCGAAATTATTAAGTTATTGTTTATGCTTGGTAAGGTGTTAACTATCAATTCTCCTCTAGATGATGAGAACGTAGAACTGATCTGTATGGAATGGGGTATTACTCCAACCAAAATAGATGAAGAAGAAGAGGAATCACTGGCTGATGATGTAGCTGATGATCCTAAGGATTTAAGAGAAAGGGCGCCAATTGTTACTATCATGGGTCATGTTGACCATGGTAAGACATCAATTCTGGATGCCTTCAGAAAATCAAATGTTGTATCTGGTGAATTTGGCGGTATCACTCAGCATATCGGTGCCTACCAGGTTGATGTCAATGGCAAAAAGATTACCTTCCTGGATACTCCAGGACATGAAGCTTTCACTGCCATGCGTCAAAGAGGTGCCAGTGTTACCGATGTATCGATTATTGTTGTTGCGGCTGATGATGGCGTAATGCCTCAGACCATTGAAGCGATTGACCACTCCAAAGCTGCCAAAGTACCGGTAATTATTGCGGTAAACAAGATGGATAAACCAGGTGCCAATCCGGAAAAAGTCAAGTCAGCTCTTTCTGACTTAGACCTGGTACCGGAAGAATGGGGAGGCGATACAATCTTTGTAGAATGTTCCGCCAAGACTGGCCAGGGCTTAAAGGACCTGCTGGAAACAATTCTGGTTGTTGCCGAAGTTAAAGACCTTAAGGCCAATCCTAAGAAACTGGCTACCGGTACCGTTATTGAAGCCAAGCTTGATAAGGGCAGAGGCCCTGTATCAACACTCTTGGTACAGAATGGTACACTTAGACAGGGCGACTCGATTGTAGTAGGCGCCTGCTATGGCAAGGTTCGTAAGATGATAAACGACAAGGGTGAGGAAATTAAGGAAGCTCTTCCTTCAACTCCAGTGGAAATTCTGGGTCTTGACGCTGTACCTGTTGCCGGTGACAACTTCAAAGTATTCACCGATGACAAGGACGCCAGAGCTGTTGCCGCAGCCAGAGCCAAGACCAAGATTGAAAAAGAAAGAAACGCTACCAGTGCCATGTCACTTGATGATCTGTCAGCTCAGATTGAAGCCGGTGAAATCAAGGAAGTGCCGGTTATCGTTAAAGCCGATGTTCAGGGTACAGCTGAAGCTGTTGCCTCATCACTTTCCAAGATTGATGTTGATGGTGTAAAGGTAAATATTATCCGTCATTCAGCTGGTTCAATTTCTGAGTCTGATGTAATTCTGGCTTCAGTATCTAAGGCTGTAATCTACGGCTTTAATGTAAGACCTGATGCCAATGTCAGAAAGAAGGCAGCTGAAGAGGGTGTAGATATCCGTCTTCACAACATTATCTATAAGGCTGTAGAAGAAATGGAAGCTGCCATGAAGGGTATGCTGGCACCAGTGTATGAAGAAGTAGTAACTGGTCAGGCCGAAGTAAGAAAGACCTACAAAGTTTCCAAGGTGGGCACAATTGCCGGCTGTATGGTTACTGAAGGCAAGATTGTCCGCAACTCCAAAGTACGCCTAATCAGAAATGGCATTGTCATCTATACTGGCGTACTGGGCTCATTAAAACGTTTTGAAAACGATGCCAAGGAAGTTGTACAGGGCTATGAATGCGGTATGACAATCGATGGCTATAACGACATCAAGGAACAGGATATCATCGAAGGCTATGTTGACCAGGAGGTTAAACAGGACTAATGCCTTCAAGAGTAGATAAACTTGATTCCCTGTTTCAGAAAGAAATATCAAACATCATCATGACTGAACTGGACATGAAAAAAATCGGTTTCTGTACAGTCTCTGATGTAAAGATTACTGGTGATTTATCTTTAGCCAGAGTCTATGTCTCGTTCTTAGGTAAAAACTATTCCATTCAGGAATTAAGAAAACAGAAAGGCTTTATCCGTAAAGAACTTTCTCACCGTCTGAGCATGCGCAAGATGCCAGACCTGGAGTTTGTCCTGGATGATACGCTGGAAAAAGCTCAAAGAATTGAAGATATTCTTTCCAAGAACCAATAAATTGAAATGAACCACTCTTTATGAATGGTTCATTTTTCTTTAAAACTGATAATATTTCTGTAACGTTTTATTACTTTCACAGTCTAATAAATGAAGGAGGAATGATGGATAAAGAAAAACTATATCTTGAATATTTTGATCAGGTCTATCGCTTCCTTTTGAAAATGGGCGCTGATGTAAATCTGGCTGAGGAACTGACTGCTGAAACGATGTATCGGGCAATTAACAACATCAGCAAGTTCAAAGCTGAATGCAAGCTGTCCGTGTGGCTTTGTCAGATTGCCAAGAATCTTTACCTGAGCAAACTTAAGGAAGATAAACGCTATACTGTTCTGGATGACAATATAGCTTTAAATGAAGAAAAAACCGATACCGAACTTAGTGAAAAAATACTTCAGAAAGTGCATGAACTTGACGAACCATATAAAGAAGTATTTATGTTAAGAGTACTGTCTGAATTAAGCTTTAAGAAGATAGCGTCATTATTCAAGAAAAACGAATCATGGGCCAGGGTAACCTACTACAGAGCCAGAATGAAGATAAAGGAGGAACTTAAGGATGAAATATGATCATAATGTAATTAAAGACCTTTTGCCACTATATATCGACGATGTTTTATCAGATTCATCCAGACAGATCGTTGATGAACATCTTGATGAATGTGAAGACTGCAGAAAATACCTGAATGATTTAAAAGAGTCAAATAAGGTTGAACTCAACATTACAGATACGGAACTGGAAAAAGAACATGCCGATATATTAAAACTGTTGCGCAAAAAGATTGTCAGAAGAAATATCATCATTTCACTTTTAAGCATTTTTATTGTGATATCTATATTTTCCTTATCTCTGTTTTATCTAAAAAACACTGCAGAATATCTCGATGTTAATCAGCTTAAAGTGGAAGAAAAGGGGAATGACCTCATACTTGAAATAGAACATGCAGTATGGAATCAGATTTCGCAGGTCAGATTTACTTTATCTGAAAACGGAAAAGAATATGACTGCATAGCCCTGTGTGCTGATACTACAAAATTTGATAAACTTTTTTCTTCCCTTAATGCCATGTCTCAATATACTCTTATCTATAATGTTTCTGATGAAAACGACATCGACAGAATATACTACAGCAATACTGGCATACTTCCATCAAGTGGCGAATTGAGTAACAGCGATTCTCTTTATTCTTCCCTGGAACTTATTTATCAGAAGTAATTAAAAGGCAGCAGAACTAAAGTCTGTTGCCTTTCTTTACTGGTGAATTTGATTGTAAGCGAGCAAATCGTGCCTCAGCTTGTTAATATCATCATAATCTGGGTGTTTAGCCTATTCCTCGATCTGTTCTACTGTAGTACCTGCGGCACCCGCGATAATCTCTAAAGGAACTCCATGATTATAAAGATAGATAGATATTTCTTTTGATTTGCTGTCCTCACCAATAATTTTTCCAATCTGCTGATTCTCTTCAGCTATCATGCTTGATAAGTTGCACATACTTGATACCTTTTAATTCAGTACGTTTGATTTGCTGTCATTTGACTGAACAATCCATTCCTTAACCTGGCTGATGCTTGTGCCAACAAGACCTGCAATATACTCAATAGACTTGTTTTCGGAATAAAGTTTCAGAGATATTTCTCTGGATTTACTGTCTTCACCTTTAACAAATCCTCTCTTTTCACC
>DBOW01000061.1:0-125 GCA_002299675.1 Solobacterium sp. UBA636
GCCGGAGTCTGTTCAGAAGCGGCAAAATAATAGGCAAAATCATCACCTATTTCACCAGACTGCAGCTTAACCTGTGAAGTGTAGTTCTGTTTAAGACTCAGATTCTTAATAACCTTAAGATAGCC
>DBOW01000061.1:271-3577 GCA_002299675.1 Solobacterium sp. UBA636
CCGATAGAACCGCCACCGTTAATATTAACTGTGACTGTTTCATCCTCACCCTTCTGCATCAGTCCCATGCAGGCTGTAACCGACATTACACGGCCTAAGGCTGCCAGTGATGTTGGCCACATATCATGAATTTTCCTGGCTTCATCAACCAGTTTGGTAGTATCACCAAGATAAAATCTTACATGATCATTTAAAGCTGTTCCAATTAAAATCTTATTTTCCATAAACTCAAATAAAACCGCTTATTAGGCGGCTTTATCATTATCTCCTTTTTCCTCTGTTACCTTCTTTTTTCTTGTACGCTTAGGCTTCACTTCCACGTCAACCACCTCTGGTTCATTAATGTCAGTGATTGTTTCAACTTCCTCAGCCTTTACAAGCTTTCCATCCCTGACTACCAGTTTATCATTTAAGATATCCTGGATTTCTTCGGCTGTAATAGTCTCATTGGCAATTAAAGCCTCAGCTATCTTCACAAGATCACTCTTGTGCTCAAGGATAATCTTACGGGCAGTTTCGTGACACTCATCAATAATCTGACGTACTGCCTGATCAATTTCATAGGCTACCTGACTTGACGCATTAGAAGGCGAATTATAGTCACGGCCCAGGAATATTGACTGCTCACCCGAATCATACTGAATAGGACCCAGTTCAGACATACCATAAACCTTAACCATATCCTTGGCAATACGGGTTGCCTGCTGAATATCATTGGATGCACCGGTTGTAATATCATCAAAGAACACCTCTTCGGCAGTTCTGCCACCCATGTAGGATGTAATGGTATCAATCAGTTCCTTTCTGGAATTTAAAATCTTCTCTTTTCTTGGAGTAATCAGATTATAGCCGCCAGCTGAACCACGTGGAATAATTGTAATCTTCTGCACAATGGCACCATCAGGCAGATTCAGACCGACAATGGCATGGCCTGCCTCATGATAGGCGACCAGTTTCTTGGTGTGCTCATCATAGGTTCTTGACTTCTTGGCTGGACCCATCATAACTCTATCAATTGCCTCATCAAGTTCAGAAAGACCGATAATCTGCTTATTTTCACGAACGGTCAAAATTGCCGCTTCATTCAGAACATTTTCCAGATCAGCTCCCGAGAAGCCAGGAGTTCTTCTGGCCAGAGCCTCCAGGTCAACATCATCAGCCAGCTTTTTATTGCGGGCATGTACAGCCAGAATAGCCTTACGGCCATTTAAGTCTGGTAAAGAAACTGTAATCTGTCTGTCAAATCGGCCAGGTCTTAAAAGCGCAGGGTCTAAGACATCAGGACGGTTGGTAGCTGCGATAACCACAATACCGGAATTATCTGACATACCATCCATTTCAACCAGCAGCTGGTTCAAAGTCTGTTCCCTTTCATCATGGCCGCCACCCATACCGGCACCACGCTGTCTGCCGACCGCATCAATTTCATCAATAAAAATCATACAAGGCGCAGTCTTCTTGGCCTTGGCAAACATATCTCTTACACGGGATGCACCTACACCGACAAACATTTCGACAAAGTCCGAACCGGAAATAGAATAGAAAGGCACATTAGCTTCACCCGCAACCGCCTTGGCCAGCAGCGTTTTACCAGTACCTGGTGAACCGGATAAAAGAATACCCTTAGGAATTCTGGCACCCATGGCTGCGAATTTACGTGGCGATTTCAGATAGTCGATAATTTCGGCCATTTCTTCTTTTTCTTCATCACAGCCGGCAACATCCGCAAATCTGACCTTGATATTGTCTTCCAGACGGGCTCTGGACTTTGAAAAATCAAAGGCCTGCTTATTGCCGGAAGCTCCCTGCATTCTGTTGATAAAGAACAGGCCCACACCCATAAACAGAACCAAAGGAAGAACTGTTGTAAGCAGGGCAGTAAAAATACTTGAAGCATCCGCATCGCTTACCGAAGCCTTGACACCCTTAGACTTTAAAGTCTCCATTAAAGTATCTGTCTGATAGTCAGTATTTGGAACAGTAGCTGTATAAGCTATCTTGTTCTCACCATCCAGACAGGTACCACTGACAGATAAAGTATTCTGGTCAACGGTTACACTGGCTGATACAATCTCACCAGCATTCACTTTGTTCATAAAAGTCGAATAATCAAGTGCTTTAGTTGTTCCTGACATCGGATTTGTAAAGAACATCATAATGATGAACAAAGACACAATGATATAAGGAACATAGTTAAGCGGATTACGCTTATTGTTGTTGTTTGGTTTTTTCTCCATCTAAGTCCTCCTATATAGCACTGGGCTTAATAACCCCTACATATGGCAGATTACGATACTTCTGATTGTAATCCAGACCATATCCAATCACAAATTCATTGGGAGTAATAAAACCGCACCAGTCCGGTTCAATTTCAACCAGTCTCCCTTCTGGTTTATCTAAAAGAGTAACGATCTTAACTTCCTCGGCACCCTTGGTATAAAACATTTCCTTTACAACCTTTAAAGTTTTGCCGGTATCCACGATATCCTCTACAATCAGCACCTTTTTTCCCGATACTGAACAGGCGATATCCTTGTTTACCTTGACCTCAGTTGACTTCTTGCCAGCATATGATGACACATCCATAAAATCAAGCTCAATATCCACGCTTATTCTTTTTACAAGTTCCGCCATAAATGGTATCGAACCCTTTAAAAGACCCACGACAACCACATCCTGGCCATCATAATAAGCTGATATTTCTTCTCCCAGTTCCCTGGTTCTCTCTTCAATTTCCTTCTCAGAAAACAAAATTCTCTCTACATCTGGATGCATATCTAAATCCTCCGGTAAAAATTATTTTAACATATAGACGCTATGATGTTTAGAATAATGATTCACATTTGACCCAATACCCGGCACCAGAACCACTTCATTATTCCTGTTGACCATCACCGGATAGCTCCTTCTTTCCCTGTAGCTTATCTTATGATCAATAAAATAACGATTAAGCTTCTTTGTACCATAGCGCATCTTTATAAAATCGCCCTCATGATAATTCCTGATTGTAATGGGAAAATCATCAGCACTTAAAGTTACACCATGAAAATCATCACCCGATTCCATTAAAACAAACTCACCAAAATCTTTATACTCAACCTCACTCAAAACATAAGCATAATCCTGCCTTTCAGGATATACTTCTATGGAATCATACACTCTGGAAATGAACTTACTGTGAACTTTGATTTCAACTCCATTCCTTAATAAAGCCTTTAATATTTCATCAAGATATGCTTCACTCAGATCAACATAAAGAAGCTTCCTCAAAACATCCTTAACATATCTGCAGCCAAGAAACTCATC
>DBOW01000061.1:3689-6665 GCA_002299675.1 Solobacterium sp. UBA636
TTCTTTTCAGCAGACATCTTCTCAACTGTCGAATGCCTTATTCTGTTTCGCTTATAGTCATTACCTAAATTTGATTCATCAATACCATATTCAATATCATGCTCTCTGTCATATTCAATAAGCTCAGCCTTGCTCATATTAAGCAGTGGACGGATAACCCTTACACCTCTTACAGTATTTTCTTCTTTTAAACCATAAAAAGAAACAGAACCTCTTTCCCTTTGCATCAGATAGGTTTCAATCAGATCATCCTTATGGTGGGCAACAAGCACCCCATCCAGCTTATATTCATCCACCAGCTTGCTGAAACAGTCATAGCGGAAATTACGGGCAGCTTCCTGGAAATTGCCCTTTGACTCCTTATAGTCATAGACAAACAGCTCAAGCCCATGTTTATCACAGTATTTTCTGATAATATTCTCATCGCGGTCCGCAGTATCCCGATGATGATAATTAATATGGCAGACCTTCACTTCGCATTTTCTTCGATAAATGTCCAAAAGGGCCATTGAATCTGGCCCGGCGGAACATGCGACTAAATATCTCTTACTACTAGACATTAAAACGGAAGAACATAATATCACCATCTACAGGGTGATAATCCTTTCCCTCCAGCCTGATTTTACCGGCTTCCTTAAGTTTGGCCTCAGTCTTATATTCCATAATATCGTCATATTTATAGACCTCAGCCTTAATAAAGCCCTTCTTAAAATCAGTATGAATAATACCCGCACAGTCTGGTGCGCTCATGCCCTTGTGGAAAGTCCAGCCACGGCACTCATCCTTGCCGACAGTGAAGAAAGTCTCCAGGCCAAGTGTCTTATAGGCCTTAAGAATCAGCTCATCAAGACCTGAATGATTAATTCCCAGTTCATGCAGGAATTCCTCTTTCTCTTCCTTGCCCAGATCAGAAAGCTCTTCTTCAATCTGAGCTGAAATTGCCACTACTTCTGAACCTTCGCTTTGTGCAAGCTGCTTCACCGCATTGTAGTGCTCATTAATCGAAGGATCATTAACCTCTTCCTCCTTAATGTTGCAGACATAGATAACCGGCTTGGCAGTCAGAAAATTCATTGTCTTAACATATTCAGCTTCTGTTTCCGTAAATTCCAGACTTCTGATATTCTCAGACTTGCTTAAAGCCTCATGAATTCTGGAAAGAATCTCATATTCAAACACTGATTCCTTATCCTTGGTTGTCTTAGCCTTCTTTTCCACCTTGGCAATACGGTTTTCACAGGTAGCCATATCAGCCATCTGCAGCTCAAAATTGATAATGGCAATATCATCTACCGGGTCAATACGATTATAGACATGCTGAATATCACTGTTCTCGAAACAGCGCACCACATGACAGATGGCATCTACCTCACGGATATTGGCCAGAAACTTATTGCCCAGACCTTCGCCATTGGATGCACCCTTCACAAGACCGGCAATATCCGTAAACTCAAAAGTAGTATATATAGTTCTTTCTGGTTCAAATAATTCCGACAGCTTTGTCAGACGTTCGTCTTTTACCTCAACAACGCCCACATTTGGCTCAATTGTTGCGAAAGGATAGTTTGCTGCCTCTACCCTGGAATTTGTTATTGCGTTAAATAAAGTCGATTTACCAACATTTGGAAGTCCGACTATACCTGCTGTTAAACCCATTTCTTCTTACCTCACGTATGCTATTTTAACACAAAGCCACACATTAAAAACCCAAAGCTGGTAATATAATTAACTAAGGGGATGGAAAGGACAACTATGAAAAACAAGAAAACACGTCTTTTTATAATAATTGCCATATTATCAGTAACAGCTCTTACTATAGCTTTCAGTATACCCTTTATCAGATTCATAAATCAGCCCGAAAAACTCAGAGAATTCATTGATTCATTTGGCATCCTGTCACCAATTATTTATATACTTTTAACCTTCATCCAGATACTGGTACCCATCATACCCGGAGAACCATTTGAACTATTGGCTGGCTATTGTTTTGGTGCAGTTAAAGGAACCCTTTTATGCATCCTGGCAGAAAGCCTGTCTTCAATATTAATAATTCTGATGGTCAGAAAATATGGTCAGAAACTGGTATCCATCTTCTTTGAAGAAGAAAAACTGCAGAAACTGGAAAAATACAAAAACGAAAAAAACTTCTATCTCTTCATCCTGCTGTTTATAATACCAGGTACCCCAAAAGATCTGATCTGCTACTTCGCCGGACTGACAAACTTTAAACTGGTACCACTGCTTCTGGCATCTACCATCGGCAGAATTCCTTCAATAATAACCTCTACCATCCCAGGCTCGGCAGCGGGTGAGAGAAACTATCTGCTGGCAATCATAATCTATGGCATTGCCGGCATAATATCACTCATTGCCGCCAGAATATTCAACAAAAAACATGGCCTTTAAATACCATGTTTTTATTTTCCATAATGATTATAGAGACTTATCAGATATTCGCCGCTTTCTTTCCATATTCCGGTCTCATAATCATACAGTGCATCATAGACAGGACTTAAGCTCAACCTCAGTAAAGCCTCTTCACAAGAAATATGTTCTCTTTCAGCGAGTATCTCCACCGCATCAGCAAGTATAGCTGTTGCAGCACATTCTTTTTGAGATTTGTTCAAATCAGACAATGATTTCACCATAAGTATCGCTCCTTGCAAATTCCAGACAGTTAATCGCATCCTCAGTTCTAAAAAAGAACTGATCTTCCAGACGATTGGGAAGAAGCCTTTTTACTGTTTCTATATCAGCTTCCAGTGTACCAGGCTGTCCAAAATCGCCCGCAGTATATCTTCGAAGTGTTCTGGCTGTCTGGTCATCCGCAATTTTGCCACCGATAATATCTACCGATTCAAACTTTTTGAGGAGTTTATCAAACAATCCACTCTTTCTGTTACCTGCAACAAAATGGAGCCATTCGGCATTTGGACCATCAAAACAATGGGTAAGCACATTTGCTGTTCATACGAT
>DBOW01000061.1:6853-9248 GCA_002299675.1 Solobacterium sp. UBA636
GTATGAATTGAGATGAAGAAAATCGTAACAGTCAGAAATAAAGCCGAGTACATTATATTTCCTGAAAACATCAGCACATTCCTTTGCAGACTTATTTTTTTCTGAGCCATGAGAAATACCCAGCATTCCATCTAAACTATATCTTTCTGATTTTCACTCATTCGTATACCTTCTTTAAATTTGGCATATCTATTATCATCAAACTTTTCAAACAGCTTTAACCTATTGTCCTGTAAGATTGGATAAGTGATGCATATTTATCCAAAATTCTAAGAACCCGTGCGAAAGAAAAAGGAGAATAAATCTCCTCTATTTTGCAGCTTTAAATGTACGTCTGGCACCCTTAAAGAATAAAGAAATAGTACCAGGGCCAGTATGTGAACCAATGGTTGTACCAATATGGAATATCTTCACATCCTTAACCTTAGGGAAGTTTTCTCTTACCATCGCAGCCAGAATCTCGGCATCAGAATCAATCTGAGAAACGCAGATATAACATAAGCCGTCATAGTCTTTACCATTATCTGCCAGCTCAATCATCTTGTTGATCTGACCCTGCATAGCCTTTGACTTGGTTCTGATCTTCTCCAAAGGAAGAAGTGTACCATCAGTTGCCACAGTCATCAAAGGACAGATCTTTAACATTGAGCCAAAGAAACCAGAAGTCTTGGAAATTCTTCCACCTCTTACAAAAGAAGTCAGATCAGTAGAAATAAACCAGTGCTGAATATTAAGCTTATTATCCTCGCACCACTTATAGTTATCCTCAATCGACATGCCGTTTTTCTTGTTTTCAGCTGCATACATTACCAGCATGCCCTGACCAGAAGAAGCGCATAATGAATCAACGGCATAAATCTTGTTTTCATATTTTTCATTGAGCTCTTCAACTACCATCTTCAGAGTATTATAGTCACCAGAAATACCGCTTGATAAATCGATATAGAGAACATCTTTTCCTTCTTTTAAAAACTTCTCAAAGAATTCAATATAGTCCCCATAGCCAACCTGTGAAGTAGTAGGCTTCATGCCATTAGAAATATCTTCGTAAAACTTCCTGTAGTCATATGACTGATAAAAATTATCCTCATATTCCTTACCATCAATAATATATTTGAAACAGGCAAATTCAATATTATTTTCCCTTAACATTTCCCTGTCAAGGTCACATGTTGAGGAACAGCTTAAAACATAATCCATAACTTTCATACCTCTATAAATACAATTTTAACTCAATCAGAACAATTTAATAACCAGCATTCTGTCCTTATTGTTGATATCCTTATAAACATTTATATCAGCTGAAGGAAAAAACTCCCTTGCCAGAGCTGTCAGATTCTCTTTCTGATCATAGCCCATTTCAAAGAACATCATACTTCTTTCTTTTAATACCTTATGGGCATCCTCAAAAATCATCCTGTAAAACTTAAGACCATCATCGCCACCAAATAAAGCCACATTTGGCTCATAGTCCCTGACTGAGTGCTCAACTACCTCATCATTACGGATATATGGAGGATTAGATACCAGAATATCCAGCTTAATATTATTTTCAATCAGCGGTTTCAGCATTGAACCTTCAAAAAACCTGATATCAGCCTGATTATTCTGAGCGTTTAATATCGCAACTTCCAGTGCCTCCTTAGAAATATCTGAAGCATAGACATTCAGATTATCCTCTTCCTTCTTTAAGGCAATCGCAATAGCGCCTGAGCCAGTACCTACATCAGCCAGATCAATTTTCTGATCCTTAAAATATTCATCGTAGCCGCTTAATACCCTGCCTACAAGCTCCTCGGTCTCAAAACGGGGAATAAGCACAGCCTCATCAACCTTTAAACGGTAGCCATAGAAATAAGAGTAGCCCAGCACATAGTTTAAAGGCTCACCCTCTATTAAACGTTTAACACCCGATTCATATTTATCGACAATACTCTTTCTGGCCTCATTATCTTTTTCCAGATAGAGATTAATATTTTCATCATTACATAACTCAAAAAGAAAAGCCCTCAAAGTATTGAGGTCCATTTCCTTCTTATAACGATATAAAAGATCATTATAGCTTGTCATTTAACAGCTTCTCATCCTCTTCGTTTTTCAAAAGCGCATCTACCACATCATTCAGCTTGCCTTCCATAATGCGGTCCAGCTGATTGATAGTCAGACCAATACGGTGATCGGAAACACGATTCTGCGGATAGTTATAGGTACGGATCTTCTCTGATCTGTCACCAGTACCAATCTTCGACTTACGGATCTTGCCTTCCTCTTCAGCCTTCTTGTCCTTATAGTACTGATAGACTCTGGCCTTGATAATACGCATGGCAGTTTCTCTGTTAGCCATCTGCGAGCGGCCATCCTGACAGTTTACAGTAATACCAGTAGGCTTATGCAC
>DBOW01000061.1:9339-10481 GCA_002299675.1 Solobacterium sp. UBA636
CTGTCGGCAATTTCAACATCTTCCTCTTCAACATCCGGGAAAACAATTACAGTAGCGGTTGAAGTATGAACACGGCCCTGAGTCTCGGTCTTTGGCACACGCTGCACACGATGAGCACCTGATTCAAACTTGAAATGGCGATAGGCATCAAGTCCCTTAACCATAAAGGAAATTAAAGTATAACCACCTGCCTCTGATTCAGAAGCTTCCATAACCTCAGTCTTATAGCCCAGAGAATCGGCATAGTAACAGTACATGCGGTATAAGTCTCCCGCAAAAATATTACCTTCATCACCTCCGGCTGCCCCTCTTATTTCTACCAGACAGTCATAGGCATCTTCCGGATCTTTTGGCAGCAGGAGACTTTGAATATGGGCTTCCAGCTCAGGAAGACGCTTGCCAGCTTCTTCCAGTTCCATCTTTGCCATTTCTCTTATTTCTTCATCCTCATCATTCAGCATCTCATTAGCTTCATTTATAGTGTTGTTTAATGTCTTATATTCCTGATAGGCATCAAAGGCACCCTTAAGCTGAGCCTGCTGCTTAGACAGCTTAGTAAACTGCTTAACATCACTGGCCACCTCATCAGTAGACAGAAGATCACCTAACTCCAGGTATTTCTTTTCTATTTCTTCTAATTTAACAATTTTTGCGTCCATTTAATTCTCCTTCAAAGATAAAAAATAAGGCAAGTAATTGCCTTATTTAATACCGTATTTCTTGTTGAATTTCTCAATTCTACCTGCAGCAGCTGCGAATCTCTGACGGCCAGTATAGAATGGATGGCAATTTGAACAAGTATCAACTTTGATTTCACCTTTCTTAGTAGAACCAGTTTCAAATGTAGCACCACAGCCAGCACAAGTTACAGTTACTTTCTGATAGTCAGGATGAATACCTTTTTTCATTTAAATCTCTCCTTCCGCCTTAAGTATCTTATCAACCTAAAGTAAGTCAATTACCTGTATATTCTAACAGATAAAAGCTTTGTTTGTCTATATTTTTTGAACATCTGCCCCTAAAAGCGACAATTTCTCAACAATATTGGAATATCCACGGAAAATATGATAGGCATCATCAATAACTGTCTCGCCTTCTGCCATTAATGCCGCAATAATAAGACCAGCACCACATCTTAAATC
>DBOW01000061.1:10589-10855 GCA_002299675.1 Solobacterium sp. UBA636
CTTTCAGGATAAATCTTGTCCTGTACCAGTGAAACACCATCAGCCTTCATCAGTAAAGGCGTGATAGGCTGCTGCAGGTCGGTCGCAAAACCAGGGAAGGTCTGAGTTGTAATCTCAATTGGCTTCAAAGTCTTATTAACCGGGAAGACATAGACTGAATCAGCGGTCACATTATAGTCAACGCCCATTTCCTCCAGTTTTGATAATAAAGCCTCAATATGCTGCGGGATTACATTCTTGACCAGTATTCCATCACCTATGGCAGC
>DBOW01000061.1:10966-12998 GCA_002299675.1 Solobacterium sp. UBA636
GAAGTACCGGCACCATGAATTCTGGCACCCATCTTATTTAACATCGAAGAAAGATCAATAATCTCCGGTTCCTTGGCCGCATTGGCAATAATTGTTCTGCCTCTGGCTAAAGTTGCCGCCAGCATTATATTAATGGTAGCCCCAACCGAGGCAAAATCCAGATAGATTTCATCGCCAATCAGCTCCTCAGCCTTAATCTCAATATAATCACCCTCCAGAGTAACCTTGGCTCCCAGAGCCTCAAAACCCTTAAGGTGCAGATCAATCGGCCTTGGCCCGAGATTACAGCCTCCAGGATAGAGCATCTTCACATAGCGGTATCTGGAAAGAAGCGCACCCATAAAATAATATGAAGCACGAAGCCTTGAAACGTTCCTGGAACACAGAACAATATTATTCATATCGGTTGGATCAATCACCAGGGCATTATTCTTGTCAGTTGTAACATTAATATTAAGCTCCTGAAGAAGCTGTATCAGTACATGCACATCCTCAATATGCGGTACATCATAAAGCTTCACAATTTCTGAACCCAATACTACTGCCGGCAGTATTGCCACCGCTGCATTTTTGCTGGAAGAAATAGTAACCTCGCCTCTTAATTTCTTTCCGCCTTTTATTACCAGTTTATTTTCCATAACTTATCCTATCATTTCAATCAATTCATTTAAGTCCGACAATATCATATCTGCCTTATGCTGATCAGCATGATATCTTGATGCATCCCTGGCTACTACCCTTAAACCGGCTGCCAGGGCTGATTCTATACCGCTTGTGGCATCTTCCACCACTACTGCCTCATCTTTTTTCAGATTAAGCTCATCAAGAGCCTTCAGATAAATATCCGGTGCTGGCTTATTATGCTTCAGGTCCTCGCCTGAAACACAATAATCAACATATTTATCAAGACAGTTATCACTCACAAATTTCTTTATATAGTACAGAGGCGACATTGAACAGATGGCTATTAAAAGACCCCTGTCCCTCAGCTTTCTGAATACATCGGGCACCTCTTTATAAATCAGCTTCCTGAAATTCAGCGGATGACCTTTAAAATACCTTTCATTATAAAACACACACTCATCATAGCTTAAGCCGCTAAGCTTAGAGAGATATTTATAGGTATCATCCATTGTCAGACCAACAATATTAAAAACATCCTTCTCGCTAACCCTGATATTCAGATCATTAAGCCACTCAATTGTACCGGAAATATAATGCATTTCCGAATCCATCAGGGTTCCATCCAAGTCAAAAAACACTGCCTTTAACATCATGAAAATTATACCATGAAAAAAAGAGCATTTAGCTCTTTAATACAGCTTACTTGGCTGAAGCGAAGTTCTCTCCTTCAAAGACAAGACATACCCAGACATCCTTATCTGCTACAACCTTGCCCCAGGTATTGGAATCAATTTCCTTCAGCTCATATACCGTAAAGTCAACACCGTCATTAATCACAACTGAACCCTTCTCAGAGTTATATGTCATCTTATTCTGCAGATCAGAAGGAATATCTGACCAGTTGGCAAATGCAGTACCACCAGCTGAATTACGGACATTTATTGCGTAATTAGTCTTATAGGCCGTACCGCCATCTGCTGAAGATGACGCAGAAGAACTGTTGTTTGCCTGCTGAGTCTTAAGCACAGTAATCTCATTCTGCAGCTCAGTAATCTGATTGTTGGCGGCTGTCAGCTTCTCATTTACCGCATTATATTCAGTTTCCAGAGCCTTATATTTATTCTTTTGAGAAATACCAAAGAAAACACCAAAACCAGCCAGCACAAGACAAAGCACTATACCGATAACACCGATTATCATTATGCCTCTGGCGCTCAGCTTTCTGGAACCGCCTTCTTCTTCATCCTCGTATTCTTCTTCATCGTATTCTTCCTGAGCTTCTTCATCATCAATCTTGAATAATGACTTATCGATATTAGAATCCTTTGATTCTACAAAATCAGGAATATCAACACCGTTCTCATATGGATTCTTTTCTTTCATAATTTATTTCCTCCTTAAAAATCTT
>DBOW01000105.1:0-4224 GCA_002299675.1 Solobacterium sp. UBA636
GGTTTTAGTCTTCCATTATCTTTAATGGAACGTACCATTGCACCCAATGTATCGACATGGGCAGCCAGTACTAATGGTTCTGCACCTTCATTCAGGATGCATTCAACATTGCCCTTAACTGTTTTGGTTGGTTTATAGCCCATCTTGCTTAGTGTATTAATGAGGTATTCAGTTACCCTGCCTGTATAGCCGCTTGGTGAGGGTATGTTTGTAAGTTCTTTTAATGTTTCGGTAATATATTGTGAATAGTTCATAGTTTCCTCCAGTTAATTTATTATACTTTGTTTAACTATTTACGTATAAAATAATGTAGAAAGAAGGGGTGTGAATAGAAATATTAATAATCTTATTTACCCTTTTATTTTCAGTGCGTATATAGATGTGTAAGGAGTGAGCGCTATGAAGAAGATTACAAGATATCTTGGAGAAATTAAGGATAACAAGGATATCAGAAATGAACTGGAAAATGCCAGAGAAAATGGTACACTGGCTGATTATTTAAAGAAAGCCGATGTTTCATTAAGCGATGAAGAACTGGAACTTATATCTGGTGGTCGGCGTGGCGGCATGGGAAATGCCGGACGCCAAGAAAATTCTAAGGAGGAAGTTGTTCGTACCGACAGCAAGGGCCGTGCCATTCAGTGGAACAGGGGTGGTGAGATATACCATTATGAATGTCTTAACTGCCATCACTGGCTGTACGAGGGTTTCTGGGCCTGGTATTGTGAAAACTGTGACGATGAGGCCTATTATATGAGTATTGATAAGTGTAAGGTAAAGGATAATTAGAATTATGGTATTAAGTAATGAACAGATGGATTCCATTATAGAATCTGCAAAGAAGGAATTTGGTGAAGAACTTCCAGATGAAGTAATTGAGACAATAAGCGGTGGAAGAAAACTGAGCGAGACAGAAGAGAATCAGCTTGCCTTTGAAACAACTTTCTACAGCAAGCAGGCAGGGAATCGTTCCCTGAGTGCCTGTCTGAAGTTTAATAAGGCTGTAACAAGTTATATGAAGTATATTGAATCTTTGCCTGAGGGCAGTAATAATGTACTGTTCAGGTATGATGACTGGGCTTAAAGGTAATATTAAGGCAACATTGTTTATATATAATTTTTGTATCTATAGGAGAAAACAATCATGGAACTTAACGATAAACAGAAAGAATCGCTGTTGAAAGAGGCTGCTGCATATTTTGATGGAGAAATACCAGATGACTTTCTGGAATATATAAGTGGTGGAAGAAAGCCTTATGCGGAAGAATGTATGTCAGTTTCGGAAGCTGAAATGATGCTGAGGAAGGATTTTAAAGAAGGAAAGATATCGAGCAGTGAAAGATCTTATATCTACAGAGCCGTGGAGAAATATCTTGAATATATCTGGTCTTTGCCTAGTGGATCAGAACCTGTATTATTTGTATATGAGGAGTGGAAGTAATATGGATTTAAATAAGGAACAGCTTGAATCAATAATGGAAAGTGCCAGGGAACACTTTGATGGCGAGATTCCTGATGAACTGATGGAAGTTATAAGCGGTGGAAGAGAAGTTTATTATTCTGAACAGGAAGTTCTTTTTAAGGAACGTGCCAGGATGGCCCAGGCTCATCAGAGCCGTCAGATTGACAACAAAGCTTACGCTAAATTTAATATAGCTGTAAGCAGGTATCTGCATCATATTCGCAATCTGAAAATGTGGTCATCTGAAGAACTGTTTGTATATGAGAAATGGGCAGAAGATGGAACTGAGTGATAAACAGCTAAAGCCCATTCTGGACAGTGCCAGAGCTGGCTGATGAATTTCTAAGTGAGATATGTGCTGGCCAGGGTTTATATAAATATGAGTCAGCCTGGCTGAATCAGACCAAGAAAAATTTTTCTGGCCTCTGGATGAAAATACTGGTATGCTGCTGTTCAAGTATTCAGATTTAAGAGAATAAGTTGCACAGCGGCTTATTTTTGCTTTATTAAATTGAAAGGGAGAAGAAAATGAAGAAACTGATTATATTATTTGTGGCATTAATGATGCTGTCTGGCTGCTCAGCAAAAAAGGAAACTGTTGCTGAGGAAATAAAGCCAGAGAAGATTGAACTGCTGGTGGCTGAGGACGAAAATGGTGATACAGTAAGTACTGTTGTTTATTATGATGGTAAGGAAGTTAAGACAGTAAAGCTTTCTAACCCAAATGAGGTATACTCATACCGTAATTATAAGTACAACAGTTATTTCAAGAAAAAGGAGATAGCTGATTATGATAAGGATATGAATCTTTTAAGCACTCAGTATTTTGAATATGAAGGTGATAATTTAATCAGCTCACTGAAGACAGATATTAATGGCAAGGTTTTAAGTGAAGTTGTTTCAGAGACTGAAAATGGCAATGTTACCAGACAGGATTTTATTTATGAAGATCTGCATACTGTTGTGTTATATTCTTATGATGATAATAATGAATTAATCAAGATGGAGACTGGTACTGTTGATGAAAATGGTGAAATAACTATGAACTCTTATGATGTTATTGAAAAAGAGGGTGATGCATATGTTGATTACTACAACAGTCTGGATGATGAAGCAGATTCCAGAATCATGCATATTGAATATGGTGATAATAAGTCTAATTATTTAATGTATACTTATAGTCTGGATAAAAAACTGCTGTATACTTCGGAAGCAGAAACTTATGACAATCTGGTAGAGAAATCATTTGTGGTTAAGGATGGAAATGGAAATGTCACAATGGAATATCGCTATGATGAATATGGTGCCATTACCAGATATGTAAATGATGGTACTGTCTATGAAGCCAAATAAAAATCAGGGATAATGTTCCCTGATTTTATTTTTCACCAACCCAGAGATTGCTGCAGAGGTAGTCATAGAAACAGTCTACATCTGTTCTGAGTGTTTCTGGATGAAGCAGAACCACTTCGCAGCAGTACTCAGCGGTGCAGTCGCCATTGCCGGTACCTTCCTGGTTACTGAATTCAACGCCGCCACCGATTTTTTCCAGTTCGTTCTCATCAAGATCCTGATTAACGACAAATATTTTTTCTAGTTCTTCTGGACTTGTTTCATAACCGTATTCACTGGCGGTAATGGAGATTGCCTGGGCTAATGGCATATTGGTTTTTTCTTTGACTTTGGCTTCGAATTCTTTTTTGAAGTTATTGTCTTTGAGTTTTTCTAAAAGTTCCATATTTAATCACTCCTTTATATTATTTTATACGCAGAATATTTTAAAGGGACAATAATTTAATTATGTTTAACGTATAAAATTACGTAGAAAGGAGTGTGAATAGAAATGGAACTAAAGAAAGAAGAACTTGAGAAGGTAAGTGGCGGCTATGATATCTATGCAGATGAAAACGGCAGATACTTTGAGTTCAGTGGCAAGGATGAGAATCTGAAATATGTCTGTCATAACTATGGCAAGCCGGCTTATTATGGAGCTGTTTTATTGCAGTGACTGTAATGAGAGCTGGTATTTTGAGAAGAAGCTTAAACCTGATTTTAGTTCTGGGCAGGGGAAGGAAATCAGCGCTGATGAAATTAAGGATGTTGATTATAGCGGAAGATATTAAACAATTTAGATATATTCTGAATATAAAGGAGTAGTTTATGCCTGATGCTAATGAAATTAAGTAAGGAACAGACTGATTCAATAATCAGAGTTGCAGAAAATTATTTTGAGGGCGAAATCCCTGATGAAGTGCTTGAGACTGTCGGTGGTGGAAGAAACATTTATCTCGATGAGCATCTGTCAATCGAAAGAAAGGACTATGAGGTCCGTATGGATTATAAGAAGCGCAAAATCGATAAAGCCGAATTAAGAAAATTTAATATTGCGGTCAATAAATATCTGAATTATATTGAAGATCTGCCATATAATACACCAGAAAGACTGTTTGTCTATGAGGAGTGGCGTGACGATGATGCTGAATAACTTACAGAAACAGTCTATCATCGACAGTGTAAAAGAAGACTTTGGCCTGGAACTTGATGATGAAGCTTTAAATGAAGCAGTCGGTGGCAGATGCCTGCGCATTGAGGAATCGGGCAGAATTACCCGCGACAGAAAGAATTTCTATCGCCGCAAGCGTTCTCCAGAGGAAATGTCTTCGTTTGAGAATGCTGTGTCAAAATATATTACTTATATAAGATCTCTGGATGATGACGGCGAATCGGTGCTGTTCAGTTATTCGGAATGGAGAGATTAAAGG
>DBOW01000105.1:4241-8547 GCA_002299675.1 Solobacterium sp. UBA636
CCTTTTAAAAAAGCCTGGCAAGTTACAGGCAATATTTGGATGTTAAAATATACAGATATGTTTAAAGAGAGGGGAATTACTGCATGGGTTTTGAATATTTACTGTTCTTACAGAATTTAAGAGAAGGATTAAATGGTGCACTGGACTCAGCCATATCTTTTATTACCGGTACAGCAGTCGGTTTTATACCGCTGATGGTACTGGCCTTTGTGTACTGGAATGTATCCAAGAAATGGGGAATGATAGCCATGCGGGCTACGACGTTTGGTGATGTGATCAATCAGCTTGTCAAGCTTACAGCCTGTATCTATCGTCCCTGGATTCTTGATTCAAGAATTAAACCGGTAGAGAGTGCCTTAAGATCAGCCAATGATTATTCTTTTCCCAGCGGTCATACTTCCAAGGCTATGACCAATTATGGGACTTATGGTATTGGCTTATTAAAGAAGCATAAGGTATTCGGTATTATGCTTATTCTTTATGTTGTGCTTATTGGTGTATCGAGAAACTTTCTGGGTGTTCATACCTTTAAGGATGTCTTTGTGGGTTTTGTGATTGCCCTTATCTGTTCACTTTTATCTATCAAGGTGGAAGAGATGTTAAATGATAATAAGCTTAAGGAAGAAGCACATCTGCTTATCTGTCTTGTTATTCCAGCACTGGCTACAGTTTATACCATTGTAAAGCCATATCCAATGGATTATGTTGATGGCAAGCTGCTGGTGGATCCTAAGGCTATGACTATGAGTGCCTACTCTATTTATGCCGCTCTTGCGGTATTTGGTATTTGTCACTATATTGATAAGAAGTGGCTCAAACATGAGGTAAACAGAAGTGTTCTCAATACGGTTCTGTCTTTAATTCTGACATTGCCGATATTTGGTTTGACTATTGTCTGTTACCGAATACTGATCAGGTCATATGGCTACATTACTGTCAGCATTATTCATGATTGTGTTGCGGTAGTTTATATTATGCTGATAGTACCGCTTATCTTAAAGACATTAAATAAGAAAAAGAAAAATGTTTAATTATCTGGAGGATTTGGATGTTATTTCAAAAGTGGAACTTTGAGCTAAAGACATTAGGTACCGTCCATATCATTGGCATTATCACGGCCTTAATATCTGTAGCAATGGCAGTTATTATTGCCAGGAAATATAAAGACAGGCAAAGTGACAGGGTCTATGGTATTACCGGTTTTATACTTATAATTCTGGAAGTATTTAAGGTGCTGTTTAATTTTAATGTATATGGAAGCTATTCCCTGGAAAGAATTCCTTTTCAGATCTGTACCCTGGAGCTGTTCTTTTTATGGGCGGTACCCTTTGTAAAAAATAAGTTTATCAAGGATATGATAATGTCTTTCTGTCTTATTGGTCTATATGGTGCATCATTCTATTATGTAAATCCGACATCTTTATTTAACAGTGAGTATGTATTTATAGCTGTTCAGGCTATTTTATGGCATGATCTTATTATTTTTATTGGTATATTTACTCTGCTTAAATATAAGGTCTATACTTTAAGGCTATACGTTTTGTCTTAAGAGGCTGGCTTTTATGGGTTATAGCTACTTTATGTGCTGTTTTGCTTAACTTTATCTTTATAGATACAGACATTAATTTCTTTTATTTAAGCAGTAATCAGACATCCATACCATATATTGGACTTAACTGGATTTTTGATAAACCTGAGCCATATCTGTTATTTATTATTGGCTATATTATTTATTTCTCGCTTGGTTTACTTATTGTGTTTGGTTTGATAATTGTGATAGGTGAATGGATAACCAGAAGGCAACATAAAGGCAGTTTTAATAAAGTATAATCTAATTAAATAAAGTATACTTTTAAAGATTTTATACGTATTTTTAAGTGTAGAGGAGTAAATAATTATGAATGAAACTGATGAAAAGAAACTGGAAGAAGAAATTACTGCAGAAGAATTTACACCAGAAGAACTGGCAGATGAAAAAGTTCTGGATGAGCGACTTTTAAGTGAAATAGCTGGTGGAAGAGACTTAAGTGCCTTTGAGGCCGAGGTCCTCTGGAAGAAGAAGTCCTATTATAAAGCCAAGTTTAATTTGGGACATATTTCTCAACAGGAATACTGGAGAATACAAGATCAGATAATGTACTATGAGAAGTGCATGCAAATGGTAAGCAATGACAGGACTGACGAAATTTTCACCCTGTCAATTGACTGGAGACAGCGTTTCTTTGATCTTGAGGCCGCCTGGAATTTGCTTCATTCATCTACAAGATAAAACATTATAAGGCAGTTTTGAGACAGTCGTAATTCTATATAATTAACTCAGATTTATTTCTGAGTTTTTATTTACCGATAAAGAAGATGTTCGTATAAATCAGTGTAGGAGTGAATAAATATGAACGGGACAGAAAAGAAAATATTGAATGATGAGTCTTTAGAAGATGTTGCGGGTGGACGTGCCTATACTTTAGAGGAACAAATGGCTATGGCACAGTTCACTAAGAATTTTAATGAAAGAATGGCTAATGGCGATGTATCGGATTGTGAGAGGGAATATGTTGACAGGCAGATCAGGTTCTATTCTTTATATATACATATGCTTGATGTAAATGATACTCGCAGTTATCTTTTTAATATGAATAAGGACTGGGAAGAACAGTATATGAATCTCAGAAGGTCAAAAACAGGAGATAGATATGATTGTAAAAGAAGTGGATGGTAAATTATCTGCCATTTGATTCATCTGAAAAGAGAAAATAAGGAGTAAAGATATTATGCAGGAATTTACAGAATTTGAGCTGAATGATGTTGTGGGTGGACGTGCTTTTACTTATGAAGAGAAGCAGGCTATGGTGCAGTTTAACTATTATTTTAATGACAGATTAAAGAGTGGTGATCTTTCAGAAGATGAGAAGAATTATATTGTTAAGCAGATAAGGTTTTATTCTCTATATATGGGACTGCTTGACAGAGATGATACTCACAGTTATATCTTTGAAATGGATAAGGACTGGGAGGATTTATATATCAGTCTGAGGAATTATAAGAAAGGCCTATAGGCATGAAGGAAATTGATGAAAAGGGACTATCTGAGGCGACTGGAGGAAGAAGTCTGAATGCTGATGAGAGAAGGTTTCTTGAGGAAAAGAAGGCTTATTATAAGGATAAGCTTGATTCACGTAAGCTTTCGCCAAAGCAATATTGGGATATTATGTTGCAGATAGATTATTATCATCGCTATGTGGGTCTTTTAAAAGATGAGGAAACATGTCTGTTTGATACAGGTACTGACTATAGATTGCAGTACATGGACTTACTGGTAAAACGTAATTAAAGGAGAGAAAAATATGAGTGACATTAAAGAAAAAAATCTGGAAGAAGTAAGTGGTGGCACTTACAGGTTGGTGTTCGTTCGTTGCCGTATGTGTGATTATCATAACCTCGAGTACCATTCAAAGGGTATTAAGCACTACTATAAATGCCCTAGCTGCAGTACTGAATATGAATGTGATGAAAATGGGAAGCCAGGCAAAATAATAGCGGAATCCATAATTCCTACTCCTATACGTACCTTGTAATTTAAATAGCAGGGAATGAATATTTATGAATGATGAAGTAACAAATAAACAGCTTGAAAAGGCTGCCGGCGGTACTCCCTCAACTTATGAGAGTGGCCCATATCCCCTCTACAGCAAGGGCCAGACTGTTTATTATCAAATGTATGAATGTACAGTCACTGAGGTATCTTCTAAGAAGAAGGGCTGGGTATGGAAGGAATATACTTATTCCATAAGAGTGGACAGGTATCATAGTTTTATTGATCTGGGCAATCATAAAACAATCCCGGACAGTGAGAAAAGAGTAATTGACGATGTCTGGGAACATGATCTTAGGCTTAAATTAAATAATTTATAAAAGGAGTATTTTATGTCAGAAGATAAAGCTAAAACTGAGAAACAGCTGGAAGAGGTAAATGGTGGAATATGGAGAGAAAGCGATGGTGATTATGCCAGTGGCGATACTCCAAGATTCAAGGTAGGTGAAATAGTCAGAATAGTGCGTGGAGACTATCATATCGATAATATAGCCAAGATACTGGAGGTATCCAGCAGTAAACATGGTTTCTGGAATACGGAGTTTGTTTATAAGATTCAGAAGAATAAGTATGGTACTTTGCGTTTTGAGTGGTGTGATGGCGGTATTATCATCGACGATGTATATGAAAGTCAGCTTGATAAGTTTAATGGCTGATATAATATTAATCAGTTATTAAAAACAATAGAGAGGATTTTTGATGAAGAAGTTTATTATA
>DBOW01000105.1:8589-8765 GCA_002299675.1 Solobacterium sp. UBA636
CTGGCTGTATTACTGCTTTGGGGATGTTCAGCCAAGAAGGAAAATGAAACAGTCACTGAGGAAATAAAGCCGGAGAAGATTGAACTGCTTGTAGCTTACGATAATTCTGGTGATACTGTATCGACTGTAGTTTATTATGGTGGGCAAGAGCTCAAGACTGTTAAGCTGTCTAATCC
>DBOW01000027.1:0-2448 GCA_002299675.1 Solobacterium sp. UBA636
TTTTTGCAGTTTTCACCACCAAACTCCATATTGATGGCATCAACATAGTTCATCAGATCAAGTGCACGTTCATAGCCGATATATTCATAAAGAGTTCCACCGAAGTCATTAGTGATGTTGTACTTGCCATCAGAGAAGGCACCGGCTCCACCAAAGCCAGACATAATTGAACACGATCTGCAGGAAATGCAGGATTTAATCTTCTTGCCATCTATTGGGCATTTACGCTTATCTAAAGCGTTTCCTGAATCATACAGACATATTTTTAAATCAGGTTTGCGTTTTATCAGTTCATAGGCAGAATAGATACCACCTGGACCAGCTCCAATTATCGCAACATCATAATGCATAATATCACCTCACAAAGTACTTAAACATTATACCAAATATTCATACATTGTCTAAGCTAGGCGTTCTTATTTACAACCCTGGCCTGGAATTTAAGAGTTGCTGCATAGGTTCCTGTGCGGTTTAATGATTCGACACATGGCATCACCAGCCTAAGCTTTTTTGTTGCTGGAGAACTGGCACTTGGATTACTTCCGACATCTGCCGTAAGCAGCACTTCATTAATACCGATATTTTCCTCACCAGATTCGTTGCGAATAAAGAAATCTATCTCTTTTGTGTTATAGACATCTGAAGTATCAGACATATAGAATTTCTTTTCATTGCTGTAATATCTGTCGCCGGTTTCTCTTTCGATTACAACCTGAACCTCTTCGTTTCTATTGAGGGTGACGCTGGTAATGCTGACATCAAAATTTTCTTCATAAATATTTTTGCCCTTCAAAGTACTCTGGTCTATCGTAATTCCCTGAGGGATCTGCCAGGTAAATGTCGACTGCAGGTCCAGATTAACATTCATGTTCCCTGAATCCGTAACACCTTCTTCGGCCATTGCGTTTGCGCCAAGGCATGATACCAGCATCAGAGACATCAATAAAGTTTTCAATAGTTTTTTTGTAGTTTTCATATATTTTCTCCTTCTTTTTATTTCTAATTTTTCAGCTTCTACGCCAGCCTTCAGATTAGATTCTTCACATGGAGGACAAGTTTTACTTCACCCTGATTTAAGGGTGTAACCATATCTTTTCCGTAGGGCTCAATGAGTACTCTTGCGCTGTAGTCGCCAGGTTCAAGAACTCTTGTAAGATTAACTGACTGCAGATGCAGATCTGGAGCCACCAGACCTGACTGGTATATAAGCTCATCATTGTCATCAAGAATCAGTGAGAAGCGAAGATAGAAACAATCTTCAACAAGTTCCTTCTTTTCGTAGTTTTCTTCACATTTATCACATCTTTTTTCAGCAACAACATTCAGACATCTGGGACAGCGATAAAAAAGATTATCTGCGGGATTATAGAAATCGATTCCCGTAGCCTGACAGCTTTCATCAACACTTACTGTCAGTTCTCTCCAGCCGGGAAGCACAATACCTCTGTAAAAATCCGAAGACTTTTTAAGGGCAGCGGCATTATCATCCAGTGCCAGTTTTTCGCCCGTCTTTGATGTCAGGGGCTTTTCATAAGTCAGCATTTTCATTGTCACTAAAGACAGGGAAACAATCGCTAAACTTAGTGCAGCAATCACAATCAGTTTGGTTTGGTTTTTTCGTAACATAAACTTTTCCTCCTATTATTGTTATTGTCAAAAAAATTGAAAATTCCTCACTTTTTTTGCAGAAAATTAAAAAAACCTTCCGATTTTTGCTTCGGAAGGCCATTTTTTTATGATTTAGAACTCAATTTCGTCTTTTTTCTCACGGTTCATCAGATCGTAAACTGAACGTTTTGGATCAGCACCATTATTGATGATATCGTTTACAGTTTCAATAATCGGAAGCTCAACATTATACTTTTCTTTAAGCTCCATAGCAGCTGGCAAAGCATTGATTCCTTCAACTACCATGCCAACCTGTCTGATGGCTTCATCAGCCTTGACGCCCTGACCAATCAGCTGGCCACAGCGGTTGTTTCTTGAATGCATTGAGGTTGCCGTAACTATCAGATCGCCAATTCCCGCAAGACCCGAGAAGGTATGAATGTTGCAGTCCATAGCTTTTCCAAGTCTCATCATTTCCGCAATGCCTCTTGTAATAAGAGCCGCCCTGGCATTATCGCCAAAGCCCAGTCCGCTGGATATACCGGAAGCCAGCGCAATGACATTTTTAAGTGCGCCACAGATTTCCACACCCTTAATATCTTCATTGGTATAGACACGCATATTGTCATTCATGAAGGCATCCTGGACGATCTTGGCTGCCTCCAGGTCTTTAGAAGCAGAAACAATAGTGGTAGGCATATCTTTTGCCACCTCTTCAGCATGGGTTGGTCCCGAAAGAGCCACAACACGCATATTATTTCCCAGAACATCTTCAATAATTTCCGACATGGTAAACAGAGTAGAACTTTCTATTCCTTTGGCAACATCGACAATAATCTG
>DBOW01000027.1:2515-3884 GCA_002299675.1 Solobacterium sp. UBA636
GCACAAAGAATGATATCTTTGGCTTTACATGCCTCTTCAATATTTTTTGTAAACCTGATTGAATCAGGAATAACCATGCCTGGAAGGTTTTTCTGTCTTCTGGTGGTGCTTAATTCATCAATTTCACTTTCAATTGCCGAATATACTTCCACATCATGATTTTCATTTGCCAGCATTCTGGCCAGGGCCATGCCCCAGGTACCTGCACCAAGTACACCTATTTTCACTTCTTCAGCTCCTCTCTGATGGTATTTAATAATCCACCGTTTTTAAGTATTCCAATCTCTTTTTCTGTAAGATCGTTCTTAACAACAAACTCACCATTTTCAGTAACGATTTTCATATCTTCCCCAGCCTTCATGTTTAAAAGACCAGCAAATTTAAGTTCATCACCAGGTTTCAGATTATCATAGTCAGCAGCATTCTTAAACAGAAGCGGAACAATGCCGGCATTAATCAGATTCTGACGATGAATTCTGGCATAAGATTTGGCAATAACCGCCTTGATACCCAGATACATTGGAGCTAATGCAGCATGTTCTCTTGAACTGCCCTGTCCATAGTTTTCACCCGCAACTATTACTCCACCTTTAAATTCCTTGCATCTTGCAGGGAAATCTGGATCAATCTGCGAGAAACAGAATTCAGAAATCTTTTCAATGTTAGAACGGTAAGGAAGCACCTTGGCACCAGCTGGCATAATGTGGTCTGTTGTAATATTATCTTCAACCTTGATTGCCACTTTCTTTTCAAAACTGTCAACAAGAGGCACATTTACAGGATATGGCTTAATATTTGGACCATAATATACATCCCTGTTTACTCCATCTGACTTAATAAGCATCGAATCATCAATTACATATTTCTCAGGTATAGCTGATTTTACATATTCCACATCTAAAGCAGAACTTACATAGCCGTTAACTGCTGAAATGGCAGCTGTCTCTGGAGAAACCAGATAGACACCCGCTGACATGGTTCCTGAACGGCCATAGAAGTTACGGTTGAAAGTTCTAAGCGAAACTGCATCCGATTTTGGTGATTGTCCCATGCCAATACATGGACCGCAGGTTGATTCCAGAATGCGGGCTCCGGCTTCCACAAACGTTGCCAGTGCACCATTCTCACTCAGCATCCTTAAAACCTGTTTAGATCCAAAAGAAATACCTAACGAAACATCCTTGTGTACCTTCCTGCCCTTTAAGATAGCGGCAACATTCATCAGATCGGTAAATGAAGAATTGGTGCATGAACCAATAAGAACCTGATCTACCTTCAGATCACTTAATTCAGACACTTTTTTAATATTGTCTGGGGAATGTGGACAGGCAACAAGCGGTTCAAGTTCGCTTAAATCAATTACGATATG
>DBOW01000027.1:3968-7662 GCA_002299675.1 Solobacterium sp. UBA636
CTTTTTAAGAATTCATAAGTAACTTCATCACTTGGGAAAATAGAAGTTGTCGCACCCAGTTCAGCTCCCATGTTGGTAATGGTTGATCTTTCAGGAACAGAGAGAGTCTTAACACCCTCGCCTGTATATTCAACAATCTTGCCAACACCGCCCTTAACACTCATTATTTCCAGAACCTTAAGGATAATGTCCTTGGCACTTACACCATTTCTCAGACTGTTTCTAAGCTCAACATTGACAATCTTCGGCATTATCAGACTGAAAGGCCTGCCTGCCATGGCACAGGCAACATCAAGACCGCCAGCACCAATTGCCAAAGAACCCATACCACCAGCTGTTGGTGTATGCGAGTCAGAACCCAGCAGCGTCTTTCCTGGTTTTGCGAACCTTTCCAGATGAACCTGATGACAGATTCCGTTGCCGCACTTTGAATATATAACGCCATACTTGTTGGCTACTGTCTGCAGAAACTTATGATCATCTGCATTTTCATAGCCGGACTGCAGAGTATTATGATCGACATAAGAAACCGAAACCTCTGTTTTAACTTTATCTATTCCCAGAGCTTCCAGCTGCAGATATGCCATTGTGCCAGTCGCATCCTGTGTCAGAGTCTGATCGATTTTTATTTCAATTGGCTCACCTTTTATCATTGAGCCTTTAACCAAATGTTTTTCAATAATCTTTTCACTTAAAGTCTTCATTCTAGTACCTCGATATTCATTTTACTCGTGAACCATTAATTAGGCAAAATATTATATGCTTTCAGACCAGATTGATATAAAATATTACACATGAAAACTTATGTCGAAGAAATAAAGGACTACTGTCCCTTTAATGAACTTGAAAAAACTGACAGAGAAATGATGGAGCACATCATTTCTGTTTACGGTGACAAAGCTCTTTACAGAGACAACCTGGCCCATTTCACCGCTTCCAGTATGATCTTAAACAAAGACCGTACCAGGGTTCTCATGGTTTATCACAACATCTATGAATCCTATTCATGGACGGGAGGACATATGGATGGGGAAATCTATCCCCTGAATACAGCCATTAAAGAGGCTAAAGAAGAAACCGGAATCAGCTCTTTAAAACTCATTTCTGATGGCCTGTATTCCCTTGAAATCATTCCTGTAAGACATCATGTCAAAAAAGGAAAAGTCGTATCAGACCATCTGCACCTGAATTTTACCTATCTTTTCGAAGCAGATGAAAATGAATCTCTGCATATCAAAGAAGATGAAAACAAAGATGTAAAATGGCTTGATATTGAAAATTTAGAAGACTACATATCTGAAAACGACAAACTGATGATTCCAATTTACAGAAAAGAGCTTAGAGATTATGGAAAACAAACTGATTAACATTTTTGAACAGTCAAAAATATTCAACAATATCCCTGACAGCGAATATACTAAATGGGGTGTAAAAAAAGGCCTGCGTAACGAAGATGGTACTGGCGTACTTATCGGCCTTACCAGAATAGCTGATGTAGTAGGCTATAAAATGGTTGACGGCAAAAAAGAAGATGACTATGGCGAATTATACTACAGAGGCATAAAAGTATCAGAAATAGCTGAAAGAATAGATTCCGAAGACATCTGTGGCTTTGAGGAAATTTCTTTTCTTATCCTGTTTGGCCATCTGCCAAACAAGGATGAACTGGAAACCTTCAGAAAAGTCTTAAAAGACAATTACGCCCTTCCTCCAGAATATATTTCCATGAATATTCTGTCTAATCCAAGCATGAATGTCATGAACAAAATTCAGAGATCGCTGCTTATGCTTTATGAAATCGATGAAAACCCTGACAGTCCAGATCCTGAAAACGTCTTAAGACAGGGTATTAACATCATAGCCAAGCTTCCAGCCATTATCTGTTATGCCTATCAGGCAAAACACCACATTATGGATGGCGGCTCCCTGATTATTCACCACCCAGATGAAAATGCCGGCATTGCCGCCAATATTCTGCAAATGATCAGAGAAGATAAAAACTACAGTGAAGAAGAAGCAAAACTCCTGGATCTGTGTCTGGTAATTCACCTGGATCATGGTGCCGGCAATAACTCAACCTTCTCATCAATTGTCGTAAGCTCAACTGGCACAGATATATATTCCGCTCTGGCTGCCTCAGTAGGTTCCCTTAAAGGGCCAAAACATGGTGGTGCCAATATCGCGGTCAAACAGATGATGCAGGCTGTAATCGATGAAATCGGTACTGACGCAACTGACGAACAGATCAAAGATATCATTTATCGAATATTAAACAAAGACTTCTTTGACCATCTGGGTCTTGTCTATGGCATAGGCCATGCCGTATATACCCTTTCTGATCCACGTGCTGAAATCCTGAAAAAGAAAGTCAGACCTCTGGCAATTGAAAAAGGCATTGAAGACAGATTCAATTTCTATCTAAGATTTGAAAATATTGCCAAAGAAATCATCTATAAAGAAAAACACAAAAAAGTATCAGCCAATGTCGATTTCTATTCCGGCTTAATCTATGACGTGCTTGGCATACCAGAAGATCTCTTTACCCCAATGTTTGTAATGGCCAGAACAGTCGGCTGGATTGCCCATATCATTGAAAACAAACTATACTGCAACAGAATTGTCAGACCAGCAGGTAAATATGTTGGCGAAAAACATGATTATATTGATTTAAAGGAGAGAAATTAANNATGAAAATAACTCTATTTAAAGGCGATGGCATCGGCCCAGAAATAACTGATGAAGTACTGAGAGTTTTAAACGCATTGAACCTGCCTCTGGAATTCGAAGAATTCGACATTGGCCAGACAAGCTATGACAAAACAGGAGTGCTGATTCCTGATGAAGCCATTGAGTCTATAAAACGCAATAAAGTAGCTCTCAAAGCTCCTGTTACCACACCTGTCGGCAAAGGCTTCCGTTCAGTAAATGTTGGCTTAAGACTGGCTTTAGACTTATATGCCAACATAAGACCAGCCAAGTCACTTAAAGGTGTCAAAACAAAGTATGACAATGTTGATCTTGTAACCTTCAGAGAAAACACCGAAGACCTCTATATCGGTCTGGAAGAAGAAATTTCTCCTGATGAAGTACATGCCATCAAAAAAATAACCAGAAAAGCCTCTGAAAGAATCATCAGATCGGCCTTCGATTATGCCCTTAACAATAACAGACATAAAGTAACCTGTGTCCATAAAGCCAATATCCTCAAAAAATCAGATGGCCTTTTCCTTCATATCTTTGAAGAAATTGCCGGTGAATATCCAGACATTGAAGCCAATTCACTGATTGTCGATAACACCTGTATGCAGCTGGTTATGAAGCCAGAACAGTTTGATATCATGGTAATGCCAAATCTCTATGGCGACATCCTGTCAGATCTGACATCAGGCTTAATCGGTGGGCTGGGGCTGCTTCCATCATGCAACAAAAACGATGACTGTGCCATCTTTGAAGCTGTCCATGGCTCAGCTCCAGATATTGCGGGCAAAGGCATAGCCAATCCAACAGCCCTCTTACTTTCAGCGGTAATGATGCTGGAACATCTGAACTTTAAAGATGAAGCAAACAGAATAAAGAAAGCTATCAATGATGTACTGGAAAACACAGACATCAGAACTCCGGATTTAGGTGGCACATCTTCAACAAAAGAATATACTGACGCCATAATCCAAAGACTATAGAGCTGCATCCTGCA
>DBOW01000075.1 GCA_002299675.1 Solobacterium sp. UBA636
GGAATCATGGTATTAAATCGGTTTGAGCCCATCGCAATCCATTCAAGACACTGATATTCAAATGGCTTATAAGGTCTAATCTGAGTAATTGAAAGGAAATTGTTGCGGTTAATACCTATTGGCCTGAATTTGCCGGCATTAGAGAGGTCACCTTTTTTGCCATAAGGATTATACTCAGTATCTTCATAACATGATGAAAGTATTTCTTTCATATCTTCGAGAGTGATTTTCTTTTCTGGCTTTAAGGCAAAAGGAATATTCATATCAGTTGGCCCATAGTCCTTGATTGAAGGATTGAGGTATCT
Organism: Solobacterium sp. UBA636; assembly: GCA_002299675.1. Taxonomy (GTDB): domain Bacteria; phylum Bacillota_I; class Bacilli_A; order Erysipelotrichales; family Erysipelotrichaceae; genus Colivicinus. The sequence continues at coordinate 306 of DBOW01000075.1, forward strand.
TAATGTATACCAGGCACGAGGGGTATTATAGACTCTGTCTGAATCATCTCTTGAGCCTAAGGCTGCACGGATATCAAAATGAGTGTTTTCTTTTACCGGGATATTGTCTAAAGACAGATCCAGGTGATTATCAGTTATAAACTCTGCCATATCGGGTGAACAGATATTATTAATCTGGTCTGTATAGGCATCTTTGAAGTTAAAATAGTTAATTCCCTGCTGATTGGGAATGATGGCATAATGATCATCCGGAATTCTTACCGCAATAAAGTGATGACCGCCAATGGTTTCAAGCCACCATATTTCATCCCTGTCCTGGAATCCGATGCCATTTTTCTCATAGGTACCATATTGTTCTAAGAGTTTGCCAAGTCTGATGACACCTTCTCTGGCACTTTTAATATAGGGCAGAGTAATGGTGACGATGTCTTCTTCGCCAATTCCTTCTTTTACCATTGGATCTCCTCCCAGTACTCTTGGATTGGAGGTAATGGTTTCAGTGGCGGTCATTGATACATTTAGTGAATTGATACCGGCAGCCGCCCATATTCCTTCGTTGTCTACGGCATTTGGCATGGCGGTGTACTGTAAGGGGTTATCGGGAAGTTCGATTTCGACTTTAGAGATTACTGATTTATATTTTTTTGGCTGCTCCTTTGGCTTTACGACGATGAATTTCTTTTCGCAATAGCCATTGGCACCTGAGTCTTCATTTCGGGCCATCAGGGTTGAGCCATCATAGGAAGCGTCTTTTCCTACTAATAGAGTTGTACAGGGCATATTAAATCCTCACTTTCGTTATCAATTTTAGCACCTTTATGGGATAATGGAGGTGTTGTATAAAAGGAGAGGAATAAATGCTTACAGATGTTCAGATTGCTCAGAGTGCTAAAATGGAACCTATTAAAGAAATCGCTGCCAAGGTTGGCTTAAGCGAAGATGATTTAGAGCTTTATGGAAAATATAAGGCCAAAATTTCTTTAGAGACTATTGAAAGACTGAAAGATAAAAAAGATGGAAAACTGGTTCTGGTTACCGCCATCAATCCAACACCAGCTGGTGAGGGTAAGACCACTACCATGATAGGTCTGGCACAGAGTTTAAATAAAATTGGAAAAAAGACGGTTGTTGCCATGAGAGAGCCATCTCTTGGACCATGTTTTGGTGTCAAGGGTGGTGCAGCTGGCGGCGGCTATGCTCAGGTTGTGCCGATGGAAGATATTAATCTTCATTTTACTGGTGATATTCATGCCATTACTACCGCCAACAATCTGATTTCCGCCATGCTTGATAACTCGCTTCAGCAGGGAAATCCTTTAAATATTGACCCAAGAAATATTGTCTGGAAAAGATGTGTTGACTTAAACGACAGAGCTTTAAGACATATTGTAGTGGGACTGGGCGGCAAGGTTAATGGTGTGCCTAGAGAAGATGGTTTTGATATTTCGGTTGCCTCAGAGGTAATGGGTGTTTTATGTCTGGCTACTTCTTTAGATGATCTCAAGAAAAGAATTGCCCGTATGATTGTGGCCTACAGCTATGATGGCAAGGCCATTACAGTTGATGACTTAAAGGCAACAGGTGCGGTTACATTGCTGCTTAAGGATGCCATCAAGCCAAATATGGTTCAGACTCTGGAACATAATCCGGTACTTGTACATGGTGGACCATTTGCCAATATTGCCCATGGCTGTAACTCAGTTATGGCTACAAAGCTGGCACTCAAGCTTGGCGATATTGCGGTAACTGAGGCTGGCTTTGGTGCGGATTTGGGTGCCGAGAAATTCTTAGATATCAAGTGCCGTCAGGCAGGCTTAAAGCCAGATGCGGTTGTAATAGTTGCCACTGTTCGTGCCTTAAAGATGCATGGCGGTATGGACAAGAAAGAGCTGTCTAACGAAAATCTTGAAGCCTTAAGAAAGGGCGTAGAGAATCTTGAGAAGCATATTGAAAATATTCATTCATTTGGTTTACCAAGTGTAGTTGCGATCAATGCCTTCCCAACTGATACCAGGGCTGAATTAGATTTACTTAAGGAAATCTGTGAAGCTAAGGGTGCCCGTGTAGCTTTATCGGAAGTATGGGCTAAAGGGGCCGATGGAGGTATCGAGCTGGCTAATAAGGTTGTGGAAGTTCTGGAAACTGAAAAGGCTGACTTTAAGCCAATCTATGATCTGGACTTAAGTATTGAAGATAAGATCAGAACTATTGCGACTAAGATTTATGGCGCCGATGATGTAATCTTTACCAAGAAGGTAGTTAATAAGATAAAGAAATTCAATGAACAGGGACTCGACAAGCTGCCTGTATGTATTGCCAAGACTCAGTATTCACTGTCAGATGATATGACACTGCTTGGCCGTCCTAGAGGCTTTAAGGTAGAAATCAATGACCTGATTCCTAATACTGGTTCTGGCTTCCTGGTGGCCATTGCGGGCGATATTATGAGAATGCCAGGTCTGCCTAAGGTTCCAGCTGCCAACAATATGGATATTCTGGACAATGGCGAAATTGTAGGCTTATTCTAATGAAAGCTTTTGATATGCACGATGATATGGGTACAAACCTGTATCATCGTTTCCTGAATGGCGAAAAAGATGTCTTTAAAAAATACCACCTTGATGATCTCAAGAAAGGTGAGGTAGAGGGTGTTTTCTGTGCCTGCTTCTTCAGAGGTGATGAATCATATGCAGATATGCAGAAGATGATTCTGCATGCCAATGAAGTTTTAGATACAGAAGAAACAACAGTAAAAGTTACAAAGAAAGAAGATCTGGATATTCCGAATAAGATTCATGCCGTAATTTCGGTTGAAGGAATGTGCGGTATTGGTGAAAATGTTGAAGAAGAAATTGACTGGCTTTATGAACATAATGTAAAAGTAGCTTCTTTAGTCTGGAATGAATCAAATCAGCTGGCTGATGGCTGGCCAAATAATCCTTTAAGAGGTTTAAGTGATAAGGGAATTAAAGCGGTAGAGAAACTTAATGAGCATAATATCATTATTGATGTCTCCCATATCAATGAGGCAGGCTTCTGGGATATTGTGAGATTAAGTGATAAACCAGTAATTGCCACTCATTCCAATGCCAGATCTCTATGTAACCATCAAAGAAACCTCACCGATCAGCAGATTAGGGCAATAGCTTTAAAGGGAGGTCTCATTGGTTTAAATGCGGCAAGGCATTTTATCAGTGAAGATGAAGATAGCTGTAATGCAGCCACTCTGGCAAAGCATGGAAGATATATTGCTGACCTTGTTGGAGTGGAACATCTGGCCTTTGGCTTTGACTATATGAACTTTCTTGGTGGATATGGTGCTGATTCAATGGCTGATGATCTGAAGTCGGCTGCCGATACTCAGAATCTGGTTAAGGCTTTAAAAGCCGAAAATTTTTCGGATGAAGAGATAGAAATGATTGCCTATGGCAATGTAGAAAATCTTTTAAAAAAATTTTTATAATTATTCTAAAAAATAAGAATCGTTCTTAAATAAGTGATATAATCATTTAGGACATAATAGGAGGAATTACATATGTCAAACAAATACGCAGGAACTAAAACTGAACAGAATCTGTGGACAGCATTCGCAGGTGAATCTCAGGCCAGAAACAAGTATACTTACTTTGCTTCAGTTGCCAAGAAGGAAGGTTATGAACAGATTTCCGCTTTATTCTTAAAGACAGCTGACAACGAAAAGGAACATGCTAAGCTCTGGTTCAAGGAGTTAGGTGAATTAGGCGATACTCCAGCTAACCTTTTACATGCAGCCGAAGGTGAAAACTATGAATGGACTGATATGTATGATGGCTTTGCCAAGGAAGCTGAAGAAGAAGGTTTCACAGCTTTAGCTGCCAAGTTCAGAATGGTTGCCGCAATCGAAAAGGAACACGAAGAAAGATACAGAGCTTTATTACACAATGTTGAAGCTCAGGAAGTATTCAAGAAGTCAGAAGTTAAGGTTTGGGAATGCCGCAACTGCGGTCATATCGTTGTAGGTACACAGGCACCTGCAGTTTGCCCAGTATGCTTACATGCACAGGCTTACTTCGAGATTAACGCTAAGAACTATTAATAGTTAAATTTAATCTACT
>DBOW01000032.1:0-1578 GCA_002299675.1 Solobacterium sp. UBA636
TACTGCTGTCTCATATATGGCATCTCCGGATTATAAGTATCCAGTTCAGGATTGAGGTAGTTAGTCCAGAAATTCATGATTGAATCAACAGTACCATAAGGTCCCTGAGCCAGAATACCCGCCTTATCATACTCTCTCTGAAGCTTAGAACCACAGGCAACAACACCACCATAAGTCATAGGCATTGAACCGCCTGGAATATCTCTTTTCTCTACAATTGCCACAGTTTTGCCCTGTTCAAGCAATCTTACCGCAGCCACAAGACCAGCAGTACCGGCACCCATAATTGCCACATCCACCGTCTCTTCAGCGTTTTCACCGGCTGGTCTGGCAATTTCAGTTCCAAAATCCTCAACCTTGTATCCCGCGTCCAGGATAGCCTCTTTTACAGCTGATTTGATCGCATTGCAGGAAATTGAACAGCCTCTTACATTTGGCACATTCCACGAATTATTCGCAACAATTAAAGCCGGAATTCTGGCACAGGCATAGTTGCCGATACCAATAGTTTCTTCATGAGCCACAACCTTACATTCTGTAATTTTGCCCTCAAAAATTGATGTAGAAACATAAATCCAGTCCTCATGACCCATGGCCTTAGTCAGATATTTGCCATCTACAGGCGATGTAGGTCTAACTTTTTCGGTAGCAGTATTAGTTTCAGCTGGCTTTTCATCTTTTGCGCTGCAGCCAGCAAGTGTTCCCATAACCAGTGCCCCAGCTGTAGTAGCTGCCGCTCCTTTAAGGAAATCACGTCTAGAAATTTTACCCATTATTGTATTCCTCCTATGACCAATATATTATCATAATTGTGAAATAAAAAATTTGTTTCAAAACATGTTTCCGGAATAATATAAAACTTAATACGGATTTTTGTATATTTCTTAGCCCGATTACAAAAACAATGCAATTCAAAATAAAAAGGCTCATTAAGAGCCAGATTAATTAGATATGGCAATCTGCATCAGAACATCCTTAAGATCTTCCTCAACACCCACAAGACGCTTATATTCCTTAGGACTTAACAAAACACCCTCCAGTCCCTCATCACCAAGAATATAAATACAGTCATTATCCTTAAGTTTCTTTAAAGTCTCATAATTCAAATCGATATCTTTAATACTGTTCATAAATAAATACTATCATATTTAATATCCATATCTTCTATATCACTTTAGTGATATAATAATCCTGGAGGAATAAATCTATGAACAGTACTGTAACTATTTATCATGGTTCAGAAAAAATAATTGAAAAACCAGTATTTGGTGAAGGAAAAAGACATAATGATTTTGGACCTGGATTCTACTGTACCGAAAACGAAGATCTGGCCAAAGAATGGGCAGTCACAAAAAACAGAAATGGCTATGTAAATAAATACAGCTTAAATACAGAATGTTTAAACATCCTTTACCTGAACAGTGAACAGTATACTATCCTGAACTGGATTGCGACACTGGTAAATAACAGAGTATTTACCCTTAATAATCCTGTCGCAAACAGAGCCAGAAGATATATTATTGATAACTTTTCTGTTAATGTAAATGCCTATGATTTAATTATCGGTTACAGAGCAGA
>DBOW01000032.1:1609-2509 GCA_002299675.1 Solobacterium sp. UBA636
TCCTATTTTGACTATGCTCAGGCATTTCTCAATAACACAATCACTATAGAACAGCTTTCCCTGGCAATGAAACTTGGTAAACTGGGAGAACAGATTGTCCTTAAATCTCGGCTTTCTTTTGAACAGTTAAGTTTTGTTAACTACAGAGAAGCTGAAAGTGAATTATATTACCCATTAAGAAAGAAAAGAGATGATGATGCCAATAACTACTATTTAAAAATACTTGAAAAAGAAGAAGATGGCCTTTATGTCCAGGACATAATCAGAGGAGGTATTTTAAACAATGATCCACGCATACCAAGAAACATATCTTAACAAAGCTCAAACCACTCTTGGTGAGGCCTTTGATTACGCCTTTAATGACTGCGGTATCAGCATTAAAGATCTTAACAGTATCATTGTCAACTCTGAAATAATCTCCAGGTTTGAACAGGGCGACCCGGCTATCATCGCCGGAAAAAGTGGCCCAGAAATAATTATCGACATATTTTATCAGGCCAAAAATGAATATATTAAAAAAACTCCAGAAATAAAATACTCCAGATCGGCAGAATACTGGACTGGCTGGATTATTGCGTATTACCAGTGGTATTCGGACAGGAAAATAAGCGAAATACTTGAAGCTGTCTCTTTTGAAGAACTGCGCAATATGTATTACACCCTTCATGAAGCGGATATCAGCAAAACAGTAGAAATACTTGATGAAAAACTAAAAGAACATTTTAAACAGACAAAACTCTGCACACTAAGAAAGATCTGCGGATATTCTCAATCCCAGCTTTCAAAAAAAGCTGGAGTCAGTCTAAGATCTATCCAGATGTATGAACAGAGGCAAAAAAACATTAATAAAGCCAGTGTACAGACCCTATACTCCATCTGTAAAGTATTGGGCTGCAATAT
>DBOW01000045.1:0-647 GCA_002299675.1 Solobacterium sp. UBA636
CTTAAGGCAACGGCATAGTCATAGGTTCTCTCATCACCCATAACGCCAACTGAACGCATATTTGTTAGGGCGGCAAAATACTGATTGATGTCCTTGTCTAGACCTGCTTTGGCAATCTCTTCACGATAGATGTAGTCTGCATCCTGAACAATCTTAACTTTTTCCTCAGTTACTTCACCAATAATACGGATACCAAGTCCTGGGCCTGGGAATGGCTGGCGAAATACCAGATCTTCTGGAAGGCCAATCTCAAGACCTACTTTTCTTACTTCATCCTTAAACAGATTTCTTAAAGGCTCAATAATCTCCTTGAAATCAACATAATCAGGAAGACCGCCTACATTGTGATGTGACTTAATAACTGCCGATTCACCACCCAGTCCTGATTCAACCACATCCGGATAAATAGTTCCCTGAGCCAGGAAATCAACGGCACCAATCTTCTTGGCTTCCTCTTCAAAGACTCTGATGAACTCTTCACCAATAATCTTACGTTTTCTTTCAGGCTCAGTAACGCCCTTCAGTTTATCATAATATCTCTGCTGGGCATTTACTCTGATGAAGTTTAAATCAAAGTTTCCATTTGGACCAAAAATATTTTCAACTTCATCGCCTTCATTCTTTCTTAAAAGGCCATGATCAACAAA
>DBOW01000045.1:773-2803 GCA_002299675.1 Solobacterium sp. UBA636
ACCTGTTCCTCAACAAAGGAATCCATTCGCCAGTCGCCCTTACAGCCGCAGATGTTTCTTACAAAGTTAAATAACATCTTCGTGCCATCTGGTGTATGCAGTACTTCTGGATGAAACTGCAGACCATATAGACCGGCTTCCACATTTTCCATGGCAGCTACCGGACAGTTTACAGTGTGAGCTACTGACCTAAAACCCTCTGGCATCCTGGAAATATAGTCGAAGTGTGACATCCAGCATGTATTGTCAGCTTTAATGCCCTCAAACAGCTTAGAATCTGTATCAAGACAAATATCTGTTTTACCATATTCTCTGTTTTCAGCTCTTTCAACCTTGCCGCCCAGAACATGAGCCATCAGCTGATCGCCATAACATAAACCAAGTACTGGAATGCCCTGCTTAAATAAAGCTTCATCAGCTGTTGGTGCTCCCTCTTCGTAACAAGAGTTTGGACCACCGGTCAGGATAATTCCCATTGGCTTTTTTTCTTTAATTTTTTCCAGTGCAACTTTATAAGAATAAATCTCACAGTAAACATTGCACTCTCTGACTCTTCTGGCTACCAGCTGGTTATACTGCCCACCAAAGTCAATTACTAATACCAGTTCCTTTTCCATTTTTACTCCTTCATCAGTATATCTAAATAATGAAATGTTGTACCTAGCATATCACTTCTTTCGCATACCGACAAGTGATATTGCATATAGATATCAAATTCATCCTTACTTAGCTTTTTTAAGTCCTCTCTTATATAAGAACTTAAACCATCTGCCGCAATAAGCTTATATCTCTTTAATTCAGTTTTCTCATTAATGTAATCTATATCATTAACTCTGACATAAGAATATAATTCGTTGCCATCTTCCTTAATTCTGAAATACTCATCCATCTTATCTAATGAATCAAGTATTTTGCCTTCTCTAAAACCATGCTCAATAACAGCATAGTCATTATTAATATAGGCAACAAATATATAGCCACCACTCTTTGTAACTCTTTTAGCTTCTTTTAAGGCAGTAATCTTATCATCAAATCCATGAAGATGATACATTGGTCCAAAAAGAATTGTTACATCAAAACTATCGTCTTCAAATCTTTTTAGATTCAGGGCATTCCCCTGAAATGCCTTAACAGCTGTCTTCTTAGCCTTAAGAACACCAAGATTTGATTTACATAACTCCACAGCTGTTACATCATAGCCCTCATTGGCCAAAGCGCAACAATACTTCCCTGTGCCAGCACCTATATCTATTATCTTTGGTTTTTCAAAAGATTTAAGGCATTCCCTTATATATTTCATTGAAGTAAGATATTCAACCTGGCCCCTCAGGGAATCCAGTCTTTTATCTTCATTAAACTTGTTGTAGTATTCTTCAAGATTCATTAACTATATTCTATCAAAAATGACACATATCTAAAGACACTAAGTGTATTATTAATTACCATTAAGACTATAATTTAAATACAGGAGAAAAACTATGTTCTGGCTTACAACTCAGTCCGTTAAAAACCTTTACGGAGAAAACTATACAAGTTTCAAACTTTTTTCACTAACACATCTTTTCTGGCTTACTGCTGCGTTAGTTCTTACAGTGCTTATTTTTAAATACTACAGCAGACTTAATCATAACACCAGAAGAAAAATACTCATTACAGTAACGGCATTACTGATAATTGATGAACTGTTCAAAGACATACCATGCCTTCTGACAAATCAGTTTGAATGGGACCATCTTCCTTTTCATCTTTGTTCAGTAAATATCTTTACAGCTTTATTTAACACCATAAAACCAAACAGAGTCACAAAGACTATACTGACCACAATATGCGTACCGGCTGCACTTTGTGCCCTTGTAATGCCAACCTGGACCTGTCTGCCAATGTTCAACTTTATGCACATTCACTCTTTTACTGTGCATATATTATTATTTATCTATCCAATGTTTATACTGGCTGAGGGATTTAGACCTGAGTATAGAGATTTCCCATATGTTGCCGTTTATATAGTCACATTAACAGTTTTAGATAAA
>DBOW01000045.1:2893-5779 GCA_002299675.1 Solobacterium sp. UBA636
GCCCTTATTCTGTTAGAAAACCTGACCGGCAGCTTCTATAATCTGGGTATTGTAGTATTTCTTTTTCTCTTCAGCCTTTTAATGATCACTATATTTAAAATGATTCCAGAAAAAGTATATACTGAATACAAGAAAGAAGGTAAAAAATGACAATCAGAATACAGGATGACTTATACGAAAACATCAATGGCGAATGGCTGGAAAAAGCTGTCATACCCGAGGATAGACCAACAATTGGCGGCTTCGCATCTCTGGCTGTAGATGTTGAAGAGAAACTTATGGCCGACTTCAAAGCCTTTGAATCAGGCAAAAATACAACCGATATACCTTATATGGATGATGCCATCAAACTATACAGAAAAGTACTGGATACTGATGCAAGAAACACTGAAGGCATTAAACCAGTACTGCCGCTTTTAAATAAGATTAAATCAGTCAAAGATATTGATTCATTCAACGCCAGCTTAAAAGAACTGGTTGAGAAGAACGTGCCAATGCCAGTTGAATTTGGTGTCGGGGAAGATATGAACGATGCCACCAGACACTGTTTTGTGGTAAAAGGCTTATCAACCATTCTTCCCGATACAACATATTATGGAACAGATGAAGGCAACAGATTATTAACTGTTTTTAAAAATATGATCAATAAACTGTTAAGCTTTACAGACCTGACTGATGAAGAAAAAGAAGAATATCTAAGTGATGCCTTAACATTTGATGAAAATCTCTCTAAATCAGTAAAAAGCCGGGTTGAATGGGCAGATTATGTAAAATATAACAACCCGACAGCAGCAGAAGAAGTATTCAATATGCTTAAACCATTTGACCTTAAATCACTGATGAAAGAATACTATGATGTTCTTCCTGAAACCATTACGGTCTATGATCCAAAGGCTATTAAGGAATTTGAAAAATACTTCAATTTTAAACAGTATATTCACTATGCCTATATTTCTGTTCTTTTAAGCTCTGCAAAATATTTAAGCGAAGAAATGAAACATATCGGTACCGAATATAGCCGTACCCTTACTGGCGTTGATGCCGACCCAGAGATAACCAAAGAAGCCTACCAGCTGGCTTCAAATGTCTATTCAGAACCAGTAGGCATTTATTATGGCTTAACCTATTTTGGTGAAGAAGCTAAAAAAGACGTCACTAATATGGTTAAGAAAATAATCGAAGCCTATAAGACAAGAGTAAAAAACGGTTTCCTTGAAGAAAGCACCAAGGAAAAAGCTATCCTTAAACTGTCCACTATTACTATTAAGATGGGCTATCCTGATAAGGTAAGAGATATTTATTCAAAGATGAAGGTTGATGAAAATAATTCTTACTTTGAAATCATGAATAAAATTAATAAAGTAAGAATCGAAGACGAATTAAATAAACTATATAAACCAGTCGATAAGAATCTATGGCAGATGCCAGGACATCTGGTAAATGCCTGTTACGATCCATCAAGAAATGATATAACCTTCCCAGCCGCCATTTTACAGAAACCTTTCTATTCATTAGACCAGTCAGTATCTGAAAATCTGGGAGGAATTGGTGCGGTTATTGCCCATGAAATATCTCACGCTTTTGACAATAATGGTGCTCATTTTGATGAAAACGGAAATATGAACAACTGGTGGACAGATACAGATTTCGCAAAGTTTAATGAAATGACCGGAAAAATGATCAGACAGTGGGATGGCATTCCTTATCTGGATGATAAAGTAAATGGCGAACTTGTAGTGTCAGAAAATATAGCCGATAATGGCGGTATGGCTGTAACACTGCAGATTATGCATGAAACTAAAGATGCAGACTTTAAAGCCTATTTTATCAACTGGGCCAGAATCTGGTGTCAGAAAGCCAAGAAAGAATATAGTTTATTCCTGTTAAAGAATGATGTTCATTCCCCTGCCAGACTTAGAGCCAATATGCAGGTAAAGAACTTTAAAGAATGGTATGACGCATTTGATGTAAAAGAAACAGATAAAATGTATCTTAAACCAGAAGAAAGATTAATAATATGGTAAAAGAAAAGGCATTAATTTGCCTTTTCTTTTAACAGATCTCTAATCTCAGTTAACAGTTCAATATCCTTAGGTGTAGCAGCTGGCTTAGCTTCTTCTTTAGCTTTAAATTTATTAATAAACTTAATGAATAAAAATAGACATAAAGCTACCAGCAGGAAACTGATAATGGCATTAATAAAATTGCCTATAAGCACTTCGGCTTCTCCCACCTTAACTGTTAAACCAGAAAAATCATATCCACCGCTGATTACCCCAACAACCGGTGTAAAGATATCATTAACCAGACTGTTTACAATCGAGGTAAAGGCGCCGCCGACAATAACACCTACCGCCATATCTACCACATTTCCCTTGAAGGCAAACTTCTTGAATTCTTCTACAAACTTCATAAACATCTCCTTTTCGATATCAACATTCTACCATTTTGTAACATATTGCTCTATATATGGTGTTTACAAAGCTGCCAAACTCCTTTAGAATAGTAATTACCATAAAGAGCGCGACGAGGGACAAGCCCTTAGACTCGCCAGCAACCCCACTCCAGAAAAAGAAGTGAAAGGTGCTAAAACTTGAATGATGGGTATATTCAAAGCTTGCGCCCATCATTATGATGGGTTTTTAATTCTCTTTATGGATGCAAAGGAGAATAAACAAAAATGATTGAAAAAGTTAATCCCTGCCATCCAGACAAGGTGGCTGATCGAATTGCCGGAGCTTTAACTGACCTGGCATACTCAAAACAGAAAGATCCAAAAATCGCAACCGAAGTACTTATTGGCCATGGCGTATGCCATATTATCTGTGAAACATCAGTAGAGATATCTGACTTTGAGGCAAAAAACATCGTGGATAGACTTGCCCC
>DBOW01000045.1:5860-7985 GCA_002299675.1 Solobacterium sp. UBA636
AAATGTGGAGATAACGGTATCTTTAAAGGCATGCCTTTAACTGATGAACAGAAAAAGCTGTCCAGAATTGCCAGAGATATCTATGACAGATATCCAAGCGATGGTAAATACATCCTGGCAGACGATAAACTGATTATCTGCCAGTCAAAAGCCAGAAACCCAGAGCTGCATGAACTTTATCCAGCTGCGATTATTAATCCACTGGGCGAATGGGATGGCGGCACCAATGTTGACTCAGGTGCAACCAACCGCAAACTTGGTTCCGATATGGCTGACTCAGTTACTGGCGGTGGTCTGCATGGCAAGGATCTGTCAAAGGCAGATGTTTCAGTAAACATCTATGCCTTCCTCAAGGCTCAGGAAACAAATAAACCGGTAGAACTGTATTGTGCTATTGGTGATGAAACAATTGACAATAGACCATACTCTGAAGTAGTAGAAATCGCCAGAGAATATATAAGTTCACTGGGCGGCTTTGAAAAATTTGCAGAGTGGGGACTTTATTAACCTTGCTTGTACAGCATATCCGTACATGTTATACTAGTATTGGTAAAATTATGGCAAAATATCAGGAAATATACGAAAGGCTTAGAGCTAAAATAATCAACAAAAAATATAAACCAAATACCTATCTTCCAGGCGAATACGAGCTGATGGAACAATATGATGCTTCCAGAGATACCATCAGAAAAGCTTTAAATCTGCTTTCTTTAAATGGCTATATTCAAAAAGAAAAAGGCAAAGGTTCACTGGTTCTTGATACATCGATTATTTCTTTTCCGGTATCTGGCTTAACCAGCTATAAAGAACTGGAAACTGCCAATATTGTTAAATCAACCAAAACTCATGTCGTCGAATTCAACTTAATGAAAGCTGATGAAGAAATGAAAAACCTGCTGTATATGGATGATGGCTATGTCTATAAAGTGGTCAGAGTGCGCGAAATAGAGGGCCAGAAAATAGTACTGGATACCGATTATCTTAACGCAAACGTCATTAAAGGCCTGGAATTTAAACACGCTCAAGATTCCCTGTATGAGTACATCGAAAATGAATTAGGTCTGAAAATCAGCTTTGCCCGTAAAGAAATAACAGTAGTGCCGGCAACCGAAGAAGATAAACAGCTTCTGGATATGAAAGACTTTAATCTGCTGGTATCGGTTAAATCCTATGTATACCTGGATGATGCCACACTGTTCGAGTTTACAGAATCAAAGCACAGGCCAGACAAGTTCAGATTCATTGATTTTGCCAGAAGAGATAAAACACAGAAAATGTAGTAATATGCTACATTTTTTTATGCACAAAATCTTGTACGTACATGTTGACACCTACATGAACACGTTGTATATTAAATATGTAGGATGTACGTACACGTTGGCCAACAATACAAACATCAGGCTATTTAAAGGAGTAAAGTTAAAATGGCAAAATTTACAAAAGATGCCACTGAACTGCTGAAGCTGGTAGGTGGCAAAGAAAATATTCAGGCAGTTACTCATTGTGTTACACGTATGCGTTTTGTATTAAGAGATCCATCAAAAGCTGATATACCTTCGATTGAAGACTTGCCAAGTGTTAAGGGGACTTTCACACAATCTGGCCAATTCCAGGTAATTATCGGCAACGAAATACAGGAGTTCTATAATGACTTCGTTAAAATCTCTGGTATTGAAGGTGTAAGTAAAGAAGAGGTTAAGCAGACAGCCAAATCACAACAGAACACTATACAGAAAATAATGTCTAATATGGGTGAAATATTCGCTCCAATCATCCCTGCTTTGATTGTCGGTGGTCTTATTCTAGGCTTCAGAAATGTAATTGATTCAATGGCCATAATGGAAGGAGGAACCAAAACATTATGCCAGGTCTCTCAATTCTGGAGTGGAGTAGATCATTTTCTCTGGCTGATTGGTGAAGCTATCTTCCACTTCCTTCCTGTTGGCATTGTGTGGTCAATTACCAAGAAAATGGGTACAACCCAGATTCTCGGTATTGTCTTAGGTATCACTCTTGTTTCGCCACAGCTGTTAAATGCTTACGCTGTAGCTGGCACCGCAGCCGCTGATATTCCTGTATGGAACTTTGGTTTTGCGACTGTACAAATGATTGGCTATCAGGCTCA
>DBOW01000045.1:8129-9246 GCA_002299675.1 Solobacterium sp. UBA636
GCACACACTGTTTTAGGTCCTATTGGATGGACTATTGGAGACTGGATTTCTCAGATTGTATGGGCTGGCTTAAATTCACCTGTTAAATGGCTCTTTGCGGCAGTATTTGGTTTTGTATATGCACCACTGGTTATTACTGGTCTTCACCATATGACAAACGCTATCGACTCTCAGCTGATCGCTTCATTCGGTGGAACCAATCTATGGCCTATGATTGCACTTTCCAATATCGCTCAGGGTTCAGCTGTACTTGCGATGATAGTACTTCAGAAAAAGAACGAAAAAGCACAGCAGCTATCAATCCCAGCCTGCATTTCCTGCTACCTGGGTGTCACAGAGCCTGCCATGTTTGGTGTAAACATAAAATACGGTTTCCCATTTATTTCAGCAATGATTGGTTCGGCTATTGCGGCCATGTTCTCAGTAAGCACAGGCGTAACGGCTGTATCCATTGGCGTTGGCGGTCTTCCGGGAATTCTATCTATATTCCCTCAGTATATGATTAAATTTGCCATAGCTATGTTAATCGCAATTGTAGTTCCATTTGTTTTAACATTCATCATGGGCAAAAAGAAACTTACAGAACAGGATTTAAACGGTAAATAATCAGAAAGGCGGCTATGAATAATTTTAAAGATAAAGTAGTATACCAGATTTACCCCAGATCATTTAAAGATTCAAACAGCGATGGATTTGGTGATATCAAAGGAATAACACAAAAACTGGATTATCTAAAGCTGCTGGGAGTAGACTATCTATGGATTTGTCCCTTCTTTGTATCTCCCCAGAATGACAATGGGTACGATGTTGCGGATTACCGCAGCATCGACCCCGCATTCGGTACAATGGAAGACGTGGAAGAACTGATAGCTGAAGCAGCCAAAAGAAACATTTATCTGATGTTCGACATGGTATTTAACCACTGTTCAACCGAACATGAGTGGTTTAAAAAAGCACTTGCGGGTGATGAAAAATATAAAAACTATTTCTACTTCAGAAAACCAGTAAATGGTCATATGCCTACAAACTGGGTCAGCAAGTTCGGCGGACCAGTTTGGGAATATGTACCCGAATTTGATGAATACTATCTTCATCTTTTTGATAAAACACAGGCCGA
>DBOW01000133.1:0-1311 GCA_002299675.1 Solobacterium sp. UBA636
ATTCTGGTACTTGGCTTAAATGAGGGTGCCTATATGGCGGAAACGATGCGTGCTTCTTTAGAGGCAGTGCCTAAGGGCCAGATGGAGGCGGGCTATTGTATAGGTGAGTCTTATATGCAGATTATGCTGCGTATTATTCTGCCACAGGCTTTGCGTACAGCTTTTCCTTCTCTGTCTAATTCTTTTATTGCGTTAGTCAAGGAAACCAGTATGGCTTCTACTATTACGGTAGTGGAGATGTTCCGTCAGGCTCAGATTATTAATGGGCGAGTCTATGAGCCTTTTGCGCTTTATGTGGAAGCGGCTGTGATTTATCTTATTTTCTGTACAGTGATTTCTTTTGTGCAGAAAAGAGTGGAAAACAGGCTTAACAGCTATGGAGGTGTCAGATGATTGAGGTCAGGAATCTAAGGAAGTCATTTGATTCTCTTGAGGTTTTGAAGGATATAAATCTTGAGATAGACAAGGGTGATGTTATTTCGATACTTGGCTCTTCAGGTTCGGGAAAGACGACGTGTCTTCGCTGTATGAATTTTCTGGAGAAGAGTGATGCGGGAACGCTTGTCTTTGATGGTAAAGAGTACGATCTGGCCCATATGTCCAGGAAGGATATAGCGGCTATTCGAAGGAAAACAGCTTTTGTGTTTCAGAACTATAATCTTTTTCTGAATAAGACGGTTCTGGAAAATGTAACAGAAGCTTTGACGGTTGTCAGGAAGATGGATAAACTAAGCGCCAGGAAAAGAGCGGTTGAGGTTCTTGAGAAGGTAGGCATGGCTGATAAGCTTGATTATTATCCATCAAAGCTCAGTGGCGGTCAGCAGCAGCGAGTATCGATTGCCCGGGCTTTGGCCTATGAACCGGAGGTTATTTATTTTGATGAACCGACATCCGCATTAGACCCGGAACTTATTGGTGAGGTCTTGTCGGTAATGCGGGATCTGGCAAAAAGCGGTATTACCATGGTGGTAGTAACTCATGAGATGAATTTTGCCAGGAATGTTTCGACTAAAGTGGTATTTATGGAGAATGGCGAGATTATTAAGTGTGCAGCTCCTGATGATTTTTTTGAGCATCAGGATGATGAGCGTATTAAGCAGTTTATTAGAAAGGTAGGAGAATAATGAAAAAGTTATTAACTGTATTGTTTTGTATGTTGATGGTTCTTTCTTTGAGTGCCTGTTCAAATAAGGAGGAAACAGCCTCAGATTTGATTGATCAGATTAAGGAAAGAGGCTATATTACAATTGCGACTGAGGGTAACTGGTCACCTTATACTTATCATGATGAAAATACCAATGAGCTTGTTGG
>DBOW01000133.1:1428-1718 GCA_002299675.1 Solobacterium sp. UBA636
CTGGTGTTGAATCAGGAAGATATGATCTGGCAATTAATGGTGTTACTTATAGCGATGAAAGAGCTAAGTCATATAATTTCTCTAATCCATATCTCTATGATCAGACAGTGCTAATTGTGCTTGAGGATAATGAGGATATTAAGTCTTTTGATGATTTAAATGGTAAGGTTACTACTAACTCAACTGGTTCTTCTTATGCGGAAATGGCTCTGGAGCTGGGAGCTGAGGTTAAGTATGTACAGACTTTTGGCGATACTATTGAGCTTTTGAAAAGAGGAGATGCCCAGGCT
>DBOW01000133.1:1794-5030 GCA_002299675.1 Solobacterium sp. UBA636
TGAAGATTGTGGATAGCACTGATCCTGAAAAGACAGTCATTGCCGCCCAGAAGGCTGACAGTACGGTTTCGCTTATTGAGTTTATCAATACCACACTTGATGGTTTAAGAGCTGATGGTACTTTAAAGGAGCTGTCTCTTAAGTATTTTGGTTTAGATGCAACTGAGCCTGTTGAATAACAGGGAAAATGACATATTTTTTCATAAGTTAGTTTAAAAAGACGAAATTTCTTGAATTTAGGTGAGGAATTTCGTCTTTTTTTGACAATAACAATATTAGGAGGAATTTTTATATGCTAAGTTATGAAGAATATGTTAAAAGTTTAAGACCGATTGATCCGCCGCTGCTGGTACCATTGATCAGTCATTGCCCTGAGTTTTTTGAAAAACTGGTTGAGGAGATTTTAGGTGAGGAATTCACTCTGGTTGATGAGGATACCAGATGGCAGCTTGTTGAGGAATGTCCCGAAATCTATAAGGCCTATGATGTGATAGTGCAGAATAAGGAAGGAAGATTTGGAGTGATTAAGCTCAGGGCGGATAATGTTGATTATGATTCATGGGACAGTATCAGGATTAAAAGGAGTATGATGTCGTAAAATGGCCACCAGGACTGTGCATTATTTGAATAAAGCCTGAATATCAGTTCAGGCTATTAGGTTAATAATCTTGTTTACATTAATATATGCTTCGTAAGTACTTTTCATGATAAAAACTGTAGCTTTGAAATTATATTAATTTATAGCTAAATATAGTATATAATTTAGTCGCATAGGAGGATGAAGAAATGCAGATAATTCCCATGAGAGATTTAAAAGATACGGTTAAAGTTGAGAAACTTTGTAAAGATAATGGTGAAGTGTTCGTTACCAAGAATGGCTATGGAAGACTGGTGGTAATGGATATCGATTATTGGTCAAAACAGAACCAGGAACTTGAAGAAGCAAAATTGATTTTACGAGGTCTAAAAGATATTGAAGCAGGTAAAGTGATGGATGGTCCTGATGCTTTAAATGACATTCGCAAGGAATATGGCTTATAAGTATCAGTTAACAGATGGTGCAAATAATGATATTAGAGGAATTGTAAACTATATTACTTATGTACTCTGTAATCCGGAGGCAGCAGACAGTTTTTTGAATGAATTTGAATTGGCGATGAATCGTCTGTGTGATTTTCCCTGTGCATGTCCCCAGGTGAATAATCTATATATTGATGATAGTTTTATAAGGAGATGCATAATCAAAAAATATATAGCATACTATAGGATTAATGAAAAAACAGAGACTTTGATTATACTTTGTGTACATCATTCTTCTGAAGATAGTAGCTATTTTCTGCGTTCTTTATAAGTTTGTTTTAATGAACTATATTCAAAAGTTTCTGTAGAGATTTTTTTCGCACGACTATATATTTAGAATATTATGGATAAATTTGCAGGCTTTACGGTTAAACATCACAAATCATGGTATTCACAACTATTGGTTTTTTGAAAGAATACATTATGATGTCATAAAACAGGAAATTGTGGTTGATTGATATTTGGAAGTGGTGTAAAATAATTTGTCTTAATTTTTTGTGAAAAGTTTTATTAATTGGAGATTTTTTTGGTACAATATCTAGTATGGGTAATATTAGATTAATCGCTTTTGATATCGATGGTACGGTAGCTAATTCGAAAAAGGAGATATCTAGTTCGTTCTTTGATTTTGTAGACAGACATAATGAGTATCAGTTTGTTGCGGCCAGCGGAAGGCAGTATTATTCGCTGGTTAAGACTTTTGGAAGGATCAAGGATAAGCTGATTTTTCTTTCGGATAATGGAAGTCTTATTACGATGAATGATAAGGTACTCTATACTAATCAGATTTCTAATGATGATGTCAGGAATGTTCTTGATATAGTTGTTGGGTTTGAGAATGTAGGTGTTTATATGGGCTGTGTTCATGGTTCATATATGATGAGGCGTGATGAGCGTTTTATGGGTGAGTTTCTGGTCTACAATGACAGAATGGAAGTGGTTGATGATCTTAAGTCTGTGCTGGATCGGGATGAGGTTATCAAGATTGCGCTTTTTTACCCGAATAAGGATGCGCTTATTCAAAGCGAGAAGTTCCCGCCGCTTCCGGACAATATGTGTGCCATTGTATCGGGTGATGAATGGATAGACATATCTTTAAAGGAGAATTCCAAAGGACATGCGTTAAGGGTTATTCAGGAAATGCTGAATGTTTCATATGATGAGACAATGTGTTTCGGTGATTATATGAATGACTATGAGATGTTTCTGGAATCTAAATACGGTATTGCGATGGGCAATGCCTGTGATAAGCTTAAAGAGGTGGCGTTTTATATTACCGACACCTGTGATAATGATGGGGTAATGAAGGTTTTAAATAATATAGATAAGGTAGTATCTAAAGGAGATAAATTTATGGAAAACCACAGAATTGATGATCAATTAAACAACAAGAAGGAGCTTGTAGAGAAAGCTAAGAGTCTGACTGAGAAGCTGGACAGCGATCCAATTGTGGCTGTAAGAGAGGCTGAATCACTGAGCCGCCGCTGGAAGGAACATGATGATGAGTCTTTCATGGAAAAGGAACTTAGAGAGGAATTCGAGGGTTATCTTAATGTTGTGTTTGCCAAGCGCAATGAGATTTTAGGTTCTATTGAGGATGCCAAGAAGGAACTGATTGCCAAGGCTAAGGAGGCTCTTGATTCAAATAATATGAAGAAGGCTTCTGAGACTATGGATGAGCTGATGGAATCCTGGAAGGCTTGCGGTCACCTGTCTGACAAGGAAGCTGATGATGCTTTATGGGCTGAATTTAGAGAGGCCAGAGAAGCTTTCTTTGCCAAGAGAAAGACTTATTATCAGGAATTAAGAGAGAAGTCTAAGAATGCAAAGGCTGAAAAGGAAGAGATCGTTGCCAAGGCTCAGGCTTTAGCTGAATCTAATGAATGGAAGAAGACAGCTGAGGAATTTAATAAGCTTCTTGATGAATGGAAGAAGACCGCTAGAGCTGGTAAGGAAATTGATGATGCTTTATGGGCAGAATTTTCTAAGGCACGTAAGACTTTCTTTGATGCCAGAGAGAAGTACTATAAGCAGCTTGATGCTGAGTTTAAGAAGAGAGCTGAAGCTAAGGAAGAGCTTGTTGCCAAGGCTAAGGAGATTGTCGAAGCCGGCAAGTTCTCTAAGGATGTAACTGAAGAGGTTAAGAAGTTAAGAGA
>DBOW01000133.1:5163-6555 GCA_002299675.1 Solobacterium sp. UBA636
CAGAATGGAAGATAATATCGCTTATAAGAAGCAGCAGATTGAGCGTCTTAAGAGAGATATTATTCGTGAGTCTAACAATGCGAAGGAGTCTTTAAGGGAATCTGCAGTTGAGGAAGCTGAGGCCGTAATTGCTGAGAAGAATCAGATGATTGATAAGCTTACTAAGGATATCGAGGATATCGAAGCTAAGCTGGCTAAGTAATGAAAATTGTTTCATTATAGTTGAAAAAAGTTTGTAAGAAGTATGAAATTGTTGTTTCATACTTCTTTTTTTCTGTTATTATTAAGTTAGAAACAAAATAAACCTGAGATTAAGGGTAGTAGCTTACGAGATTGTCTTTAGAGAGCTGATGGCTGGTGTAAATCGGTGATATATTGTAAGTGAATG
This sequence comes from Solobacterium sp. UBA636, assembly GCA_002299675.1. Classification (GTDB taxonomy): domain Bacteria; phylum Bacillota_I; class Bacilli_A; order Erysipelotrichales; family Erysipelotrichaceae; genus Colivicinus. The sequence goes on from DBOW01000133.1 coordinate 5,552, forward strand.
GGCTTATGAGGGTGCTTTTGAATTAAGTAGAGGGCAACGGGAAATCCCATCCGTTATCAAGCGGGACATGTATGATGGTACATGAGTGAGTGGATACTTTGTATCAAGTTGAGTGGTATCGCAGAGGTTTTTAAGCTTTTGTCTCAAATGAGATGAAAGCTTTTTTGTTTTCTGGGAGGAAAAGGTTTTATGAAAAAGTTGGTTTTATGTTTATTGATGGTTATATGTCTGTTTGGCTGTTCGGCTAAGAATGAAGATGTTGAACAGGAGGGTGAAACTGTCTACAAGATTGGTATCTGTAACTATGTTGATGATGCTTCTTTGAATCAGATTGTGGCAAATATTAAGTCTGAGCTATCGGTTATTGAGAGTGAGAACAATGTTAGTTTTGAGATTCTTGAGGATAATGCCAATGCGGATGCGGTAGTTCTTGATCAGATTGTTTCTAATTTCATTATGGAAGATGTTGATCTGATGGTTGGAATTGCCACACCAGTTGCCATGGTTATGCAGGCCAAGACCGAGGACAACAACATTCCGGTAGTATTTGCGGCTGTATCTGATCCAGTTGGTGCTGAGCTTGTTGATTCAATGGAGAATCCTGGCAGCAATCTTACAGGTACTTCTGACTATCTGGATACTAAGGCAGTATTTAGTCTGATGTTTGCGCTTGATGATGTGGATACTGTAGGTCTTCTTTATGATGTAGGTCAGGATGCTTCGACTTCAGCTATTAAGGCAGCTAAGGAATTTCTGAATGATAAGGGTGTAGCTTATAAGGAATATACTGGTACTAATACTTCTGAAGTTATGCTGGCGGTGGAATCAATGATCAGCGATGGCGTTAAGTTTGCCTTTACACCAACTGATAATACAATCATGACTGCTGAATTAAGTATTTATGAGTCTATGGCTAAGGCTGGTATTAAGCATTATACTGGTGCTGATTCCTTTGCCTTAAATGGTGCATTTTTAGGCTATGGTGTTGATTATGCAAATCTTGG
>DBOW01000133.1:6627-8916 GCA_002299675.1 Solobacterium sp. UBA636
GCAGCTTTAGCGGTTAAGACATTTGATAATGGTATCGCAACTGTTAATAGTGATATCTGCGAGGAACTTGGTATAAGCTTTGATGATGTTAAGGCAGTATTTGAGCCTTTATGTACGCAGGTTAATTCGATTGAGACAGCGGAGAGTTTCAAATAATGTCACTCGGTTTAATTCAGACCGCCTGTGAGCTGGGATTAATCTGTTCACTTGTGGTTATTGCGCTTTTTGTAAGCTATACAATGCTCGGGGTATGCGATCTGTCTACCGATTCCTGTTTCACTTTAGGAGCGGTGGCTGGAGGAGTAGTGGCAATTAGCGGCCACCCCCTTTTGGCCGTTTTGGCAGCCCTGGTGTGTGGTGCACTTTCGGGTTTTATTACTTCTTTTCTGCAGACCAGGCTTAATATTGATTCTCTTTTAGCGGGAATTGTGGTAAACAGTGGTCTTTATTCGGTTAATATTTTTCTGATGTCGGGTTCTTCTTTACTTAATATGAATAAGACAAGAACGATATTTACGATGTTTAAGGAACTGTTTGATAATTCTTTCTATAAGCTAATACTGGTTTTTGTGATAGTTTTACTGGTGGTTCTGGTCTTGACTTTTTTCTTTAAAACTAAGCTGGGTCTGGCAATCAAGGCTACTGGTTCTAATGTTTCGATGGTTAAGAATTCAAGTATCGATCCTAAGTTTACGACAACGGTGGGTTTATGTCTTTCTGGTGCCATCTGTGCACTTTCGGGCTGTCTTTTGGCTTTTTCGCAGAAGTCGGTAAGTATTGATATTGGTATAGGTATGCTGACAATTGCGCTGGCTTCGCTTTTGATTGGGCGTACACTGGGCGACAGGGGTTCGACATTTAAGCGCATTTGTTTTGCGGTTGTGGGTTCGCTGATTTTCAGATTAATTTATATGATTGCGCTGCGTTTGAATATGCCAGCCTATATGCTGAAGCTTGTTTCCAGTGTAATTGTGGTAGTAGCGCTGTGTCTTGGAAAGGTGAGAGGTGTTAAGCGTGTTAAAACTCGATAAGGTTACTAAGGTATTTAATAAGGGCACTTCTGATGAGAAGAAGGCCATAAATAATCTTTCACTGGAAGTGAATGATGGGGATTTTATTACCATTATTGGTTCAAATGGAGCCGGCAAGTCTACGCTTTTTAATATTATTTCAGGTAATGTTGAGATAGATGAGGGAAGTATTTTGCTTGATGGTGAGGATATTTCAGGACTAAGTGAATATAAAAGAGCTAAGGTTATCGGCAGGCTTTTTCAAGACCCAATGAAGGGTACCTGTCCTACTTTGACAGTTGAGGAGAATTTGGGTCTGGCTTATCTGCAGTCCAGGGGCAAGGGTCTTTTTGCCCATCTTAATAAGGATGATAAGAAATATATTAAGGATAGACTGGCATTGTTGGATATGGGCCTAGAGGAGCGTACCGGGTCACTTATGGGGCTTTTATCAGGTGGACAGAGGCAGGCTATAACATTGTTGATGGCAACACTTACAATTCCTAAGTTACTGCTGCTTGATGAGCATACGGCAGCCTTAGATCCAGTGACTGCAGAGAAGGTTCTGTCTTTAACGGAAGATATTGTCAATAAGAATAAGATAAGTACGCTGATGATTACGCATAATATGGCTGATGCCCTGCGTCTTGGCAATCGTTTGATTATGATGAAGGATGGATCTATTGTCCTTGATATTAGTGGTGAGGAGAAAAAGGGCTATACAGTAGAAAAACTGCTTAAGAAATTTAAGGAGAATACCGGAGAAGCTCTGGATAATGATAGAATTCTATTATGACCAAGACAAATGCGATGAGACTGCTCGATCAGAAAAAGATTGAGTATGAAGTTAAGGAAATTGAAGATGCTGAGGGTTTAAGCGGCAGCCAGATGGCTTTAAAGGCAGGCGAGAATCCTGAAGAGGTTTATAAGACTTTGGTTACTGTGGGGGCTAAAGGTGCTCACTATGTTTTTGTGGTTCCGGTGGAGAAAGAACTTGATTTGAAGAAAGCCGCAAAAACTGTGGGCGAAAAGAGTATTTCGATGATTCATCAAAAGGAGCTATTGCCACTTACTGGCTATATTCATGGTGGCTGTTCGCCTGTGGGCATGAAGAAGTTTTTTAGGACAGTATTTGATAAATCGGCTTTAAGTCATGAGAGGATTTATTTTTCTGGCGGTAAAGTTGGGGTGCAGGTAAGAATTAGAACAGTTGATATATCCAAGGCAATTAAATGTGAATTTGAGGATATTGTTTCATGATTCCTGTTATTTATGAGGA
>DBOW01000133.1:8964-9530 GCA_002299675.1 Solobacterium sp. UBA636
GATAAGCCCTATGGTATTTCCAGTCAGTCCCTGCCCGAACTGTATAAAGATGAGTATGGAAAAGATGTTTTTCTGGTGCATCGTTTAGATCAGGTGACCAGAGGACTGATGGTACTGGCAAAAAATTCAAGAATGGCGGGGCTTATCAGTGAGAAGCTTGGTACAGCGGAATTTAAGAAGGAATATCTTTGTCTTATGCAGGGTGAAATAGATAATGAGGGTGTACTCGAAGATTATCTTTATCATGACCGCAAGAAGAATAAAACTTATGTGGTTAAAAAAAGACCTGGCGCAAAGCTGGCCAGGCTTGGATATAAACTGATTTCATTTAAAGAGAATATTTCTTTGGTTCATATTGTGCTTGAAACCGGGCGTACTCATCAGATACGTGCGCAGTTTTCTAATATTGGCCATCCGCTTGTGGGTGATGGCAAATATGGAAGCAGAATTAATGGTGATGTAGCACTTTGTTCATTCAGACTGTCTTTTATTCATCCTTTAACTAAAGAGAAGCTTTGTTTCAGTATCTTGCCTGAGATGAAACAGAAGTGGAAGCTTTTTGAAAA
>DBOW01000133.1:9703-10099 GCA_002299675.1 Solobacterium sp. UBA636
AGGCTTTAGCTGGATTCATGCAGATGTCCAGTACATCGATATCAAATGGTACATCATTTATTGATTTGTACTGTTTGTCTACGCAGGCTACGGTGTAGCCTTTTTGAATTAGTTCTTCTTTAATTTTATATGCATATTTTTCAGGGTTTTCGGTATTTCCCAGTACTGTGAAATGGCTGTATTGCATTATTTCCTGCAGGTTCATAGTGTTCTCCTTTTTTCTTTATTTTAGCATTAATGGCTAAGTAGATAATAAAAGAAAGGGCGGGAGAAGAAATTTTTTAAAAAATTGTTGACAGAGCTAAAACCGCCATGCTATTATTAATAAGCCTTGAAAAGAGGTACTAGAAGCGTGGAGGTTTAGCTCAGTTGGGAGAGCATCTGCCTTACAAGCAG
>DBOW01000133.1:10134-11178 GCA_002299675.1 Solobacterium sp. UBA636
CGAGCCCGTTAACCTCCACCATTATTTTTTGCCGACTTAGCTCAATTGGTAGAGCAACTGATTTGTAATCAGTAGGTTGTGGGTTCAAGTCCTATAGTCGGCACCATTTTAATGGAGGGGTAGCGAAGTGGCTAAACGCGGCTGACTGTAAATCAGCTCTCTACGAGTTCGGCAGTTCGAATCTGTCCCCCTCCACCATTAAGGTTTAAATAGGTTCTTTTGGGATGTAGCCAAGTGGTAAGGCAACAGACTTTGACTCTGTCATTTCGCTGGTTCGATCCCAGCCATCCCAGCCAAATGATCTGGTAGCTCAGGTGGTAGAGCATTTGACTTTTAATCAAAGGGTCGCGGGTTCGATTCCCGCCCAGATCACCATTTTATATAAATTTAGCTGCAGGTGTAGTTCAATGGTAGAACTTCAGCCTTCCAAGCTGACTACGTGGGTTCGATTCCCATCACCTGCTCCAACATTTCCTGACTGAAAGGTCAGTTTTTTTATGGTTTTTAGCAGTAATAATAAGTAAAATATAGTTTATATAGTGTTTGAGGTATGACAATGAATGTTTCAGTAGTAATAAGTATGTTTGTTGAGGGGCTGGTGTCTTTCTTTTCACCATGTATTATTCCAGTTCTTCCCTTATATCTTGGCTATTTGGCATCTGGGGCAAAGAGTAAAGATGAAAATGGAAATGTTGTTTATAATCGTTTGAAGGTTTTTGTCACTACCTGTTTCTTTGTGCTGGGTATTTCTTTCGCGATTCTTCTGCTGGGTGTATCGGTTAGTGTTTTTAATAATGTTTTTTCTGATTATTCGCTGATTATTTCGTTTGTTGGATCTTTTCTTTTAATTATATTTGGTCTTTATACTCTTGGTGTAATCAGGGTACCTTTGTTTGAGAGGGAGAGAAGAATTGGGGTTAATCTTAGTCTTAATCGTTTAAGTTATATTCAGGCACTGGCTTTTGGTTTTTTGTTTTCTTTTTCCTGGACACCCTGTGTTGGTCCATATCTGACCAGTGCAGTGATAATGGCTTCGGATCAGGG
>DBOW01000133.1:11250-12643 GCA_002299675.1 Solobacterium sp. UBA636
CCTTTTCTTCTGCTTGGTCTGTTTGTTGAGGAGTTTATCGGTTTTATTAATAAGAAGAAGGCTATTCTTAAGTATGTAAATATTGTGGGTGGCGTTGTTTTGTGTTTGATGGGCAGCTATATGTTTATTAGATGCAGTAATGAGGTGATGTCTAATAAGCGTGAGCTTAAGAGATATCAGGATGCGGGCTATACTGTTTATGATAATGATAAGCAGAAGTATGATTTTTCGCTGGTGAATTCTAATGGTGATACAGTTACTTTAAGTGAGATGGAGGGTGAGAATGTTTGTATAACTTTCTTTAGGACCTGGTGTACTTACTGTAAGCAGGAGATTAGTGATTTGGCATTGTTGAAGAAGGAGTATCCAGATGTTCGTTTTGTGATTGTTACTTCTCCTAATGTGGATAATGAGACAGATGAAGAGAGTATCAAGAAATATCTTGATGATTTAGGCTGTGATGTTGAACTTCTGTTTGACTATGATATGGTTTTATGCAGCCGTTATGGGGTAAGTGGCTTCCCTATGACTTTTATGTTTAATGATGATGATAAATATTATGGCTATATTCCTGGATATCTTCCTTTAGATGATATGCGTAAGTGTTTAGAGGAGTTTACTGGTGATTGACGCTGTAAGAGAAAACTTGAGTTATTTTGAGCTTTATGCAAGAATCTTGATGCAAAAGAAGATTGTTAAATAAGCATAATACGCATAGTTTTTTATACTGCAGGCTGTTTTATGTTAAGGAATGATAAAACAGTTAATAAGTTATTTAGGTTTATTGAGGAAATATAGGAGGGAATTTTTATGAGTATTACTGAAAAGAAAGGTTTTAATCTTAATCCATTTGAGGCAATTGGCAAGAAGTGGATGCTGATAAGCGCAAAAGATGGCGATAAGGTAAATACCATGACTGCTTCATGGGGAGGCATGGGCGTCATCTGGGGTGAGGATGTTGTCTATATTTTTGTTCGTCAGAGCAGATATACTAAGGAGTTTATTGATAATTCGGCTTATTTTTCACTTAGTTTTTTTGATGATGAGTATCGTAAAAAACTGGCATATCTGGGAAGGGTATCAGGAAGAGATGAAAATAAGATTGAAAAGGCTGGACTTAGCGTTGTATATAAAGAGGATATTCCTTATTTTGAGGAGGCTAGTACCGTTGTTTTGTGTGAGAAGCTAAGCAGGCATTATATTTCGCCAGAAGGTTTTATTAAGAAGGATATTATTGAAAAGTGGTATGGCGATAACGACTATCACGATATGTATATTGGCAGAATTGTTGACATTATTCAGAAATAAGAGGACGCCAGCGCAGCAAAATGTGCTGGTTTTTTCTTAAAATGGAGTATTTTTAAATGTAAACGATTTCATTGAAAAATATTAT
>DBOW01000048.1 GCA_002299675.1 Solobacterium sp. UBA636
GACTGTGTAGGATCAGCACCTTCACACATGCCGGTTTCAGGATCAACACTGCCTGCATAAATAATATAGAATATACCATCCTCAAGAGCTAAAGAACTTGAAGCCAGAACATCTCTTTCAGCATATTCATTTACGAAACGATTGCCATTCTTATCAATCCAAATCTGTGAAGCGGCATCTGCCCAGATACCATCAGTCATTGTACCCTTAATAGGCGAAGAAGAAGGCATCAGCTGAATAACATCAAGACCAACAGTATCAGCGCCGATGGCTGTTGCCATCACAATACCATCGCCAGTGTTAGTTCCTACGTTAGTAGTTAATGTTCTATCTGAAAGATTGTCTCCCCAGTAATTATCATACTCTTTGGCCATAGGCGCATTAGCACCATAGCCGCCACAGGCTAAGACAACACCATTGGCTGCCGATAATGTAACCTTTGTACCATCAGCCTTTTGAGCTTCAACGCCTACGATCTTGCCATCTGTATTCTGTATCAGTGATTTTGCGGCTGTCTCAGTATAGATTTCAACGCCAAGATCCTTAGCCACACTAGTCAGCTGATCAATTAACGCAGTAGAAGTCATGAAACGGTGAGTTCTTGGCCACATTGCGCCAAGGACTGTATAAAGACCGGCATCTTTGCCATAAGCACCTTCAATTCCCAAGGAATCAACGCACCACTTATATGTATCTAAAGCGTTATCTGCAAGAGTTGAAGCCAGTTCAATATCTGAAGCTACCCATGTACCATCCAGCATCTGTCTTAAACCACCAGTATAAATATGCCACATATGCAATAAAGTTGAATCATAGCCTGGCATATCCTCACCTGGCTTCTTAGAACTGTTTGCCGAAAGGAAAGCCTTAATATCAGCCTGAAGATCTAATAAAACCTGTTTCCACTCAGGGAACTGATCAAAATGCAGATTTTCATCATCAACTGATAAAGCCAGATAATTATTCAGAGTATTATATTCGGCAACAGTAGTAATAGACGCAGCCTGTCCTTCTGGGTCATTAGCGTTAAAGGCCCCACCCTGCATTAGAGTATTGCCACCACAAACAGAAGACTTTTCAATCATAATTACTGATGCACCATTCTGGGCAGCCTGAATTGCCGCACTAAAGCCGGCGCCACCAGCACCAACCACGATTACATCAGCACTCATTTCAATATCATCCTGCTTCTGTGCATGATAGGCGTTGGCTTTTAAAACTTCCGCATCCAGTCCAGCAGCTTCTGCAGCTTTAGCTGCAGCTGACATAATCGCATTAGAACATAAGGTTGCACCAGTAACAGTATCAACTGTTGTAGTCTGATGTTCAACAATCTGCTCAGGAATTCTGGTCATTGCCACCGAAGCAACACTAGGTGTCTCATGAATCTCTGTAAGTTCAACAGCCGTAATTTTTCCTTCTTCTACAGTCATCGAAACTTTTACAGGACCCTGCATGCCAGTTGATTCACCTTCAAATGTTCCCGAAACTGCCGTATTACTATTTCCGGCATCCTTGGAACAGGCAGAAAGTGAAAGAACCATCATTAAAGCTAAAAGTAAAGTTAATAGTTTTTTCATTAATCAAACCTCCAGAAATTAAAATAAACCTGTAAGCTACTTACAGGTCAAGGATTTTGTGAAAATTTTATTAAACAAGCACCGAAATACCAACACGATAGAGGTGCTGACCCTTTTCTCTGCTTGATAAATAGATGTGAGCCAGATAATCGCTCCTGGCTTCCAGCTCATGTTCCTTCATATAAACAATCATAGGCTTCAAGTCATCAGTACTTATTAGACTGGGATCTGTACACTCAAATTCCATATAAACAGCCTTCCCTGATTCCCTTTTTTCAGCTAATCTGATATCCAGATTAAACTTATGATAATAGCTCTCCATTATCCCAATACCAAAATCAATATTTTCAATCAGGCCTTTAGCCACTTCCTCTTTAGAAATCTTCAGTGCCATATAAGAATAAGGTATACACTCAAAAAGCTTCTTTGAATCCTGACACGATTTGTTAACTTCACCTTTTGAATAATCCCAAAGATTATACATAGCACCAACTTCTTCCAGAATAAATGCTTCATTTAACTTGCCAAGCAGCGAATAGCTTCTTAACACCTTAATTCTTTCTATCTTACTTTGAAGTTCCTCAATCTGCCTTTGATAATCAGCTAAATATTCATCAATATTTTCAAAAAAACTCTCACCTTTCTCCATACACTCCTTCGTTTTCGATAAAGGAAAGCCCAGTCGGTGACAGCTGGAAATATAGTGAAGATCTATTACATCACAGATATCAAAATCACGATAATTATTAGCGCTTCTTTCACTCAGCAGACAATGCTGCCGCTCATAATAGCGTATAGTACTGTCGGGCATACCCAGCAGCTTTGAAACATCATTTACCTTCATAGATCACTCACAATATTCTGTATCCAGAAACCACTTTTAACCAGTACAAATCCGGCAACTGTTTTAATCAGATCAACCGCATTTACTACCACATAAAGCCAGAATATATCTAAAGAAGTAAAAGTTGTGACTAACAGTGCTGTACCGAAAAGAATAAAACAGGTATAAAAACCATCAAACCAGAAAGTAATCATCGTCTTGCCACCGCTTCTTATAATGAAATAAGAAGTATGATAGATGCCAAGAAGCGGCAAATGCACAGCATAGATTCTTAAAAGATTTTTGGCCAGAAGCTGATTATCTATACTTGTATTATAAATTCTGGGAAAATAAGGAGCCAGAACAAACAGGCACACTCCAAAAATCACCGATATAAAAATATTGGTATAAAGAAGCTTCATGGCTGTTGGCTTGGCTTTATCAAGTTCACCTTTACCCAAAAGCTGTCCCAGCACAATTGAAGTTGCCGTGCCCATCGCAAAACAGGCTACCGAAAAGAAATTGGCTACTGTTAGATTGATATTCATGGCCGCCAGAGCATCGACACCCATTTTTGAATAACACTGAGAAAGTCCTGCTTCACCAAAACTGTAGAAAACCTCATTCATTAGAAGTGGACCACCCTTAAGCGCAATGTCTTTACAAAGATTCAAAGGAACGCTGAATTTGCTGAAAACAGTTGTCAGATAACAGAACTCAGAGTTTCTGAAAATGAATAATACCAGTATAGCCACCTCTGCAGCTCTGGCAATCGATGTCGCAACAGCTGCGCCACTTACGCCAAGTGCCGGAAAACCAAAATGGCCAAAAATCAGAACATAATTTAAGGATACATTTACAATTATCGCAACAACCGTAGCCATCATAGCTGTAAAAGTATTACCAAGTTCTCTTAAAGTGGTGTTTATACATATCGAAAAAGTAAAGAACAGAAGACCCGGCAGCATATATCTGAAGTAAGTGAGCGAAAGTTCAATCATTCTTTCACTAAGCTCAGCTGTATTGTTCGGATTATTAAAGAAAAGCCTTAATATTGGCCTTCCAAAAACAAGTACCGCCACAAGTACCAGGGAGAACATGAAAACAGCCAGATAATTCTTCAGTCTGAAACAGTTAAGAATACCTTCATTATCCTCTTTCCCCTTAAACTGACAGGCAAATATGCCCACAGCCGAAAAGGCTCCAAATATCAGAAACATATAGACATTATTAAGCTGATTACATACAGATACTGCCGACATAGCTTCAGTTCCAATCTGGCCAACCATAATATTATCGATGAGATTGACAAAAGAAGTAACTGCATTCTGAATAATAATCGGCAGCACTATTACAAACAGATTCTTATAAAAAGCCTTATCATTAAACAACTTCATCATACACACAAAAAATATATCTTAAGCAGATATATTCATTTCCCTTATAATAATTTCCCTGACTTTTTTGACAGTTTCACTTATATCATCATTAACCACCACGTATTTAAACTTATCCAGCTTCTGAAGTTCAGCTCTGGCTGTTAAGATACGTTTGGCAATCTTTTCTTCGCTTTCTGTTCCCCTGCCTCTTAGACGGTGCTCCAGTTCCTCCATATCAGGCGGAACCAGATAAATAGAAGTAACATCATTCTTATACATATCCATTACTTTTTCAGCACCAACAGTTTCAATTTCCAGAATAACGTTATATCCCTCATTTCTTTTCTTTTCAACATACTGTTTAGGAGTACCGTAGTAATTATCTACATAACAGGCATATTCCAGAAGTTCATTGTTTTCAATGGCTCTTTCAAATTCAGCCTTATCGACAAAAAAATATGAAACTCCATCTATTTCCCCTTCCCTTGGAGCTCTGGTAGTCATTGAAACAGAATATACAAGATTAAGTTCCTTATCATTAACTAATTCCTTCAGTATAGTTCCCTTGCCAACTCCCGAAGGTCCCGCAAAAATAATCAATAGTCCCTTTCTCATATTGAAATATTTTACCACTTTTTATCTGAATGACAATAAACTATAATAAGTTCATGACAATTGATGGAATTATCTTAAACAAAATAAAGAACTCATTAAGTTCACACCTGCCAATCAGAATAAACAAAATATCTCAAAGCTCCAGAACTGAGCTTGTTTTTAATGTACATGCCGACAATATCCGCACCAGTATGGTTATCTCCCTGCACCCCAACGATGCCCATATTGCCCTGTCCAGAAAAAACTATTCCGACTACCTTGATCCCTCTACTTTTGTCATGGTACTCAGAAAATACCTGATCAACGGAATAATAACTTCAATCGAGCAGAAAGAATTTGACCGCTATCTATTATTTAAAATAAAAGCCCAGGATGAAATGTATGATGAAAAAAACTACTGCCTGTCCCTGGAACTGATGGGCAAATACACCAACCTGATACTTTTTGACAGCGACAGCGGCAAAATAATAGATGCCTATAAAAAAATACCGCCATCAGAGAATAATAAAAGAGTGATACTGACGGGTGCGCCATTCTTAACAATCGAATCTCAGAAAAAACTTAACCCCTTTGAAACGGAGAGCGTCAATCTTGACGAATCTCTGGTAGCTCAGCTTCAGGGTTTTTCCAAAATACTGGAAAAAGAAGTACGCTATCGTCTGGATAATCAGAGCTTCAAAGAAATCATGACTGAAATAGAAACATCTGAGAAATTCTATATCTATGATAATGAGTATCACATCATTGAACTTAAACATCTAAACAGCCCATATAAAGTATTTAATGACATAAGCGAAGGATTTGATTACCTTTACTATCAGAAATCACAGGAAGAAAGAATCAAATCAGTTACAGATGATATCTTCAAGTTCATCAAAAGACAGCTTAAACACTACAATACCAAACTGGACAAACTGAAAAAATCACTTTATGAGGCAGAAAACCTTGAAGAAGACAAGACAAAAGCTGATACCCTGTACATCTATAATGACCTTGACAAAAAAGGCCTCAAGGAAGTTGATATTGAAGACTACGAAGGCAATATTGTTCATATTGCCCTGGATCCAAAACTCACAGTTAAACAGAACGCCAATAAATACTACCAGATTTATGCCAAGAAAAGAAAAGGTATCAGCTATATAAAAGAACAGATAGAAATATGTGAAGGAGAAATAAATTACTTCACCGCAATATCTGAGCAGCTCAGTATGGCATCCTATCAGGATGGCCTGCAGATAAAAGAAGAACTGATGTCCTATGGTTATCTGAAAAAAAACAAAGCACCACAGAAAAAGAAAAAGAAGATAAATCTCTACCAGATAAAATATGGTGAATACACCATTACCTGGGGCAAGAACAATCTTCAGAATAACTTTTTAACTTTTGAATATGCCCGAAACAACTACACCTTTTTCCATGCGAAAGACTACCATGGAGCACACGTTGCAGTAAACTCCGACAGACTTAATGAAGAAGTAATCAGAATGGCTGCCAATATTGCCGCCTACTACAGTTCAGGAAGACTGTCTTCATCGGTTCCAGTTGACTATTGTCTTATAAAGGATGTCAAAAAAATCAAAGGAGCCAAACCAGGCTTTGTATCTATCAGAAATCAGAAAACTATCTATATCGATCCTGAAGAACCTAGCCAAGATATTTCCTTAATTTAGAAAGCTCATACGGCTTAAGACGGCGATATTCACCCGGCTTCAGATTGCCAAGTTCAATGTCTGCCTCCTTTAGACGATGAAGCCTTAAAACATTTACACCTATAGATTCAAACATCCGGCGAATCTCTCTGTTTCGCCCCTCATGAAGGACCATATGCAGCAGCATGGTCTTTTTTGATTCACTTTTGCTTAGAATTTCAATAGTACAGGGAGCACATTTCCTGCCATCGAGGTAGATTCCTTCCGAGAGCTTATTAAGTTTTTCATCACTTACGATTTTATCTATCTTAACCTCATAAAGCTTCTCAACCTCATACTTTGGATGCAGAATTTTCTGGGTAAGTTCACCATCATTTGTCACCAGCAGAAGTCCTGAAGAATCATAGTCCAGTCTGCCAAGCGGATAAAGACGGTAGGGCTCATCAAAATAATCCAGTATTGTAACCCTTCCCTTTTCATCTTTGCAGGAAGATATTACATTCTTTGGCTTATTGAAGATAAAGACAACACTTTCTTCCTTTTTAACTGGTTTATCATCAACTCTTATATCATCGCTGAAATCCGCTTTAAAACCAAGCTCAGTTATTGTTTTGCCATTAACCTTTACTCTGCCATCAAGAATAAGTTCCTCGCTTTTTCTTCTGGAAGCTACACCGGCTTCTGCAAGGATTTTCTGTAATCGTTCCATAACTTCTCTTCCCTTTTCTTCTGTATATCGTAAATAATTATCTCAGCAGTTCCTGCGACAATCAGTGTCATAACCAGAAACCCTTCAATCATAAACATATGAATATCAGGGTCACAGTTTAACATCGAAATATTCTCATACAGGTCGCCGTAATTATATTCATTTATGCTGTCCTTACGCAAAATAAAATATATTCCATCGCCCCTGGTGATAAAAGAAATATAATTATCGCTTATTTCGCTGTAGCACTTATAGATATTCCTGTTTACATAACAGTAAACAGTATATAAACCATCTCCCTGTGTTTTATAGGAAACAACCTGTTCATATAATGGCTTTGCTGAGGCCAGATTTAAAGAATAGCGCAAAGAAAAACAGTCCAGAAGCTCAAAACCATAGGCTTCGCCATATCTTTTGCCTATATCTTCACTGTTGGCATTTACTCTCATCATCTGAACATAGCGTGTATCCTTAAAAGGCCGTGGTACATCAGGGAAAAATGGTTCCTCAAATGACAGGCCAAATCCCGAAACCGAAATATCTGCCCAGTTGTCTCTAAAGGCATAATTGAAATCACTTCTTTCCAGATACAGGGCATCAAGACGCCTGATAGTTTCCATATCCAGCTGAAGATTTGATTTTGACAGATTCTGCTTAATATAATCCAGCTCATTATCATTTACTTCACCATTCAGGTTTGAATCAATCATGGAACTTAGATTTTCACTTATATTATCTTCCACATATGTAAGCTCATATTCGAGTGTTTTGCCACAATAATTAACTATAAGCTTATTGTCAGCGATATAAGCTATACTGGTATCAAGATTAACACGCCTGCTTTTTCCATCGGCATAGGTAAGTTTAATCACAGAATCAGAATAATCATAGCTTTTGCCTTCATACAGATGAGAATCGGGATAATTCACAAATTCAATATCTCTGATTTCCCTGTACATGGCAGCATTATCTTCATAGCCTGTAAACTCATAGCCATCCCTCAAAGGTGAAACATAAGTCAAAACTGCATCATCCTTAACAAACAGAGTGTTCCCATCGCTGTAATGCAGAATTCCACCATTATAATCAAGATAGATCTCATTATATTTTTCTTCTTTAATTTCATTAAACACATAAGTTACATCATCTTTTGAAATATAGCCACAGGAAATCTCAGGGTCATAAGCATAGTTTTCATCAGTATAATTATCAAGCCTGATCTTATAGGAATCCTCATTTTCATACAGCACAATAAAACTGTTTACTCCCTTTAAGCTATAGATGACAGACTCCAGCGTTTCATCTGCGTAAATATCTATTTCAGAATTTAAAGTAATTGCCTGAGCATAATAATTCCGGTCTTTTAATCCCAGAAAAGAATCAACTGAATACATATTGGCAATAACCATTTCATTGTAGAAAGGCTCAATCGAACAGTTTACAGCCATTCCGCTTCTTCTATCACCCAGATAAGTACCGCTGTAAAGTGAAGAATGAATAGAGCCGAAATAACGTGAAAGATAATAGCGGCTGTGGGAATAAACACTTGATTCAATATTTTCATAGCGCTCATTTTCTCTTTCATATTCATTATCAAAGGCATAATGCTCAAAAAGACTGTTATTTTCAAAAGAATT
>DBOW01000016.1:0-1343 GCA_002299675.1 Solobacterium sp. UBA636
GGCACATCATCGCACTGTCTGAATGCTGATGAATTATCAATAAAAACTGCACCAGCCTTTACAATCTCATCCTTATACTGCTTGGCAACCGCATTTGAAGCTGCACCAAGAACATAATCCAAACCCTCAAAATCAGGAGCTGTAATCACAATATCCTTACCATTAAAAGAAATAGACTGACCGATAGATGAATGCGCAAATAACCTTAATTCATCAACCTGAATCTTTCTTTCCTCTAAACACTGAATCATCTGTCTGCCAACAACACCGCTGGCACCTAAAATACCTATTTTCATTACTTAATAAATCCCTTATATACTACATTAATAGTCTTCTCAAAATCCTTTTCATCAACACCCAGAATAATACTTATCTCATCAGAAGTCTGGGAAATCAGCTTAATATTAATATCATTCTTACCTAAAGTAGAGAACAGCTTGCCTGAAAAACCCTTATAGTTCTTAAGCTTACGGCCTACTATAGCTACCATGGCCATATTATCTTCAATAGTAATATTATCAGTCTCTAAAACCTTACCAAGATTATTCATCAGATCATAAAGATCATTTTCAACTCTCTCACTTTCGACCACTATTGAAAAAGAATCAATACCAGTTGCCACCGATTCAACTGAAATATTATATTTACTTATAACATCCAGTGCCTCCTTAAGCACACCAACCTCTGAGGCGATATGACTCTTGGCAACAAAGATTGAGGAAAAACCCTTCTTGCCGGTAATGCCCGAAATAACCAGCGGCTCTTCCTTTTCATCATACTCATCACAAGTTTCCAGAATCATTGTGCCAGGATGCGATGGATCATTGGTGTTTAAAATATTAAGCGGAATATTCTTGGCCTTAACTGGGAAGATTGCCTCATCATGAAGCACTGAAGCACCCATATAGGACATCTCTCTTAACTCGGCATAAGTAATGCGCTTAACCGATACTGGCTTATCCACAATTCTTGGATCTGCCACCATGATACCGGAAACATCAGTAAAGTTTTCATATACTGAAGCATTTACTACGTTGGCAATTACCGCACCAGTAATATCTGAACCGCCACGTGACATACATCTTATCTTGCCATTGGGAAGACTTCCATAAAAGCCAGGAACCACAATAACCTTGTCGCTTCCCTCATATTTCTCTAAAGCCTTCTCAATCTTATCAAAGTAGAACTTATTGTCATAGCCAAAGAAAATAACATCTTTTGCATCCACAAAAATACCACCCAGATAATCAGCCATCAGCTTCGCACTCAAATACTCACCACGGGATACCACATAATCCACATCACAGTGCTTATTAAGATTCTTCCTTATCTCATCAAATTCA
>DBOW01000016.1:1407-3473 GCA_002299675.1 Solobacterium sp. UBA636
ACTATCTTGAGAATTGACTCATAATCAACACCATACTTAACATGCGAATAAAGCACATAAAGCAGATCAGTAATCTTATGATCATCCTTATTGGCCTTACCCACAGCTGATACAACCACAAACTTACGTGACTTATCGCTCTTTACAATATTCTTAATCTTCAAAAACTGACCCGCATCAGCTACCGAAGAACCCCCAAACTTACAAACCTTTATCATTCAACAATACCTATGAAACAATCCCTTTTCTCTATATCACTTATCTTCATCTTTGATATTTCACCATCAACATAAACAGTGCATACCATATCATTCTTAATAATCAGATTATTATCAATACTCAATCTATCAAACGGACGATAATAATCACTTACTAACGCATCAGCCGTAGGAACACCGCCTGCTCCCTGGCCAATAAGCTTAATACTCTCCTGATTCCTAGAACCTATTTCTATACAGTTATAGTTCATCGGAATAGAAGCCATAACCTCTTCCCTTTTAATAAATCTTGGAAGCACAAAGGCATTATCCTTATCGCCATAGCCTATTAACTTAATCACATAGCCATTACTCTTGGCATATTCAATAGCCCTCTCGTCAAGATACCTTATTCCAAATATCTGCATATCATCAGTGTCCACATTACAGTCATAGGCTAAAGACAGACTTAAGGCAATCTTATAGGCCACATCTACGCCGTCTACATCAGAAGAATAATCTGCCTCAGCATAGCCAAGCTCAATAGCCTTATTCAAAGCTGTCTCATAGCTCATACCCTTATTAAAGACATTATCCAGAATATAATTGGTAGTACCATTCATTATTCCCTTAACATAAGTAATTTCATCATGCTTCTTCATATCCAATAAAGTATGAAGATTAGGAATACCTCCACCAACTGCTGCCTCAAAAGAAAAATGACAGTCATGCTCATTACTTAACTTAACCAGTTCCCCATAATGCTTCTTAACAATAGCCTTATTTGAACTGATCAGATCAATACCCTTTTCAAGCACCTTTTTCTGATAATCATAAGCTATCTCAATATTTGGAAGACACTCAAATACTGTATCAATATCATTGTTCAATAATTCATCAATGCTCTCAGTAAACAAATCCCCTTTCATCCTTACATCGAGTATCTTGACTACCTCAGCTTTATCCTTAATCTGTTCATATACCTGTTTGCCAACAGTTCCATATCCTAATATCGCAATCTTTTTCATAACCTAAATTTTATCACTACAATTAGACAATATTCTTCACCTTGTCCCATGTTTTAACTACTTTTAAACACTTTTATTCATTTTCTGTTACCATAAATATATGGAACAGCAGGAATTATTCAACAAAGCATGCAATACAATCGCATCATTTGACAACAAATTTGTCTACAAAAACAAAAACTACACAACAGTATTCAAAGACAAAACATCGGAACATCTCTGGAAACTGTCAGAATATATTGTCCTTATTATTATCTTTTTCTCAGCTGTCTTTTTAAGAAAACTGGAAGCACTTTTCTCTTTTATTGATTCATCAGTTTTAAGATTCATTATCTCAATACTGATAATCCTTGTACTGGTAATTATAATTAACAAAGTTATAGGAAAAGCTATCAGAAAATCATTATTCAGACAGAACAAAGTCCACTTTGAAGATAAAGGTGAATATGACTGGAATACATTTGGAAAATAGTCAGGCATCAGCCTGATTTTTATATAGAAGCTTATAGTAATCTCTGACACCCACTCATTTTCTAAGCACAAGATTATTGAATTCATAATGATAATAGAAGCTGAAAAGCTTATTCTCTATAAAATACCCAATTTTACTCTTCCCAATTATTTCCATTTCTGTCAGTTTCTTCAGATAATAATCTACTCTATAGTCTGAAAAATATTCTTCAATCTCGCTATATCTTCTATTCCCTAAGGCAAGAAAGCTTAGAATAGAATTCATCATCGATATATTTCTTGTCTCATGAAGTAATATTAAATTTACTTCATATTCAGGATAACTGCCTTTCTTAACTGCCAGCTCTATAATGTTTTCATCTGCAGTCTT
>DBOW01000010.1:0-6267 GCA_002299675.1 Solobacterium sp. UBA636
AATGTTTAGATTTTGTTGTAATATAAATGAGTAGTCTTTAGAAGCAGTAGCTGTAAGAGGGTTTATAGAGAGTCATCGGCTGGTGTAAGGTGATAGTCTTAAGCAGTGAACTTGTCTAATGTAATGGCTAAGCGTTGTCTCGCGATAAGAGAATTGAGTAAGAAATTAAGGTGGTACCGCGCATTAAGCGCCCTTTGTATGCACCTTTTTTATTTTTCAGGGGGTTTTATGGCTTACAATTATCAGGAAATTGAGAAGAAGTGGCAGAAGTTCTGGGAAGATAATAATACTTTCTATACTGATACGCACGATTTTTCTAAACCTAAGTATTATGTTCTGGATATGTTCCCATATCCATCTGGTGTTGGTCTGCATGCAGGTCATCCAGAGGGTTATACCGCAACTGATGTTATTGCGCGTATGAAGAGAATGCAGGGGTTTAATGTTCTGCATCCAATGGGTTTTGACTCTTTTGGATTACCGGCTGAGCAGTATGCGATTCAGACTGGCAATCATCCAGAGGGATTTACGAAGAAGAATATTGATCATTTTATTGAGCAGTTGAAGTCTCTGGGTTTTTCTTACGACTGGGACAAGATGGTTTCGACTTCTGATCCAGATTTTTATAAGTGGACCCAGTGGATTTTCATCAGATTATTTAAAGATGGCTATGCCAGATGTGTAGAAATGCCAGTTAACTGGTGTGAGGAACTGGGTACGGTTCTGGCCAATGATGAGGTAATTGATGGAAAGAGTGAAAGAGGAGGCTATCCGGTAATCCGTAAGAATATGAAGCAGTGGATTATGGATATTCCAGCTTTTGCGGAGACACTGCTTGAAAATCTTAATGATATCGACTGGCCAGAGTCAACCAAGGAGATGCAGAGAAACTGGATTGGTAAGTCTATTGGTGCTCAGGTTGATTTTAAGGTAAAGGATACTGATGAGAAGTTTACTGTCTTTACTACCAGATGCGATACTTTATTTGGTGCTACATATTGTGTATTATCACCTGAACATCCTTTAGTAGATAAGATTGTAAGTGCTGAGCAGAAGGAAGCAGTTGAGGCTTATAAGAAGCAGTGTGCAACCAAGTCTGAGATGGAAAGAACTGAGCTGAACAAGGACAAGACCGGTGTGTTTACTGGTGCCTATGCGATTAATCCGGTTAATGATAAGGCAATTCCAGTCTGGATCAGTGACTATGTGTTAATGGGCTATGGTACAGGTGCCATTATGGCAGTTCCAGCCCACGATGAAAGAGACTACGCTTTTGCGAAGAAGTTTGGTATTGATATTATTCAGGTACTTGAAGGCGGAGATATAAGCAAGGAAGCCTATACTGAGGATGGTGTTCATATCAACTCTGGTTTCCTTGATGGATTAGGCAAGCAGGAAGCTATTGATAAGATGATTGCCTGGCTTGAGGAAAAGGGTTTAGGTACTAAGAAGGTTAACTACCGTATCAGGGAATGGATTTTTGCCAGACAGCGTTACTGGGGTGAGCCTATTCCGGTAATTCATTATGAGGATGGTACAATCGGTGTTCTGGATGATGGAGATCTGCCTTTAATTCTTCCAGAGCTTGAGGACTATGGTCCAAGTAAGACTGGTGCACCACTTGATAAGGCAACGGACTGGGTTAATATTGAATATAAGGGCAAGAAGGGCAAAAGAGAGACTTCAACTATGCCAGGTTCGGCTGGTTCAAGCTGGTACTTCTTGAGATATATTGATCCGCACAATAATAATGAGCTGGCTGATAAGGAACTGTTACAGCACTGGATGCCGGTAGATCTTTATGTTGGTGGTCCTGAGCATGCGGTTGGACATCTGCTTTATTCCAGAATGTGGAACAACTATCTGTATGACAAGGGTATTTCACCAGTTAAGGAACCATTCAAGAAGCTGGTTCATCAGGGTTATATTCTGGGTGAAAACGGCATTAAGATGGGTAAGAGATATCCTGAGTACGTTGTGAATCCAAGCGATATAGTAAGAGATTATGGTGCCGATACTTTAAGGCTCTATGAGATGTTTATGGGACCTCTGC
This sequence comes from Solobacterium sp. UBA636, assembly GCA_002299675.1. Taxonomy (GTDB): domain Bacteria; phylum Bacillota_I; class Bacilli_A; order Erysipelotrichales; family Erysipelotrichaceae; genus Colivicinus. The sequence goes on from DBOW01000010.1 coordinate 2,054, forward strand.
AGGCTGATAAGCCATGGTCTTCTCAGGGAATTGAGGGAACCAAGAAGTGGCTTGACCGTGTATGGCGTTTAGTGGTGGAGATGCCTGATAAGCAGTCTGACACCAATGATGGAATGCTGGACTACAGTTATAACTTCATGGTACAGAAGGTTACAAGGGATATAGAAAATCTCGATCTCAATACCGCTATTTCCCAGATGATGATTTTCATCAATGACTGTTACAAGGCTGAGAAGATTTATAAGCCATATCTGGTTGATTTTGTACAGATGTTATCTTGTTTCGCTCCTCATATCGGTAATGAGATGTATGAGATACTTACTGGAAAAACTGATCTGGCTTATAGAAAGTGGCCGGTATGTGATGAGTCGAAGCTTGTGAAGGCTGAAAAAGAAATTGTTGTTCAGGTAAACGGCAAGGTTAGGGCAAAGTTTAATATTTCTTCAGATGCTTCAGATGATGAGATTTATAATGAGGCTCTTAAGCAGGAAAATGTTCTCAAGTTTATTGATGGCAAACAGATTAAGAAGCATTTCATTATTAAATCTAAGATGGTTAATATTGTAATATAGTTTAACGAGATATCGGTTTATGCTGATATCTCTTTTGCTATAATAAGCATTAATATTGAGGAATTTATTATGCAGATAAAAAAAGTTCAGATTATTCTGAACTTTTATTTTCCTGGTGCACCAGACAAGACTCGAACTTGCACGATCATCTCACATGCGCCTGAAGCATGCGCGTCTACCATTTCCGCCACTAGTGCAGTATCAATATGGTGCGCTAGACAAGATTTGAACTTGCACGGTGTAACCACACGCCCCTCAAGCGTGCGCGTCTACCAGTTCCGCCACTAGCGCATGTCATTATTATATAAAAAAATATTTGAAAATTTCAAGATTGTTGTATAATTTTTGCGTATGGAATTCAGAAAGATTATTAACGTGGCAGTAATTGCCCATGTAGATGCTGGAAAATCAACGCTTGTTGATGCATTTTTAGCTCAGTCACATGTATTTAATGAACACGATGAAGTGGTTGATTGTGTAATGGACTCAAACGATCTTGAAAGGGAAAGGGGTATTACGATTTATTCTAAGAACTGTTCAATCAACTATCTTGACTATAAGATTAATATTGTCGATACACCAGGACATGCTGATTTTTCAAGTGAGGTTGAAAGAATCATCAAGACGGTTGATACCGTTATTCTGCTGGTAGATTCCAGTGAGGGTCCTATGCCTCAGACACGTTTTGTCTTAAAGAAGTCTCTGGAGGCTGGTTTATGTCCTATTCTTTTAATCAACAAGATCGATAAGAAGGATGCCAGAGTCAATGAGGTTATTGATGAGGTTTATGAGCTTTTCTTAGATCTTGATGCCAATGATGCTCAGCTGGATTTCCCTATTCTTTATGGAATTGCCAGAGACGGTATTGTCCGTTATGATATGAATGATACAAATGAGGATATTAATCCTTTATTTGAGACTATTGTGAAGCATGTTGAGCCTTATCCAAATCTGATGGATAAAAAGGTAAAGATGCAGGTAAGTGCCCTGGCCTATGATGACTATATTGGAAGAATTGGTATTGGCCGTGTCTATGAGGGTGTTATCAAGAGTAATGTTATGGTTACAGTCTGCGATGCTGATCAGAAGAAGCAGGATAGAAAGATTGCCAACCTTTATCATTACGAGGGTTTAAACAAGGTTGCGGTTAACGAGGCACAGTGTGGCGATATTGTGCTGATTTCCGGAATTGAGAATATTGAAATCGGTGATACTATCTGTGAGCTGGGTACTGTTGATCCAATGCCTCAGATTGATATTGAGGAGCCAACTCTTTCCATGAACTTTATGGTAAATACTTCACCATTCCAGGGAAAAAGCGGCAAGTATGTTACATCAAGAAATATTCGTGACAGACTGCACAGAGAACTTGAGGTTAATGTTGGTTTGAGAGTTGAGGATACTGATTCTACGGATACTTTCAAGGTATCGGGAAGAGGTGAGCTTCATTTATCGATATTGCTGGAGAATATGCGCCGTGAGGGCTATGAAGTGGCAGTATCTCGTCCACAGGTTATCATGAAGACCATCAATCATGAGCTTTGTGAGCCTATTGAGGAAGTTATCTGTTCAGTGCCTAATGAGTATTCTGGTACTGTCATTAATAAGCTTAATTTAAGAAAGGGTCAGATGATTGATATTCAGGATGAGGGTTCTTATACCAGAATTATTTATCATTCACCTACAAGAGGTTTAATGGGCTTCAGATCTGAGTTTATCAATGATACCAAGGGTGAGGGTGTACTGGTACGTAAGTTTATCGAATATGCACCTTTCAAGGGTGAAATTCCGCAAAGAAACTGTGGTGTACTTATTTCCTGTGATTCAGGCAAGGCAATGACCTATGCTTTATGGAATATTCAGGAAAGAGGCCAGCTGTTTATCGGTGCCGGCACTGAGGTTTATGAGGGTATGATCATCGGCAAGTGTTCTAAGGATATGGATATGGAAGTAAATCCAATCAAGAACAAGAAGATGACCGCTGTCAGATCTACCGGCAATGATGAGGCTATGAAGCTGGTTCCACCAAAGATTATGTCTTTAGAGGAAGCTCTGGAATTTATTAATGATGATGAACTGGTGGAAATTACACCAGATGATATACGTCTTAGAAAGAGATACTTAACTAATCTTGACAGAAGACGTCATATGCGTGAAGTAAATAAGGCTCAGGATGAATAAAACATTCTGAGTTTTTTACTTTCAGTTCAGATAAGTCTGTTACAATAAAACTATGCCAACAGTAAGTGTAATTATTCCGGCCTATAATGCCGCCAGGACAATTTTGAGATGTGTTAATTCGGTTCTTGAACAGTCTTTTAAGGATGTTGAGTGTATTGTGATTGATGATGGTTCAAGCGATAATACCGCTGAAATACTCGGGGGTATTGGTGATGAAAGATTAAGATATATCCACAAGGAAAATGGAGGAGTATCAAGTTCACGTAATCGAGGCCTTGATGAGGCAAAGGGTGAATATATCTGTTTCATGGATGCCGATGATTATCAAAGTGACCAGGCTCTCTCTCAGCTTGTCAGCGCCATGCGTATGCATGATGTTGATCTGGTAGTGGCTGGTTTTTATCGGGTAGTTGATGATAAGCTGGCTGCCAAGTCATATTTTAAGAAAGAATGTGTCATGAGCCGCAAGGAATATGCTTCAAAGATGTCCAAGAAACCGGCAGAGTATTATTTTGGGGTTTTATGGAACAAGCTTTATAAGAGAAGTATTATTGAGCAGTTTAATATGCGCATGGATGAGTCGATAAGCTGGAGTGAGGATTTTATTTTCAATCTGGAGTATATCAGGCATATTCAGGATATTTTTATTCTTAAGTCACCAGTATATTATTATATTCGTACTGAGGGTTCTTTAGTCTACAACAATAATAATCTGGTTGCGAGAATGATTAAGATGAAGCTTGATGTTTACCGTCACTATAAGAAGTTTCTTGAGGATGTTTTTCCTGAGGAAGAGGGTTACTGGAATGAGAAGTTTATTCTTCTGGATGCGGCCAGTGATGGCGGTACCTCGGTTATGCCCAAAAAGCTTGGTGATGAGAAAATCAGTATAAATAAGAAGGTTCTGGGCAAGAAGAGTTATCTGCGTGATCTTTATATCAGGCGCAAGCTGGCTGATAAGTTTCTTTCGGTTGTGGCTTTAAGGAATAATCTTAATTTAAGTGATGTTTATGTTTTTCTGGCTATCATGGATGATCTTGGTTTTAAGAGTCTTGATGAGTACAGTGATTATCTGAATATGGATAAGCTTAAGGTTAGACAGGGTTTTGTGAATCTGAAGAAGAATAAGTATATTAAGTATAAAGAGAAGGATGAGGATAATTATCGTTCGATTGTGATAAATGATTCTTCTTTAAAGATTATGGATGAGATAGAGCTGGCCAGACATGAGATTGAGAATCTGCTTACAGGGGATATTGATCCTGATAATTTAGAGATCTATATGGCAGTAAGTGAAAAAATTCGCAAAAAAGAGGAGGAAATTGTCTAAAAGCTCTTGATAGCGTTTTCATAATCTGTTAATATTGAATTGTAAAATTTTAGTGTGTTACTGATTCGATCAGGCATCAGCGAAATTATTCTTTTTTAGGAAGATTTTGTTGATGCCTTTTTTGTTGAAGG
>DBOW01000010.1:6339-7291 GCA_002299675.1 Solobacterium sp. UBA636
TTGGCCGAAGCTTCATGCTTCCAATCGCTATTTTGCCGGTTGCAGGTCTTTTACTGGGTATTGGTGGTTCTTTTACAAATACCACAATGCTTGAGTCTTATCATCTTTTAGGCATCATGGGTCCAGGTACCGTATGGTATACACTGTTCTATGTTATGTCTAAGGCTGGTGATATTGTATTTGGCAATCTGCCTATTATTTTTGCGATGGGTGTTGCGATTGGTATGGCCAAGAAGGAAAAGGAAGTTGCCGCTTTAGCTTCAGTTGTTGCCTTCTTTATCATGCATGTATCTATTTCAGCTATGATTGATGTTACTGGTGCTGCTGCCACAATGCATGATGGTTCAATTGCTTCAGTATGTGGTATTCAGTCACTGCAGATGGGTGTATTTGGTGGTATTATTGTAGGTCTTGGTGTTGCAGCGCTGCACAATAAGTTCTATAAGATTGAGCTGCCTCAGGTATTATCTTTCTTCGGTGGTACCAGATTTGTGCCTATTATTTCAGCACTTGTTTATCTTGGTGTTGGTATCTTAATGTTCTTTATCTGGCCAACAATCCAGAATGGTATTTATGCAGTTGGTGGTGTTGTAAGAAATTCAGGTTATTTTGGTACTTTCATTTATGGTTTGATGGAAAGAGCTTTAATTCCATTTGGTCTGCACCATGTATTCTATATTCCTTTCTGGCAGACAGGTGTTGGTGGTTCAATGGTTGTTGCTGGTGAGATGGTAGAAGGTGCTCAGAATATTTTCTTTGCTCAGCTGGCTGATCCTAATACTACTGAATTTGCAGTTGAAGCTACAAGATTCATGTCTGGTAAGTTCCCGCTAATGATTTTCGGTCTTCCAGGTGCTGCACTTGCCATGTATGTATGTGCCAAGGATTCTAAGAAGCAGGTTGCCGGTGGTCTATTGATGTCTGCTGCCTTAACTTCTATGTTAACAGGTAT
>DBOW01000010.1:7366-9231 GCA_002299675.1 Solobacterium sp. UBA636
GATTCACTGTGTATTTGCCGGTCTGGCCTATATGTTTATGCATATCCTGAATGTAGGTGTAGGTATGACTTTCTCTGGTGGTTTAATTGACCTTACTCTGTTTGGTATTCTGCAGGGCAATTCAAAGACTCACTGGATCTGGATTATTGTTGTAGGTCTTGTATACTTTGTAGTTTACTTCCTGGTATTCTCTACTTTAATTAAGAAGATGAATCTGAAGACTCCAGGAAGAGAAGATGATGATGAGGAAACTAAGCTTTATACAAGAAGCGATGTTAATGCCAAGAATGCTGCAGCTGTTGCTGCTGCTGGAAATGATGCAACAAGCGCATTAATTGCCAGGGGTCTTGGTGGTGCAGCTAACTTAAGTGATGTTGACTGCTGTGCAACCCGTTTAAGAGTAACCGTTGTTGATGCATCTAAGGTAGATCAGAATGTTCTGAAGGCTTCTGGTGCAGCTGGTGTTATTGTAAAGGGTAATGGTGTTCAGGTAATCTATGGTCCTAAGGTTTCGGTAATCAAGTCAAATCTTGAGGATTATCTCGCTCATCCACATAATGAGGAAGTAGAAGTAGAGGTTCCAGTTAAGGAAGAAGCTAAGGCTGAAAAGAAGGCTGAAGCCGAATTTGGCGCTATCTGTAAGGGTAAGGCTGATGTGATTACCAATACTCCTGATGAGTCATTCGCTGGAAAGATGATGGGTGATGGTATGATGTTTGTGCCTGAAGAGGGTCATATTTATGCACCATGTGACGCAAATGTTGAATTTGTATTCCCTACTAAGCATGCCATTGGTTTAAAGACTAAGGATGGCGTAGAGCTGTTATTACATATTGGTATTGATACTGTCAAGATGAATGGTGAAGGCTTCGATGTAAAGGTTAGCGATGGTCAGAGTGTCAAGAAGGGCGAACTGCTGATGGACTTTGATCTTGAAAAGGTTGCCAGGGAAGCCAAGTCAACTGCTTCAGTTATGGTATTTACTAATTTAGGTGAAGATAATACAATTGAAGTAGTAAAGCTGGGTGAAGTTAAGCCAGAAGAATTAGTATTAAAATTAAAATAATAGGGTGAAATATGTATAGAGTCAGGAAGGTTTTGGGTAATAATGCGATACTGGTTATCGACGAGAATGAAAAACAGGAGAGTATTTTTATCGGAACCGGAGTTGGCTTTGGACGCCGGGTAAATATGCTGGTGGATATAGATGAAGCAAGTAATGTGCGCTATATTCAGGAAAAGGGTATAGATGTTACATCTCAGGTGGTCAAGAATGATTCTGTTTATCTGGAGATTGCATCGAAAATTATTTCTGAGGCCTGTAATGCGTTTGATAATTTTGATCGAAGTATTCTTATTACACTGGCTGATCATATTGCCTTTGCGGTGAAAAGAATGGAGTCTGGTCTTGTCATAAATAATCCTTTTAAGAACGATATTAGAATTATGTTCAAGGAGGAATATGATATCGCAAAAAGAAGTGCTGATATCATCTCTGATGAGATTAATATTGATATAAATGAAGATGAAGTAAGCTATATAACGCTTCATCTTCATTCAGCCCGCAGTGATATGAAGATTGATGAATCACTGCTGCTGGCAACGATAATCAACGAATCGATGAGTGAGATAGAGGGGATGCTGAATATTAAAATCAATGTTGATTCTCTTTCTTATTCAAGGCTTCTGACTCATCTTAAATATCTGCTTCTTCGCTGTAAGATGAAGGAGAAACTGAAGATTGATATGAATGAGTTTACCAGAAATAATTTTCCAGTTTCTTATTCACTGGCTACAGGCATTATCAAAAGATTCGAGAAACAGCTTGGTACTGTTATCGATGAAAGTGAGATTGGTTATCTGGC
>DBOW01000010.1:9325-22938 GCA_002299675.1 Solobacterium sp. UBA636
CCGCAATAATCATCGTTTCGTTTGAGATTGTGGCCATATATTTGAGGAAGATGACTTATGGCCGAAACAGCAGGCTGTTTCTTTTTCTTCTAATCTGTGTACTTGTATCGTCGATAATGGATTTTGTTTCGCTGTATTTTTCGAACTTTGTTTCTATTACTTCGAGTACCATAATTATCTGTGCAATGGCAGATTATCTTTATTTTATCTTCAGAAATATTACACCACTCATCTATCTTCTATATATTGTTTCAGTAACTGATACCTGGCATATTCTGCAGAACAGGAAATGGCTGAAACTGATTTTTTTGTTGCCAGTATGTGTTTCGATGGCTTTGATATTTACTAATCCATTGAGTCACGGGCTGTTTTATTATGATACGCGTTTTGTTTATCATCGCGGTCCTTTTATCAATATTCTTTATTGTATTTCGGCCATCTATTCATTATATGGTGTTATATGGCTTCATGTTTTCCGCAGGATGCTGAAGCTGGAACAGGTTTTTGTGCTGGCAAGTTTATATCCATTTAATATCTTTGCCCTGATAGTCCAGTATTATTATCCTCATTATCTGATAGAAATGTTTATGACCTCACTGTCCATGCTGCTGGCTATGCTTGTAATTCAGCGTCCTGAGGAAATGATAAATCCTGAGCTGCTGGTTGGCAATTATCTGGGTTTTAATAAAGATGTAAAGAGTGCTTTTGAGCTTAATAAGCGTTTTAAGCTTATTTTTGTCAAGATAGTTAACTATAAGTCTCTCAGTTCTTTTCTGGAATACACAACGACAAGAATGCTGCTTAGAACACTCTGTGATTCTCTTAAGAGAATTAAGACAAATGGTTTGAACATTTATTATCTGGGGAACGGTCTTTTTTCACTGAATACCGATGAGAATGATGAGCTTCTAATAGCTTCCAGGGTTTCTGATATTGTAAGGGAAAAGTTTATGGTTAAGCACTATGGGCTTTCTTTGAACTGCTGTATCTGTGTTATCAGGTGTCCTGAGGATATTGAAAATGTGCAGGGTCTTTTGAATTTTTCGAATTATTTCTATACCTATCTGCCTGATAATGGTGAAATAGTTGAGCTTTCGATGGAAAAGGGCAACAGGACATTTATGTTGAGGAATGATATTGATGCCATTATTAAGGAGGCAATAGTACACCGCAGTTTTATGATGTATTATCAGCCTATATATTCTATAAAAGATAAGCGTTTTGTTTCCTGTGAGGCACTGATTCGTCTTAATGATGAGAAGTATGGTTTTATTTCGCCAGAGTTTCTGATCAAGAGCGCGGAAAGAAACGGACTGATTATGGATGTTGGCGATATTGTCTTTGATGAGGTATGTTCCTTTATTAACAGACTGAAGAAGTCTGGTGTTTCACTGGATTTTGTGGAGATTAATCTGTCCATGGCTCAGATTATTCAGAAAGATCTGGTTGATAAGGTTTTGAGCTGTCTGAATAAATACCACTTGAGACCGGAGGATATTAATCTGGAGATAACAGAGACCATGGCTTGCGCTGCCGAGAATATTGTTGAGCAGAATATGAGGGTTCTGAATAAGTCGGGGATCAGTTTTTCGCTTGATGATTATGGTGTTGGCTATTCAAATATTTCCCGTATATTGTCGCTTCCTTTTGATATAGTTAAAATTGACAAGAGTCTGACTGATATGTTTGATGATGAAAAGATGAATGGTGTTATTAAGCATACGGTGGCTATGTTAAAGTCAATTGGTGTAAAAATAGTAGTAGAAGGGGTTGAAACAGTGGAATGTTTTGAGGCTTTCGAGAAGCTTGGTGTGGATTATATTCAGGGATATTATTTTTCTAAGCCTTTGCCAGAGAGTGAATTTGTTGAATTCATGATGAAAAAAGGCAGTGGAGTATGATAGATTATAATTGCCCTCAACATTATTAATTATACCTTAAAAAAATTTGTAAATATAGACTGTAAATTATCGTGATGTATTGATATATTATAAGTGTAAAGAAAGAGATTTAAGAATAAAGGTTACCGGGTGGTAATCAGGAAAACGGAGGACTTAATTATGAAGGAGATTCTGCTGGAAATTCATTAAGTCTCATCTAATCTTATTGGTGTTAGATGAGAAGTATTTAAGCCAATAATATTAGGAACAGGATAGGAGGTATTATATGAAGAAAGTATTGTTTCTACCTATCGCTTGCCTTAGAAGTTTAATCAGTGCTTCTAAGGGATTAATTAACTGATACAGTCGAATATTAATATTAACTGACATTAGTCAGAATAAATCAGATAACAATCTGAAAAGCATAAACATAATGATAATTCTATAAGAGCTCTAAGGAGCTCTTTTTCATGGGTAATAATTTCAGATATATTTTTAAGATGAATTCATAAATGAAAAAAGGATATGTTTTACCATATCCTTAAGTTTCTGGCTGCGGTGATTGGGATCGAACCAATGCATAATAGATTCAGAGTCTACCGCCTTACCGCTTGGCTACACCGCAAGTACTTTTCTATTATACTCTATTTTTTCGAAAATGTTCATAAAATTTTCAGAAAGTTAAATTATAATGAAATTATGGCAAAAATATTAGTGGTTGATGATGAAAAACTCATCAGAGAAATGATTTATAAGTATGCTACCCATGAGGGTTTTGATGTTGTCCTGGCGGTTGATGGAAGGGATGCCATTGATAAGTTCGGGAAAGAGGATTTTGATGTCTGTATTATTGATATCATGATGCCTGATATGTCTGGCTATGATACTTTGAAGAAGATGAGGGAGATTAAGGAGGTTCATGCGATTTTCTTAACAGCTCTTGGTGAGGAATATGACAGGGTCTATGGTTTTGATGTGGGCTGTGAGGATTATGTGACAAAGCCTTTTTCTTTGAAGGAGCTGATGGCCAGAATCAGAGTTATTGTGAAAAGAAATAATAAGCAGCAGGATGATAAGTCTTATGTGATTGATGGGCTGGTTATTGATCCTGTTGCCCACAATATTTCGGTTGATGGAACAAAGATAGATCTGGCAAACAAGGAGTTTGAACTGCTGCTGTATCTGGTGGAAAACAGAGGCAAGGCGGTTACCCGTGAGAGTATTATTTCCAATATCTGGGGCTATGAGTGTGATTCGGACACCAGAACTCTGGATACGCATATGAAGCTTTTGAGGAAGGATCTGGGACCTTATGAGTCTTTGATTACTACAATCAGAGGAGTTGGTTATCGTTTTGAGAAGAAAGACTAGTTTAACTAAGCAGATTGTTCAGATTCTGGTGCTCTTTGTGGTGATTACGGTTATGCTGGTAAGTACATCACAGGGTTTGCTGGTTAAGCGTATTTATAAGAGTAATAAGATAAACTCAATGAAGGAGACAGCTGAATCGGTTGCGATAAATATTAATAACCGCAATCTGGATGAGTTTATCCGTACGCTGACACTGGAAGAGGATGTCTGCATAATGGTGGTTACTGGAGTTGAGAGTGTTACGATTAATTCAAGGCGCAATGCCTGTGTTTTAAGTAATCTTACTTTGAGCGAGGTTTCAGATATTGCCTATAAGGTACAGGACAGCGGGGGCTCAAAACTTTTTGAGAATTATCAGCTCGCCAATTCTGACCGTAATGATTTCTATATTTATGGTACTTTAACCAGTTCAAACTATAACAGCGATATTCTGGTGCTTGTTTCAAGCGTAGTAACCCCGGTTAATGTTGTGTCGAAGACTTTCAGTTCACAGGTGTTTTTTGTGGTGCTGGTTATTATCCTGATGTCAATGGCAATGGGAGTTATTATTTCGCAGATGGTTTTAAAGCCTATTAATCAGCTTAAGAGCGAGTCAAAGCTTTTGCCTTTTGGTCAGTATAAGGGTGATAAGTTTCATACAGATATAAAGGAATTGAGTGAGTTTAATGATGTACTGACAGCGGCCAACAGTGAGATACTGAAGGCTGAAAAGGCCAAGAAGGAGTTAATCGGCAATGTGAGCCATGATTTAAAGACTCCGCTTACGATGATTGTTGGCTATGGTGAGATGATAAGGGATCTGCCTGGTGAGGATAATGCGGAGAATGCTCAGGTAATTATTAATGAGGCTCAGCGTTTAACTTCTCTGGTGAATGATCTTCTGGATTTTTCGAAGGTTGATGAGATTAAGCTGAACAGGGAAGAGGTTTCGCTTAATAATATGCTTAAGGATGTTTATAATCAGTATCTGAATTATTTTAGGTCTAATAAGGTTAAATTTGAGTTAAAACTGGTTGAGGATAAAGAGATTTGTGTTGATTTTAAGCGAATTAAGCAGGTTTTATATAATTTTCTGAATAATGCATATAATTATAATGAATCAGCTAATAAGCAGATTACCCTTGGTGTGGAAAAAACAGATGATAAATACCGGGTTTATGTTTTAGACAATGGTATTGGCATCAGGGAAGAGGATCAGGATAAGATATGGGACCGTTACTATAAAGTAGACAAGGAACATAAGCGAAGCGCTATTGGTTCAGGTATCGGGCTTTCTTTGGCCAAGAATATTCTGGAGCAGCATGGGCTTAAGTATGGTGTTGATTCTGTATATGGCGAATATTCTAAATTCTGGTTTGAAATTATATAATTATTTCTGTGTCTAATGGAGGAAAAAATGAAAAAAGCGTGGAAATATCTGGTGGTACTGTTTACTGCCATAATTCTTTATTATTTTATGCTGCCGGCAATCAATATTCATGATTACAGGTTTTATTTCTATATACTGATTCTGCTGGTGGAATTTCTGATTCTGTCATTGCCTGAGAGTGTTTCACAGATTGGCACGCTGGGCTGGAAGTACTTTTTTAAGTCTTCTACGGTATCAGTTGTGACAAAGCTTATTCTGGGCGTTATTGGTGTGCTGATTGTTTATCTGATTGGTACAAGCATTGTTTTCTCGCCTTTCTTTAATGCGAAGGCTTATGCAAACCGTATTACGATTGACGAAGTGAGTCTTTCAGAGATTCCGGAATACAGTTTTAATACAACCGCCATTATTGACCGCAGTTCTGCCAGCAAGCTTGGTGATAAGGTTATGGGTGAAATGCCTGATCTGGTTTCACAGTTTCTGGTTTCTGGTGAGTATTCGCAGATTTCCTATAAGGAAGGTACTTATCGTGTAACGCCTCTGGCCTATGATGGTTTTATTAAATATGTTAAAAACATGTCTAAGGGTATTCCTGGCTACATTATTGTTAATACAACCACTGGTCTAACGGAGCTTAAGCGTCTGGAAAAGGGCATGAAGTATGTGCCAAGCGCTTATTTCTTTGATAATCTTTACAGAAAGCTTAGAATTTCTCATCCGTTTGATATTTTTGGAAGTCCTACTTTTGAAATAGATGAGGAAGGCAATCCCTACTATGTATGTACTACCTATACTTACCGCGGTATTTCTTCTTTAAGAAAGGTTACGGGTGTTGTACTGTTTGACCCAGTTACGGGTGAGAGTGAAAAGTATTCGATTGAAGATGCACCAAGCTGGATTGACAGAATCTATCCAGAGGATCTGGTTATTGCGGAACTGGATGATAATGGTAAATATAAGTCTGGTTTTATCAATTCTATTATTGGTCAGGAAGGAGTTATTCAGACTTCTGAGGGCTATAACTATATTTCCAAGGATGGTGATATCTGGCTTTATACCGGTATGACTTCAATTATTTCGGATGAATCCAATATTGGTTTCTGTCTGGTAAATCTTAGAACCCACAGGGCTGAATATATCGCAACCAGCGGTGCCGATGAGTATTCGGTAATGCGTTCGGCTGAGGGTGAGGTATTGAACTATGGCTATACTGCTACTTTCCCGGTACTGGTAAATATTGACAACAGTCCAATGTATATTCTTTCTTTAAAGGATTCTGCAGGTCTTGTGAAGATGTATGCCATGGTTGATGCCAGAGACTATCAGCAGGTTTATACAGTCAAGGCTTCAAATGATGCCAAGACTTCTATTGAGGAACTGATTGAAATCGCCACCGGCAAGAGTGCAGGTGAGGTAGTTGAAGGTCTTGAACAGGTTATCTATGTTGATTCAATGGATAGACTGGTGATTGAGGGAAATACTTATCTGTATCTTAAATATAATGGTGATACTTATGTATTGAAGATTACGCTGGATAATTCTCTTAAGGCATTAAGCATTAATGCTGAGCAGTCATTAAAGATTAAGTATTATGAGGATAATGGTCTGAAGATCATTACTGAAATAGTCGGATGATCAGAAAATATGTTCTGATGGCGCTGGGTACTTTCTGTCTGGCGCTTTCTTCTGGTTTATTTATCATTCCAGGCAATATATTATCGGGTGGTGTAGCTGGTATATCGGTAGCTATTTCGCCACTTATTCCTAATGTACCCAAGGAATATATTTCTTCTTTCCTGATGCTGCTTATGTTTGTGCTTGGTGCCATCTTTATGGGCAGGGATTTCACTTTGAAGACGCTGGTTTCTTCTCTTCTTTATCCGCCAATGCTGATAATGGTGACGAAACTGATAAAACCATTCGAAATTGACCCGATTCTGGCTTCGGTTTATGGAGGCCTTCTGGGAGGTGTTGGCATAGGCATAGTATTCAGGCAGGGCGGTTCAACCGGCGGTATGGATCTGCCTCCGCTTCTGATGAATAAGTTTCTGGGAATCAAAGTTAATGTAGGTGTGCTGATTACGGATGGTTTATCGGTGCTGCTGGGTTTAATTAACTATGGTATTCCACAGGTGTTAATTGGCTTTGTAGCTGTATACTGTACTTCCAAGGGCTGTGAGAAGGTTATTTCCTATGGTGGTGCCAAATCTAAGGAGATTAAGATTATTTCGGATAATTATCTGGAAATTGCGGAAGAAATACATCACGTGATTGACAGGGGTACTACTATTCTGGATGGTGAGGGTGGCTATACTCATGAAAAGCGCAAGGTACTGATGTCGGTTGTTGGGGATAATGAATATCAGAAGGTGCTTGATGCGGTTAACCGTATTGATTCCAGGGCTTTTGTGGTAGTTACGGATATTAAGGATGTGCATGGTGAAGGTTTCACCTATGCCTTCAGAATTTAGACAATAATAAAGCCTGCAGTTGCAGGCTTTAACTGTTAATAATCTGATATTTTTCTACATCCTGAGGTTCGATGAAGCTGTATGTTTTTCCCTCCACAGGTTCAGTGATAATTAACATAGTAGAGGCTTCAAGGCCTTTTTTCTTTATCAGGCTGAAATCGGCTGATACTACTTTTTCACCGGCTTTTACTTTGTCGCCCTGTTTTTTGAATACCTTGAATCCTTCACCATTTAGTGAAACAGTATCGATGCCAATATGTACCAGGATACCGGTTCCATCTTCCATTCTAAGACCAAAAGCATGGCCTGTTGGAAATACCGCTTCAAGAGTGCCATTGCATGGTGCAACAACATAGTTTTCAGCTGGTTCAATTGCGATGCTTTGCCCCATCATGCTCTGGGCAAAGACCGGATCTTTTACTTCTTCGACATTAATGAGTTTTCCTTTTACCGGAGTAATAATTGCGCTGTCAGCGAATGTTTCGAGTTTTTCTTCTTTTTTGAGCAGTTTATCAAATAGTCCCATAGTTATCTCCTTTGTCTAGATGTGTTTTAAGAAGCTTATTAAATGTTCCTTTATAATGTGACACTATATAAATAGTATATAACATATCCACCAGATTAAGCATCGCTACTTTTGAAGCGAGGTTTTCTTTTTTAAGAACCGGTTCACCTGAGGCTACATACAGACAATAGTCGGCTGCCTTAGAGACAGGCGAGGGTGTATAGCGGGTAAGGGCTATGGTGGTGGCAGTGTTCTTTTTGAGGATATCCATGCAGTCAATTATTTCTCTGGACTGTCCAGAGTAGCTGAAGATAATGGCCAGATCTTCTTCTGTGGAATTTTTGGCTCTTGTAAGCTGGATGTGATAATCTTCATCAAAGATTACCGGCATATCCAGTCTTAAAAGTTTCATATAGAAATCTTTGGCTACGGAGCAGGATGAACCTGTCGCAAAGAGCAGTATTTTTCTGGCTGAGGAGAGAAGTGAGGCGCAATGCGCTATGGTATCTTCATCTATCAGTTTTTTTGATTCCTCGATAATTCTGATATTGCCTCTTGAGACTTTGTTTATAATTGAGCTGATGTCTTCATTGGCTTTCAGGGAGAGAGTGGTGTTATTTTCTTCTTTTTCATTATGACTGGCAATGTCATAAAGTAATGATTTCTGGAAGTCGTTGAAGCCCTCAAAACCGAGTTTTTTGCAGAAGCGTACTATTGAACTTGGTGATGAATAGGTGTTCTCGGCAAATTCTCTGATAGTGAGATTGCAGATGAGACTGGCGTTATCCAGTATGTAGTCAGCTATTTCTTTTTCCGTTGGAGTCATAATTTCTTTGTACTCACGGACTTTGAGCAGTGCGTTTTTCATATTGTGATATTTCCTTGACGTTTATATAAGAACATTGTACCATGTGTTTAAATAGGTTTTGGAATATTATTCTATAGTTTTATATTTACAGGAGTTTTATTTATGAGGTTTTTGTTCAGAAGAATTGTTTCTTATGCGATTGATTTTGTGATTTTCAGTTTATTAATTGGTCTGTTTACATTTTCAATCAATGTTTTTTATGCCGATCCAGCTATGCAGGATAAGGTTCTGTTTATGTTTGTCTGCGCTTTGATTGTTTCGCTTGGTCTTACTACTTATATCCCGGTGCAGAATAAGGGTCAGACCATTGGCCAGAAGATAATGAAGATTCAGATTGTGAATAAAAGCGGGAAGCCAAGAACCTATCTTCAGAGTTTTTTAAGAGAAGGTGTGGCCAAGATTTCGGTTGCGCCGCTTTTTGTGGTTTTTTCTGTAATCTATTATTTTGTTCAGGTTATTATGACCAGGAATTTTGAAAATGAGCTGGCGATTGATGTGCTCTGTAAGACTAAGGCAGTTGATCTGACGGTAGAGAAAAGCCGCAGTGAGAAGCGCAGAGCTGCTAAAAAGTTAAAATAGTTCTTGAATAAAGATGTAATTTTGTTATAATAATTTGGCGAATAGAATTTTGAATAAATACTATTCCTTGGCAGTTATCTGCCCGTTAGTCCAGAAGGAGGTAAAAATAATGAAACAGTATGAGACTATGTATATTATCAAGCCTACATTAGATGATGCAGCTAAAGCTAATTTAATGGAGAGTCTTCATGGTATTATCACAAGCCATAACGGTACAATCGATAAGGTTGATGACTGGGGTTTACGTGATTTCGCCTACAAAATTGATGATATGACTAAGGGTTATTATGTAGTTGTTACATATACTGTAGACGTTGAGGGTTTAAATGAATTCAAGCGTCTTATGGGTATTAACGCTGATGTTGTAAGATCAATGACTATTTCTCAGGAAGAAAAAGAAGGTAAGTAGGAATGATCAACTCAGTTGTACTGGTTGGAAGGCTTACTAAGGATATTGAGCTGAGAAAAACGAATTCAAATATTTCAACCTGTACTTTTACTCTTGCGTGTGACAGAAGATTCCGCTCATCGCAGGAAGGAGCACAGACTGCCGACTTTATCAGCTGTGTCGCATGGAGGCAGCAGGCTGATTTCCTGGCTCAATATGCAGCCAAGGGGGGAGTCGTAGCAGTAGAGGGCTCGATTCAGACCAGAAACTATGAGGGTTCCAATGGAAGAGTTTATGTAACTGAGGTTGTCTGCAATAATGTTCGTCTGATTGGTCAGCATAAGAATTCTAATGCCCCAGCAAACAATACTTATCAGCAGTCCAATAATGCTTATAATGCCAATAATGGCTATAATGCGAATAATGGTTACAATAACAATAGTTATGCCAATAACAATAGTTATAATTCTTCTTCGACCTATACACCTGGTGTTGAAACAAGCTATGGTGATGATGACTATGCAAGTCAGCCACCACTGGATATTTCCAGTGATGATCTGCCATTTTATTAATCAGAAAGGAATAAGGTATGGCTTTTAGAAAACAGAGAACCGGATATAAGAAGGTTTGTTACTTTACAAAGAACAATATTAAATACATTGACTATAAGGATGTTGAGCTGTTAAAGAAATTTATCAGTGCCAATGGTAAGATTACTCCAAGAAGAGTTACCGGTACCAGTGCCAAATATCAGAGAATGCTCGCTACAGCTATTAAGAGAGCTAGACAGATGGCACTTCTTCCATACATCATTGACTAGTTAATTAAGCCTCCATCGTTTTGATGGGGCTTATTTTTTAGGAGGTTTTTATATTGAACAAGACAAAGAAGCTGACAACTGGAGCTATGCTTCTGGCAATAGTTGGTGCTCTGATGCTGCTGGACAGGCAGTTTTCGTATTTATTTGATGTCTATATTGTGATGATGATTCCGGTGGTAATCATTATTTATGCGGCCATGTATGAGCTTAAGGACGGGGGCATATTATGTGTCTGTCTTGGTATTCTGACTTTTATTATCGGGTCTTCATCATTGAATTATGTTTTTTATGTGCCTTTAGGTATTATTGTGGGCCTGGGCTACAGTTATTTTCTGAAGAAAAATGCCAATAAACAAAGGCTGATGCTGGCGTCTGTTGTTCTATATACAGCTGGTGAGGTGCTGATTACTTTTGTGCTGATGCCAATTCTTGGTTTTGATATTGTCGGTCAGATAAGTTCTATCAAGGAGGCATTCCTGGAGATCGGTTCTGGTACGGGCATGGATTTTTCACTGATCAATCTGGATGCAATGCTGCCGGTGGTTTATGTTTTTACTATTATTCTGACAGGTGTTATGGAAGGTTTCCTGACCCATGTTGTTACCCTGCTTCTTTTAAGGAAGTTTAAGATCAAGAGTGTTGATGCAGCTGCCATTATGCCGCTTGAGCCAGGTACGGGTATGACTTATGGCTGTATTGCGCTGGTGTTTTTAATGTATATTTATAATAACTTTCTGAGCAGTATGATCAATAATGAACTGGTTAAATATATTGTGCTGTGTGCCGGAATGATGGCTTTTATGGTGCTTGTATATTTTGGCTATATTTACCTGGCTGTGTATTTAAAGCTGAGGTTTGGAAAGAACATGACCCTGTTTCTGATGCTGGGTCTTATTCTGTTTTTCCCTCTGTCATTATTTATTTTGATGATAGTTGGTTTTTTGTATGGAAGTGGGCCGTTAAAGAAATATATAATAATAAACAAGAAGTAAATTTTTATGAACAGGTTATCGCGTTTTAAGCTATTTGTTATATCGGCATTTGTACTGACGGCAGCAGTGCTGTTTTGTCTGTACTTTTTCTTTGATATTTCGATACTGAGTGCTGTTGGTGTCTATATTTTCTTTGCCATCATTTATGTTGTGACATTTTTGATTCTGAGCAAGAATGTCAAAGAGGATTATAAACAGATTGAGCGCAATGTTTCATCTTTGACCAAAATATCCATGGAAGAGGGCAATATTGGTCTTGTGATGTATGACTCTAACTTTAAGATAACCTATATGAATAAGCAGCTCAGGGACATTCTTCAGGACCATGTGGGCGAGAAGGTTTTAAACTGGCTGCCTGATCTGCAGGATGTGGTAACGGAGATTACCAATCAGCAGCTTATAATCATCAATGATGAGAAATATATTGTCTCAAAGGACAAGAAGAACAATACTCTGATTTTCCGGGATATTTCCAGGGAATATGATCTTTCTAAGAAACTGGAAGACAGAGCCTATGTGTTTGGTCTTCTGAATTATGATAATTATTCAGAGACTAATGAGAATGAGGATACGGTAAGTTTTGTCAATGCGAATATAAAGCTGGTAGTTATGGATTATTTCCGTAAATATGGCGTTATTTATAAGACTTTGAGGAATAACCGTATGCAGCTGATACTGAACAAGGAGATATTTAATTCTCTTTTGAAGGATCGTTTTTCGATACTGAATACTATTCGAAAAGAAGCCAAGAAATCCGATCTGGATATAACACTTTCGATTGCCTTTACCATGGGAAGAGATGATATTGTGGAACTTGACAATGAGTGTCAGAACCTGCTGGAACTGGTGCAGACAAGAGGCGGTGACCAGGTGGTGGTTAAGGAAAAAGACAGGGAGCCGGTATTCTATGGTGGCGCTTCAGAAGCCAAGGAAAGGCAATCCCGTGTCAAGGTCAGAGTTATGGCCAATACAATTAAATCGCTGGTTAAGGAAGCTTCAAATGTCATTATTGTCGGCCATCAGATGGCTGATTCAGACTGTATAGGTTCAATGCTGGGCATGTCATGTATCTGCAGGCCGTTAAATGCGGATACGGCAGTTGTAACCAAGTCGGGCGAAATTGAGCCAATGACCAAAGATATTTTAAGGCGTTTTGGTGATGAGCTTGGAAAGGAACATAATTTTGTTTCGGAGAACGAAGCTCTAAACAGAATTAATGATGATACGCTGGTTATTATGTGTGATCATCATTCTTTAGGTCAGTCAAACTGTCAGACACTGCTTAAGCAGGCTAAAAGAGTTCTGATTGTTGATCATCACAGAAGAAGTGTTGATCTGGATGTTAATGCGATACTTTTATATATTGAAGCTTCAGCTTCAAGTACCTGTGAACTTGTTTCGGAATTTCTGTCCTATTTTCCTAAGGCCAGGCTTTCGGAGTCTTCAGCCAATATGATGTATGCCGGTATTCTGATTGATACTAATCATTTCCGTGTAAGAACCGGTACGGCAACATTTGATGCTGCCAAGATACTGAAGAAGGCTGGCGCCAATATTGAACTTGTGGAGACACTGGTTCAGGAGCCATATGAAATGGTTAAAAAGAGAACAGAAATAATTGCCTCTGCCATGAGATTTGAGGACAATATTCTGATGTCAGTGATGCGTGAGGGTGAATATCCAAGATCCATTGCCTCTCAGGCTTCGGATACGCTTATTCAGACCAAGGATATAGAGGCGGCCTTTGTGCTTTGTTACACAGCTAAGGATGAGGTAATGATTTCAGCACGTTCTAAGGGTGATATGAATGTTCAGCTGATTATGGAAAAGATGAACGGCGGTGGTCATAAGACGGCTGCCGGTCTGCAGAGAAAAGACAGCGATATAGATTCTCTTAAGAAGGAACTGGAAACAGTTTTAAGGGACTATCTGTCAGAAAGGAAAAAAGAAAATGAAGGTAATACTGTTGAGTGATGTAAAAAAGGTGGGCAAGAAGGGCGAAGTTAAGAACGTAGCTGATGGCTATGCCCGCAATTTTCTAATAAAAAATGGTCTGGCTGTAGCTGAGTCGGAAGGGGCTAAGAAAGTCCTTGATAAACAGAATGAGGAAGCCAAGAAGCTTGATGAAGAAAAAAGAGCGGAAGCTGTTAAGCTGAAGGAACTTCTGGATACAAAGGAATTTGTCTTTAAGGTTAAGGCTAAAAACGGCAAGGTATTTAATTCGGTTTCGGCTAAACAGATTGCTGAGAAGCTTTTAAGTCAGGGTATCGTGATTGATAAGAAGAAGATTAAGGAATCTAAGCCTATTTCTACTCTGGGCTACTCTAATGTGAAGATTGATTTATATAAAGATGTTATAGGAAACATCAA
>DBOW01000010.1:23013-23243 GCA_002299675.1 Solobacterium sp. UBA636
TTAGGTAATATTTTACTGTTCCCTCAGGCATTAAGAGAGTGTTTACAGGAAGATCTGCAGTCGGAGGATTTTTATCTGGAAAAGAATCAGAAGATCTATACTGTAATGCTTAATATGAATGAAAGAAATGAGAATATTGATACCATCTCTTTAGGTTCTAAGCTAAAGGATTTTGGTCTGTTTGATAAGATAGGCGGTATGGAGTATCTGATGAATCTGGCTGGCAAGAC
>DBOW01000046.1 GCA_002299675.1 Solobacterium sp. UBA636
TCACCTTCTATTTTTCTATAGTACATCTTCTTAACTCCTTATAGATAAACTCGTCATGTTCTTCTGTATAGATTATATCCCAGTCATTAATGTCAAATAAATCAAAATAGCTGTCAGCCTCATAATCCCCCTTAACAAAAGATACATAGGCTCTGCTGCAGTATTTATAGGATTGCTTATATATTTCAGCTCCTCCAGCTATTATATATTCATATTCATCATCCAGATGTTCCTCTAAGAATGATATTAAATCATTTATATCACCATTTGTTCTTGATACAGTCAGAATGGTTCGCTTATCCAAGGCATTTGGAAGACTCTTAAAAGTATTACTGCCCATAATCAAAGTCTTATTAAGTGTTAAAGCCTTAAAATGCCTTAACTCCTCACTTATATGCCAGGGTAAAGAATTATTGAGACCTAAGCCCTTTTTTCTATCCATCGCCACAACTAAAGAGAACATGTAAATTATTATACATGGTAAAATGTAAGTATGAAAATTGACGAAAACATAAAAATAAAAGATCTTATGAAAACCGCTTCTGGAAATGACATCATTTCCCGCATGTTCTATGCCTTAGGTCTGGATGAAAGAATAGTCTATCTCCCATTTATATCCAGCATAAAACTCAAAGACCTTCCCAGATTAAGCATGGGCAAGATCGATGAAGATATGTTAAAGGCACTATTAGAACTTTTAAACAATGTAAACTATGATATTAAAAAAGACGAATGTGAAATTCAAGAAGAATGGTGGAAAGAAGCGGTATTCTATGAAATATATCCAAGATCCTTCAAAGACTCCAACAACGATGGTATTGGCGATATTGAAGGCATAATTCAGAAACTTGATTACCTTAAAGACCTGGGCGTTGATGCCCTGTGGGTATGCCCTTTTTATGACTCCCCTGGTGCCGATAATGGCTATGATGTAAGAGACTACTATAAAGTACAGAAAGAATTTGGCGAACCAGCTGATGTAAAAAGACTCTTCAAAGAAGTACATAAAAGAGGTATGAGAATCATCGTAGATCTGGTCTTAAACCACACCTCCGATGAACATGAATGGTTCAAAAAATCACTTAAAGGTATAAAACCCTATGATGACTTCTACATCTGGAGAGATAAACCCAATAACTGGGAGTCAATGTTCAAAACCGATACCTGGAAATATTTCAAAGAAAGAAAACAGTACGCATTACACCTTTTCTGCGATAAACAGATGGACTTAAACTGGGACAACGAAGAACTAAGACAGGAAATGTACAAAATAGCGGGCTACTGGCTAAAAGAAGGTGCAGATGGCTTCAGACTGGATGTGGCCTGTCTCATCTCTAAAGAAAATGAATTAAGTGATGGAAATGAAAAGATTGGTGAATTAATAGGTTTTACAGGAATAGAGAAATACTTCCATGGACCACACCTTGATGAATACCTGAAGGAATTCAATCAAGCTGTGCTAAGGCCGCATAATGCCTATGCGGTTGGTGAATGTCCTGGACATGGCATATATATGTCAAGATATTTAACTGGCGATGATAATGGTGAACTTAACCAGTCTTTTAACTTCGACCATCTGGAGAATCCGGGAAAAATAAGATATATGATTTATGATGTGGATCTTAGAAAAACCGTTAAAGAACTGACAAGATGGCAGGAAGAAATGTCAAATCACTGCTGGCCAACCCTCTTCTTTAACAACCATGACACACCAAGAATGAACTCCAAGGTAGATCATACCGGTAAATATAACAGCGAGATATCTAAGCTGCTGATAACTGTTTTAATGACTTTAAAGGGAACACCATATCTATATCAGGGCGAAGAAATAGGCATGACCAACTATCCTTTTAAAAAGCTTGATGAATATAAGGATGTTGAAACGCTAAGTGTCTATGAATCATTCAGAAAAAAATATAAAGCCAATAAAAACCAGGCAATGAAACATCTTTTATATGGATCTAGAGATCATGCCAGAACCCCGATGCAGTGGAATGATGAAGAATATGCCGGTTTTTCATCACATAAGCCATGGCTTAATGTAAATCCAAACTATAAAGAAATCAATGTCGAAAGACAGACTAAACAGCCAGATTCGGTTTTAAACTACTATAAGAAGGCTATTAAATTAAGACATGACAATAAATGTCTGATTTATGGGTCTTTTAAAAAACACAATACAGATAATGACATCTTTATGTTCGAAAGAAATTATAAAGATGAGAGATTTACTGTTCTGATAAATCTGACTGACAAGATAAAAAAGAATCACCATCATATTAATGGTGAATTAATGCTTTGTTCTTATGAGACTAAATCGGATTATCTTAGACCTTATGAAGCCAGAGTCTATAGAATCAGCAGGATTGCCTGATAGACAAAAGGCATAAACATGGCCGGTAAAAAATTGGCTACCTTTATTCTGGTGATTCCCAGCATATTGGTGGCAATCGCAATTAAGAATAAAGAACCAATAGTTGATGATAAGGCAATCATTTCTTCACTTAATACCGGTGAGAGAAATGATGCACATAATGTCAGCAAACCCTGATAGACAATGACCGAAATACTTGAAAAAGCTACACCAATACCTGAACCCATCGCAAAGGTAATGGCTGAAACCATATCAAGTATGCCTTTGGTAATGTAGATGGTATGTTCCCCTTCAAGCCCTGACTGCAAAGCCCCCAGTATGGTCATTGAACCAACACAGAAAAGAAGCGAAGCCTCTATAAAGCCTCTGGAGAAACCAGAATCATTTTTGGCAAACTTATTTTGAAGCCAGCTGCCAAGTCTTGTAAACTGTTTATCAATGTCAATAATTTCACCTATGGCTACACCCGCAATAATAGAACCCAGTATTATTAGGGGCTCAGATAAGTCCATGGCTCCCGATACACCCATTACCAGTACAAATAAGGCAAAGGCCTCAAAGATTCTCTGACCAATGTTTTTAAGTCTTTCGCCCTTAAATATTAAGCCTATCATTGTACCAATGATAACTAAAACTGCATTTATTAATACTCCTGTAAAAATCATTTCTTCCCCTTTTTCTGAACATGATACTTTATTGGTTTAACTATTCTGATAATCAATAAGTCCAATACTGTCGATATTAAATAATAAAGCACATTAAACAGATTATCTGAAGTAAAACCGGATGAAGTAAACATATTGAATATGCATAATACCACAATGATTATTAACATAATAACCAGATATGGTATATAACTCTTCATTCTGCCTAAAGTTGTATCAAAGTCTTTATGAGTCAGCTTTTTATCTAACAGTATCCCCTGTACCGCCAATGAAATGTAATAAATAGAAACTATCAGATAAGTCATCTGAAAGACATTGATATACCAGAGATAATTAAACTCCACATATTTAACACCGGCATTAAACATGATGGCTAAAGCCAGGATGTTTAATGCTAATATCAATACCAGTTTCTGTTTATATTTTTCATCATCAATAATATAGTCATCACCTATATATACTCTTCTGTTTCTTTTCTTTCCCTTTTCATTTGTATAGGTTTCAGTTCTATATTCATTAGAATAGGAACCAAAAAATCTGGTTCCTGATTTAGAATCATTAATTACTTTTTCTGTATCTTTTTCCAGTTTTTCAAACATGTATTAAATTATACATCTATTCCTCTTCTGGAGTATCATTTTCTTCTGCTGCAGGAGTCTTAATTTCGATGTAAGAGTCAATCTGTTTAAGGGATACAGATACTGTATCATTGGCATTAATGTTTGTTCCTGGGGTAATGGATTGTGAATATACCACGCCAGACCCTTCTATTTCAAAACCAATACCTGAAAGATTCCAGTAAGATATTATTTCTTTGCGGGTCCAGCCTGTAAAGTCTGGACAGCCTGTCTGGCCACCATCAGTCAGAATAAAGACTTTATCATTTGTATAGACAGTATCACCCTTTGATGGATACTGATTTATAACCTTGGTACCATTGCCTATTTTATAGATATTCAGATTTTTTTCTTTCAGAATATTATAAGCTTCAGAATAATCCATATTTAATACAGAAGGCATTTCTTCTTTCTTTATTTCAGTTGAAATTAAACTGCTGGAATCATAATTGACGTTGGTTAAAAGTGCTACCTTTTTAATAAGATTCTTAATAGCCCCGGTATTATCAACATTGCCATAATCGTATGGATAAATATAGGCATAATAAATCATATATTTAGGCTTGTCAGCTGGAAATGCCAGCATGATTGAGTTAATATATTCATCTCTTCCATAAGAACCATCAGATACAAACTCAGCTGTACCAGTCTTAGCCATTATTTCTACTTCGTCTACTTTATAGATTGAGGCAGTACCTTTTTCATCATAGACAACCCTGTATAAAAGATCCTGGAGCTGATGGGCTGTATCTTCACTTATTACTCTATCAACTACAGTACGTTTGCCCTCATAAACAAGTTCGCCTGTATCGGTATTTACAATCTTATCAATATAGTAAGGCTTTAACATCTCACCATTGCCAAATATTGCGGTATAGGCCTGCAAAAGCTGCAGCATGGTAACCGAAGATCCCTGTCCATAAGTTAAAGACAGTTTTTCAACTGGGTAGGTATAGTTTAAAACACCACTTGTTTCAGATATGCCATCGGTATCTACTTCAGAAAAGAAACCAAATTTCTTAACATATTCCAGATATGTTTCAGAACCAACCCAGTCCGCCAAAAGTGTAGAGGTAGCTACGTTACTTGAAAATATTAAACCATAGTCTAGTGGTATGGTACCCCAGGCCTTCTTGTTGGCATTGTAGATACAGCCATAGCCATTGCCTGAATAAGTTCTTACCGGTTCTGCACCATATGAAGAGTAACAGAAAGGATCAGAATCAAAAGTGGCATTGCCGTTATACTTGCCGGAATCAATAGCCGCTGCATAAATAAAGGACTTGAAAACTGAACCAGGCTCATATGCCAGATTAGAACCAAGATTGTTGTAGTTTGTAATATTCAATTCATTTGGATTAAAACCTGGATCCTGTCCCCAGGCTAAAATCTTGCCGGTCTCAACATCAACAACCGAAGCCCAGGCATCTCCATGTCCATCAGCCAGTTCATCGAAAGAAATCTGCAGAGCATCCTGAATCGAAGAATCAATAGTTGTATAGACATCATAACCATTTACAGCCGCTGTTTCCTCTTCAAACATCCCTTCCAGTACATAGCCATTCTTATCCCGCTGATAGGTATGAGAACCATCAACCCCGCTAAGTTCAGCATTAAGATACTGTTCTAAGCCCATCTTTCCAACCAGTTTACCATCTTCATTAGACTGGGCAAAACCAATTAAATAAGGTGCAAAGTTTTCTCCCTCCGGATAGGTACGCTTATAAGATACTCTAAAATCAATACCAGGCAGCTCGTATGATTCAATCTCAGCTTTCTGGTCTGCACTTAAGTTTTTTCCTGCCACACCAATCTCGGTCTGATAAAGCTTTGGATTATTGGTCAGATTAAAATAAATCTCTGAATAATCGCCCCCAGTAACATCAGATAGAACCTGGGCAGTCTTTACCTTGTCTACTACATAGGCAGGAGTGTTATTTATGCCGACTCTTGATTCACTCAGATAACATATTACATCATAGGTAACGCTGTCCTGGGCAACTACTTCACCGCTTGAAGCATAGATATTCCCTCTTTTAGAGTGTACTGTATCACTTACTACCGATATATTCTGAACATAGTTTACAAGTGAAGTTCCAGAGCGGGGATGAATCTGCAGGACAGCCACTAAAAAAACGTTGACTACTGTAGCTATACAGAAAGTCAACAGTATGAAATATACAAAATGAAGTACTCGATTATTCCGTTTCACTTGCCCCTCCGGCAATAGAAACAATATTAGACTGCTGCTCAAGACCAGCATCCTGGGCTATGGTATAGATTCTTTCCTTATTCTGCAGAGTCTGAATCTCGATAGACAGTTTCTGATTCTCAATTCTCAGGGTCTCAGCTTCATTCTGAGCTTTCTGAATATTGGTATTTATTTCGTTGTTCATTGAACCCAGCATAATAGATGTAAAAAGACGGGCCGCCAGGGCAAATGTGAAAAAGACAACACAGAAAATGTTGAATTTAGATGCTTTCTTTTTCTTACTTTTTACAATCTTCGCCATATGCTTAATCCTCTATCTTTTCAATTCCTCTTAGTTTAGCCGGTTTGGAACGTGGATTATTACTTAATTCATCCTCTCCAGCTGTAATAATGTGTCGATTAACCAATCTCCACTTAGCTTTTTCTATTTCATCTGGAAGCTTGATTACACTCAAATCATCTTCCACAGTACTCAGTTTCTTAAACTTCTGTTTAACCAGTCTGTCCTCAAGGGAATGGAAAGTAATAATTACTACTCTTGTCCCCTTATGTGACATTTCCTCAAAATGATCCAGAAAATATTCCAGTGAATCAAGTTCACCATTTACCGCTATTCTTAATGCCTGAAATACCTGCTTGGCCGGATGACCTTTTTTAGATAATACCTTTGCCGGTAAAGCACTCTTGATAATATCTACCAGCTCGAAGGTGCTTTCTATCTTTTTGTTTTCACGGTATCGGCAGATCTTGTCAGCTATGGGTCTTGAGAACTTCTCCTCGCCATAGTTCCAGAAAATATTAGCCAGTTCTTCCTTAGAATACTCATTGACAATCTTAGCGGCTGTGAGTTCCTTTTCCTGGTCCATGCGCATATCAAGCGGTCCATCAAATCTGTAGGAGAAACCTCTTTCTCCCTCATCAAACTGTGGTGAAGAAACACCAAGATCCAGCAATATGCCATCCACCTTTTCAACATATTGATGCATATGACAATAATTGTCATGTACAAATGTCACATTGTCATAGTCCTTGAGATTTTCTCTAGACTCCTTTATCGCCTCAGAGTCTAAATCAAAACAGTACAGTTTCCCATCACCAAGTCTTTTAAGAATCTCTCTGCTGTGGCCACCTCTTCCCAGTGTTCCATCAATATAGATACCACCCTTCTTTACATCAAGAAGTTCAAGAGTTTCATTTAACATTACCGAAATATGTTCACTCATTGTATAAGATCACTCAAACTTTCTGCGATATCCTCAAAATTCTCACTTGCATCATCCATATAGGCATTCCAGGTTGCCTTATCCCAGATTTCTACATGACTGTTGGCACCAACCACTACACATTCCTTGGTGATATTGACACTGCCTGATAAATTGGCTGGAATCAGGATTCTTCCCTGATTGTCCAGTGTGCATTCACAGGCATTGGCTGTCAGCATTCTGATATACTGTCTTGTCGCTTTTTTGGTTTCTGGCAGTTTATTTATTTCTTCAAAGATCTTTTCCCATTTCTCAGTGGAATAAATAGTCAGACAGCCATCTAAGCCTCTGGTCAGAATGAAAGTACCATTTAGTTCATCTCTAAACTTGGCTGGTATGATAATTCTCCCCTTTGCATCAAGGTTGTGATAGTACTCACCGATGAACATTTACCACTTTCTCCCACTTTAAACCACTTCGTACCACCATTATCTTATTTTTTGGGTATTCATGTCAATGTGAATTGTTCAAAAGACATAAAAAAAGTACTGAAGTAATCAGTACGCTAAAAACAGAAAAAAAGCACAGTGCCAGGTCTGTGCCGTATAATCAAAAACTAAAGCTATGACTTATTTGTGTCCGCAGTTAGGGCATGCTCTATGAGCTAATTTGTATTCCCCGCAAGATGGACATTTAACTAGTGCTGGTGCACTAATCTTGTCATGAGTTCTTCTTTTTCTTTTACGTGTTTTTGAGTTTCTTCTTTGCTGAACAGCCATGTCAATCCTCCTCTTTATAATCCAATAGCTTAGCCAGCCTTGGATCAATTCTGTCTTTCTGTTTCATGTCGTATTCCTCTTCCGACATAACAGACCAACTATCCCCATAATGATAACTTGTTTTGCTTTGTTTTTCAACCTTTATTGGAACTTCTGGTAAACAAATATTCAATAAAAGCTCATTCAGTTCTGTGTCACCTCTAATAAGGAAACCCTCTTCCATTTCGCTAAAACATACATCATCTTTTTCATCTAAGGAAAATTTTACTGATACATCATCCAGAGTAAAAGGCTCAGGACAGATCATTATTCCTTTAAGCTTATATTCGATTTTCAGTTTTTCATCATAATCATAATAAAAAAGAATATAACCCTTTACTTTTTCCAGTCTTTTCAGATATGGATCATTTTCCATAATTACGGAATCAACATCTACATCGATTCTTTTTTCGTCTTTGATACCTGCTAAATCTCTAATTCTAATTAACATGTATTTATTTTACCTCATAAGCTATAATTTATTCATGAATATCTCAGGAATAATAGTTGAATATAACCCCTTTCACAACGGACACATAAGACACATCACCATGACCAGACAGATTACAGACTGTGATCTGCTTATAGCTGTAACCAGCGGAAACTTCTGCCAGAGAGGTGATGTTTCCGTTATGGACAAATTTGAAAAAACCGAAGCTGCCCTTAATCACGGCATAGATCTGGTTGTTGAACTGCCTTTTATCTACACCCTTCAAAATGCCTCAGTATTTGGAAAAAGAAGTGTTGATATCTTGGCTTCGCTTGGAATCAATAATCTTGTATTCGGCTCAGAAACAGCTAATATAGATGAATTAAAAAAGATGGCTGAACTGTCAATAAATATTGATCATCTAAAAGAAATAATGAATACAGGTTTATCCTACCCCAAATCATACGGCTTACTGGCATCTGAGCTTTATCCAAACGACATACTGGCAGTAAGCTATTTAAGGGCATTACAGAAATATCCGGATATAAAGGCTATACCAATAGAGAGAAACAGTGAATACCATTCAATCGAATTAAACGAAATATGTTCAGCATCAGCTATCAGAAATGCCATAAAAGAAAACAGAGATTACTCCAAGTCTACACCAGTTCAAATAAAAGAAGCACACTTCATTGATGAACTGTATCCCTATCTCAGAAACCTGCTGTTAACGATGGACAAAAAAGAATTAAGCAGCATGTTTCTGGTAAATGAAGGCATTGAAAACCTGATGATAAAAAACGCCTTAAAATATACAGATTATAACGATTTTCTCAACAATACAGTATCAAGACGCTACACCAGGGCCAGAATACAGAGGACAATAGTCAATATCTTATTACAGAATAAAAAAGAAACTGTACTAAAGCTTCCAGAAATGAACTATATAAGAGTTCTGGGATTTAACGAAAAAGGCCAGAACTTCTTAAGAAACTACCATAATGAAAACATCAAAATAGTTACTCAGTTCAAAAATATCCCTGAACAGTACAAAGATATTGAATGGAAAGCATCGATAATCTACAGTTCACTTTTAAATGATTCAAACGCTTATTTAAAGAAAGAACTTAGAGGTCCAGTTATAAAAAAATGATATCAATCGATATCATTTTTTATATCTAGTCTTCTACGTTATGGAATACTTCCTGAACATCATCTACTTCATCTAATAATGATAATAGACGGTTCCACATTTCCTTGTCATGTTCATCAGTAAGCTTCACATATTCCTGAGGCAGCATCTTGATTGCACAGCAAGTAAACTCACAATCAGGAATTAAACCTTCAATAGCTTCCTGAGCCTTATGCAGATCAGTTGGAGCTACATAGACAGTCATCTCACCATCTTCTACTTCCAGATCGTTTACATCTACATCGGCAGAGATTAATGTATCCAGCATTGTATCTTCGTCTTCATACTTAAATGCCAGAACACCCAGATTATCATAGTTGAATGATACCGAACCCTTAACACCCAGCTTGCAGTGTGCCTTATTGAAACACTGATTCATAGCTGCCACAGTTCTGTTAGAATTATCTGTAAGGCAGTCGATAATGACAGTAGCACCGGCAGGTCCGATACCTTCATATCTTAAAGAATCATAAGACTCATTTGAACCACCCTTGGCCTTCTCAATAGCTCTCTTAATAACATCGGCAGGTACCTGGTTGGCTTTTGCTTCTTTTACTTTTGATCTTAGTGTAAGGTTCATATCTGGGTCAGGAACACCACTCTTTGCGGCAATGTAGATTTCTTTGCCGTACCTTGAATATAACTTTGATTTCATCGCAGCGGTTTTAGCCATAGCTGCAGCACGTACTTCATGCGCTCTTCCCATATATTTCTCCTTTATTTTTTTACTAAACTATTATACTCCATAATTTAAAAAACAGTATGGCTTTTACACCATACTGTAAATTTTAGCTTATTTATTTAAAGCGGCCTTTACCATTTCCTGAACTTCTTCCATGGTATCCATGCTGATAGCCTTGGCTGCCAGATCCTTCATCTCTTCATAAGATAGAGATCTGATAATCTTTCTGGCGTTCAGAATAGAAGTGGCAGACATTGAGAATTCATCAAGTCCAAGACCAAGCAGTACTGGAGCTGATAGAGGATCGCCAGCCATTTCACCACACATGCCACACCATTTACCCTGTGAATGTGCACCATCGATTGCTGACTTGATAAGTCTTAACAGTGATGGATTCATTGGCTGATAGAGGTAAGATACCTTCTCTGACATTCTGTCGGCTGCCATAGAATACTGAACAAGATCGTTAGTACCGATTGAGAAGAAATCAGCATATTTTGCAAACTGATCAGCAAGAACTGCTGCAGCTGGAATTTCAACCATCATACCGATTTCGATAGAATCAGAAACCTCAACACCTTCAGCAATTAACTTCTCTTTTTCTTCAAGTACAATAGCCTTTGCTGCCTTGAACTCATTAACAGTGGCAATCATTGGGAACATGATGCATAACTTGCCATAAACAGAAGCTCTTAACAGCGCTCTAATCTGAGTGCGGAAAATATCCTTCTTGTCAAGGCATAATCTGATTGCACGATAACCTAAGAATGGATTCATTTCTTCAGGGAACTCAAAGTACTTAAGTTTCTTGTCACCACCGATATCCAGAGTTCTTACAACTACCTTCTTGCCATTCATACCCTCAAGAACAGCCTTATAAGCCTCATACTGTTCATCTTCTGTTGGCCAGTTGTCTGAATGCATGTATAAGAATTCAGTTCTGAACAGACCTACGCCTTCACCGCCATTCTCAACAACGCCTTCAACATCCTTTACACCACCGATATTTCCAGCCAGCTCAACCTGGTGGCCATCAGTAGTGATAGACTTTTCATGCAGTAATACCTTAAGGGCTTCTTTTTCCTCTAAGAAGGCAGCTCTCTTGGCTTCATACTCCTTAACTTCATCCTCAGTTGGATTTAAAATTACCTTGCCATCCAGGGCATCCATAATAATAAGCTGTCCTGGTTCAGTTTTCTCCAGAATACCTGAAGTACCAACTACCGCAGGAATCTCTAGAGATCTGGCCATAATTGCAGAGTGAGAAGTTCTGCCACCGATTTCGGTAACAAAACCTAATGTGTACTTCTTATTTAACTGAGCAGTATCAGAAGGAGTCAGGTCGTTTGCTACAACGATAACTTCTTCATCAATAGCGGTTAAATCAGGAACAATAAGACCTAAAACGTTGCATAACAGGCGGAAAGAAACATCCTTAACATCGGCAGCTCTTTCTTTGAAATAATCATTATCCATCGATTCAAACATTGAAACCATCATGTCAGATACAGCTTTTGTTGCCTTTTCAGCAGTTGATCCCTCTTTGATCATTCCCTTAATCTGATCTGCATATTCAGGGTCAGAAGCCATCATTAAATGTGCATCAAATACAGCCAGTTCCTCAGGTGACAGATTTACGGCAGCTCTTTCTTTTACGCCTTCAATATCACTGATTGTCTTGGCTAAAGCCTTCTCGAACTTTTCAAGTTCTTCGCCGGCTTCACAGGCCCTTTCAACAATTTCAATCTTTGGTTCTACTAATTTGTAAACCTTTCCAATCGCAATACCGCTAGATGCGGCAATACCTTTTAGCATGTTATTTCTCTCCTTGTTTTTTATTTAAAATAATTATACAACTTAATCTTTTAAATTTTCGACAAATGTCGAATAAGCCTTTTTTCTGTTCCGGTAATAAGTAGCAGGCGACATTTTTTGAGCGTACCAGTTGCCAGTCTTGCCATTTATAACCTCATTCTCGATGAAAACACTATGCTTTTCATCAAGAAAATGAACTTCAGATTCAATTCTTTCCTTAATCAGGATCGCAGTATTCAGTTCTTCTTCGCTGATGCCTATTAAATGGTCTTCAGCCTGCCTGACTATACGACAGGCGTTTCTGTAGCTGCGAACGATTATGTTCATTGTGTTATCCATATTCCTTGACTCTACTCCCCTCTAAGAAAAAATAAAGATCAAACTAATCCTTTACCTCGAGAAGACCATATCTGCCGTCATTTCTCTTGTAAACGATAGCGATATCCCCGTTCTCGGAATCCTTATATACAAAGAAGGTATGTGAGAGCATTTCCATCTGGACTATGGCCTCCTCCAGATCCATCTCCTCCACATAGACGGCCTTAGTCTTAACAGGAATATCTATATCATTATTATTTTCTTCATAGAAAGATACGGCCAGAGAGTCCTTATGTCTTCTGGAAAGACGGGACTTGTTGCGCCTGATCTGGTCCTCAATCTTATCAATTGCCAGATCAATACCAGTCTTGAGATCATCATGAACAATTTCTGATCTCAATAAACCAATTTTAGTAGGTATAGTAACCTCAATCTTCAAGGCATTTTCATATTTCTTTACATTAATTCTGGAAGTAGTTGAATCATCAACTACAAAATACTTGTTCAAGAAAGCCAGTCTCTTCTCGATTTCCTCTCTTGTAGAATCATTGATTGTGATTCCTTCACCATAGATTGTAAACTTCATATAATTTACCTCCTTTACATATCTATTTCCCTTAGCCACCTATAGACTATAACCAGGCCATAGGCATCTAATCCACAGTATTTCTTAAGTTCCTCGATTGTCTTTTCCTCGTCGGTATCAATTTCCTTATCAATATCCCTCCAGGAATAGACAGCCTTCATCCCCTCATTAATATCCAGATTCTCATAAGACTCATCACTCAGTATTGCGACAAGCTTCTTAAGAGAAAAATTACCCGCCATTCTCACATCATAGACCAGGCCTTCCACAAAAGGTACTGCCAAATCTACAAAACGACTGATAATCTTTTCCAGTTTATCGCTGTATTCAGGAAACTCCCTTTGAAGTTCCTTCAGTCTTAAACATTCAGCTCCATCGGCATTATAAGCAAGTATTGAACCCTCATCAGGCAAATCATTAATCAAAGATTCAACAAACTCCCTTCTGCAGTCACCCTTGGACAGAAAACTTTTGTTTACCAGTTCTCCTCTTTCCTGTGTATATAAAACATATTCAAACGGAATAACATCCAGTGGCTTCATATTCTCGTAGCGGGGAATAAGATACCTGTCCCACTCAAAATCAATATAGGAAACAGGTTCTTTTACCATCTTCAGCCAATATTTAAGTGCAGGTCCATCAACAAACAGACCACCATTTTTATCGGCCATAATCTGTGCATACTGCACGCGATTACCTTCGATAAGATTTATATCTGCATCCTTAAGCTTCAAAATACCGCTTTCATACATCTGCTGCTTATAGCGGCTTGATACAAGAGTAAGTATTGAATTATCTTCTATATTATTCACCTCAGGAAAACACAGACTATAATATGGACATAATTTCATCGAACGACAGCTTCTGTTCCTGACAGATTCGTAGTCATCAAGACAATTATTTTCCATCTCTTTGATAATACTATTATAATCCACTTTATCCTCTTTCACCAGATTAATAAAGCGAACCTGCTTAAAACGTTTCTCAAAAACAAACAGTTTTGAAACATCATGATGCTCATGAAAAACATAATCCGGATTAATATGAACATAATAAATCTCATTGATATCAAATCCAAGATCACATAGAGCACTGTACTGAACTCTTAAACTAAAAAAATCCAGTTCCTTTATATGAGTACCATAATATACAAAATAAACATCTATTTTCTTATCCCTAAGCTTATGAATAACCGGTATTCTGATTCTTAAACCATTATTCTCCATGCGACTGTTGATAAACCATTCATAACTATCATAATTATCGAAAAAAAGCTTAGGCTCATCTCCAACAGTTCCTCTGAAATACTCCTTCAGACCAAGCCTTTCTATCAAAAGATCAGTAAATGATTCATCACTTCTTAAATATGGCTGAAATACAGCCTTCTCGCTAATACTGTCAAAATAAAACAGTTTAGGACATTTATTAAATCTCTTTAAATCTGAAACATGATACATATAGAAGTATTTTACAAAATATACAGACAAATTGCCAAAATAAAAGGTCTCAATATACATCAAGACCT
>DBOW01000071.1:0-2347 GCA_002299675.1 Solobacterium sp. UBA636
TAGATTCCCGTGAGACAGGTCTGGAGAAACCGGAAACACTGGTAACTGTATTTCCGGAACCGGAAGATGTTAAGATTTTCGATGGATTTAAGGAAATGCCGGAAGCAGAATTAAAGGAACTTTATGATTCTTTAAATCTTGCAATGACATTCAAGGATTTCCAGCATATCCAGCATTATTTCAAGGAAGAAGAGAAACGTGACCCGTCTATGACAGAGATTCGTGTACTTGATACCTACTGGTCAGATCATTGCCGTCATACTACTTTTGAGACCTGTCTTGATTCAGTGGTGATTAATCATGAGAGATTCGGCGAAGATATTCAGAAGACTTATGAGGAATATTTAAGAATGAGAGAAGTTTGTGGAAGAAATGAAAAGCCACAGACTTTAATGGATATGGCTACCATCAACTCCAGATATGAAACTAAGATGGGCAATCTTCAGGATGTTGAAAGAAGTGAGGAAATTAATGCCTGTTCTGTCTTTGTGGATGTTGATGTAGATGGAAAGATTGAGAAGTGGCTGATGCAGTTTAAGAATGAAACTCACAACCACCCAACTGAAATAGAACCATTTGGTGGTGCCTCAACCTGTATTGGCGGTGCCATCAGAGACCCTCTGTCAGGACGCAGCTATGTCTATCAGGCTATGAGAATTGCGGGATGTGGCGATATTACGGAAAAAATTGAAGATACAATGGCTTCTAAACTGCCACAGTCTGTGCTGGCTAAAACTGCTGCCCGTGGTAATTCTTCTTATGGCAACCAGATAGGTCTGCCTACAACTTTTGCGAAAGAGATTTATCATAATAACTATAAGGCTAAGCATCTTGAGCTTGGTGCGGTTGTCGGCGCAGTTAAGGCGTCTGATGTTAGAAGAGAAACACTTACCAGGGGAGATGTAATAATTCTTTTAGGTGGCGATACAGGCCGAGATGGCATAGGCGGTGCCACTGGCTCTAGTAAGGAACATAATGATTCTTCTTTATCAAGCTGTGCTGCCGAGGTGCAGAAGGGCAATGCGCCAGAAGAAAGAAAGATTCAGCGCCTGTTCAGAAACGGAGAAGTTACAAGACTTATCAAGAAGTGTAATGACTTTGGTGCTGGTGGCGTATCGGTTGCGATTGGTGAGCTGGCAGATGGTTTAATCATTGATTTAGATAAAGTACAGTTAAAATATGAAGGCTTAAATCCAACCGAGATAGCGATAAGTGAATCTCAGGAACGTATGGCAGTAGGCCTGGAAGCCAGGGATGCCGATAAGTTTATTGAATACGCAAAGAAGGAAAATCTTAAGGCCTATAAGGTTGCGGAAGTAACTGATACAAATCGTCTGGTTATGTTATATCAGGGCAAAAAGGTTGTAGATATTTCCCGTGACTTTATTAATACTTCTGGTGTGCGTCAGCATGTTTCTGTAGAAATTAATGACAGGGGAACCAATCATTACAGCGATCACAAAGAGGTTAACAGGGAAAATATCCTTAATATGCTTAATGATCTCAACGTATCCTGCCAGAAGGGTGTTTCGGAGATGTTTGATGCCTCAATTGGTTCTACTACTGTACTGATGCCATGGGCTGGCAGGCAGCAGCTTACACCAGTTCAGGTTTCTGTTCAAAGATTCCCGGTACTAAGCGGTAAAACTGACAGCTGTTCGATTATGGCATATGGCTTTGATCCATATCTGATGGAAGATGATGATTATCTTGGTGCTCAGGCTTCGGTATTAAGTTCAATGTCCAAGACTATAGCCTGCGGCGGCAAGCTTGATAATATTCATTTCTCTTTCCAGGAATATTTTAAGAAGCTCCATAAAGATCCTGAACGCTGGGGAAGTGTAGCCAGTGCCCTGTTAGGTGCCATGAAGGTACAGAAGTTCTTTAATAAGGGTGCCATTGGCGGTAAGGATTCAATGTCTGGTTCTTTCAATGAACTGGATGTGCCAGATACTTTAGTAAGTTTTGCCTGTTCAAAGGGAAATGTATCAAATATCATTTCACCTGAATTAAAGAATGTTAATAATAGACTTGGTGTCTATATTCCGGTAAAAGATGAGAATGGTCTTTATGACCTAGAATCATATCTGAGTATTTATCGTTCAGCTGAAAAGGAAATTGAAAATAAAAATATTATTTCTTCCTACGTAGTAGAGAGCGGTGGTATTGCGGAAGCTTTAATCAAGATGGCATTTGGTTCGGGGCTTGGTTTCAGTGTTTCTAAAGAAAATGTGCTGGATGTAATACCAGGCGCAATAGTTGTCGAATATGTAAACGATATTGATAATAAGTATTTTGCCAAGCTTGGTAAAGTAACTGAATCAGCTTTTGTGTTTGGTGATATTGA
>DBOW01000071.1:2434-9479 GCA_002299675.1 Solobacterium sp. UBA636
CTGCTGATTATAACTGTGAATGTGAATTTAAGAGTGTAAATACAGTAGATGAAGTAAATGTCTGTATCCCAGTATTCCCAGGTACAAACTGTGAATATGATATTAAGCGAGCCTTTGAGGATGAGGGTGCTAAGGGAAATATCGTTGTCTTTGCCAATCAGAATGAAGAGATGATTCTTGATTCGATTGAAAGACTGGTTAATGAGCTAAACAGATCACAGATTCTGGCTATTCCTGGTGGTTTCTCTTCGGGTGATGAGCCTGATGGTTCAGCCAAGTTTATTGTCAATGTGTTAAAGAATGAAAAGGTGCATAAGGCGGTAGAAGATTTATTGAAGCGTGATGGACTGATTCTTGGTATCTGCAATGGTTTCCAGGCGCTGATTAAGTCAGGTTTACTGCCATATGGAAGAATAGATGACGCAAAGGGCGATGATCCAACACTGTTCCTTAACTCAATTCACCGTCATGTTTCGACAATGGCTCATACCAGAGTTGCCTCAAATAAATCTCCATGGTTAAGCAGCTTTAAGCCAGGTGATGATCATATGATCGCCATGAGCCATGGTGAGGGAAGATTTGTCTGTGATGAAAAGACATTGAATGAGCTGATTGAAAATGGACAGATTGCCTTCCAGTATGCTGACTATGACAATAAGCCAAGCATGGATTCAAGGTTCAATATAAATAACTCTGACCTGGCTATTGAGGGCATTGTGTCTAAGGATGGACATATCTTAGGTAAGATGGGTCATAGTGAAAGATA
Organism: Solobacterium sp. UBA636; assembly: GCA_002299675.1. Classification (GTDB taxonomy): domain Bacteria; phylum Bacillota_I; class Bacilli_A; order Erysipelotrichales; family Erysipelotrichaceae; genus Colivicinus. Next base: position 3,201 of record DBOW01000071.1, read on the forward strand.
TACAGAAGGACTGTTTAAGGATATCCCGGGCAATAAGAAACAGAATATCTTTAAGAATGGTGTCGACTATTTCAGGAAGAGCTGATATGGGTACAGAGATTCATGAGGAATGCGGGGTGTTTGGCTGTTTTAGGGTTAAACATGCCGCTGAGGTAACTTATTATGCGCTTCACGCAATGCAGCATCGTGGCCAGGAGGGCTGCGGTATTGTCACTGCGGATGGCAAAAATCTGGTAGGACACCGTAATTATGGTCTGGTCAAGGAGGTGTTTGATCAGAAACAGCTTGACCGTTTAAAAGGTGATTATTCAATCGGCCATGTGCGTTATTCAACTACCGGTGCTTCACATTTGAGTAATATTCAGCCATTTCTTTATTATCATTCAACTGGTGATTTTGCGCTTTGTCATAATGGCAATATTGTGAACAGTTCAATTTTAAGGGAAGAGTTTGAAAAGAATGGTTCAATATTTCAGTCAACTTCTGATTCGGAAATACTGGCTCATCTGATTACCAGAAAAAACTATGGCACCAGAACTGATGCCCTGAAGGAAGGTCTGAAAAGACTGGAGGGTGGTTTTGCGTTTCTGGTGCTGACCAAGGATAAGCTTTATGCGATGCGTGACCGCTATGGTTTAAGGCCTCTTTCTCTGGGAAAAATGGGAGATGGCTATGTGGTAAGTTCGGAGACCTGTGCCTTTGATGTCATCGGTGCTGAGTTTATCAGGGATATTAAGCCTGGCGAGATTATTAAGATTAATGATCAGGGTATTACTTCTGAGTTTTATTCTGAGAGCTGTTACGATAAGATGTGCGCAATGGAGTATATTTATTTCTCCCGCCCAGATTCAGATATAAATGGAATTAATATTCATTTATCTCGAAAGGAATGTGGAAGAAGGCTGGCCAGGGAATGTCCATGTCAGGCGGATATAGTTATCGGTGTTCCTGATTCTTCTTTATCGGCTGCCAACGGCTACTCTGAGGAGTCGGGTATTCCACTGGAGACCGGTTTAATCAAGAATAAATATATGGGCAGAACCTTTATTGAGCCTTCCCAGGAATTGAGGGAACGTGGGGTTAAAATGAAGCTCTCGCCTATCCGTTCGGTTATAAAGGGTAAAAGGGTTGTGGTGATTGATGACTCGATTGTAAGAGGTACTACTTCCCGCCAGATTGTTCAGATGTTAAGGGAACAGGGGGCAACAGAGGTGCATATGCGTATTGCCTCACCTCCAATGATTGCGCCATGTTTCTATGGTGTTGATACCTCAACCTATGATGAGCTGATTTCGGCATATAAATCGGTTGATGAGGTCTGCAGAATAATCGGGGCTGATTCTTTAGGCTATCTGTCTAAGGAAGGAATGCTTCAGGCTATTGGGGCAAAGGATCTGTGCATGGCCTGTTTTGACAGCCACTATCCAACGCCTTTATATGAAGATATTAAGAATGCGAATAAGAATAATAAATAAGGGAGAAAAAGATGTCTAAAGAATATGAAAGTGCCGGCGTATCGCTGGAAGCTGGCTATGAATCAGTAAGAAGAATCAAGAAGCATATTGCCTCAACCAGCAGACCTGGTGTGATGGGCAATATTGGTTCATTTGGTGGAATGTTTGATCTGGCAAGCCTGGGCTACAAAGAACCGGTACTGGTATCTGGTACCGATGGCGTTGGTACGAAGCTGAAACTGGCCTTTATGATGGATAAACATGATACTATCGGTCAGGATGTGGTTGCGATGTGTGTCAACGATGTTCTGGCACAGGGCGCAAGACCTTTGTTTTTCCTGGATTATATTGCGGTAGGCAAAAACTTCCCAGAGAAGATTGAGGCTATTGTCAAGGGTGTTGCGGATGGCTGCAGACTGGCTGATTGTGGTCTTATCGGTGGTGAAACAGCTGAGATGCCTGATATGTATGATATTGATGAATATGATGTGGCTGGTTTTACAGTGGGCTGCGTTGAGAAGTCTAAGATGATTGATGGTTCTAAGACCAAGGCTGGTGATGTGGTAATTGGTTTAAAGAGTTCTGGTGTTCATTCTAATGGTTTTTCTCTGGTCAGAAAGATTATTTTTAAGGATCATAATCTTGACTTAAATGAAAAGTATACTTTAAGCAGAACACTGGGTGAATCGTTGCTGGAACCAACCCGTATTTATGTAAGACCGGTTGTTGCCGTACTTGATGAAGTAGATGTGCATGGTGTTGCCCATATTACTGGTGGCGGTTTCTATGAAAATATGCCTAGATGTCTGAAAGAAGGCCTGGGTATTAAGATTAATAAGGGAAGCTGGGATATTCCGGAAATCTTTGGATTCCTTCAGGAAACCGGCAATATTTCCGAACATGATATGTATAATGTCTTCAACATGGGTATTGGCATGATTCTGGTTGTTGATGAGAAAGATGTTGAGAAGACTATGGAAATTCTTAAGGATAACGGTGAAAATCCAAGTGTTATCGGTACAGTTACTGATAATGAAGGAATTGTCATTGAATGAAGAAGATAGCTGTATTTGCCTCAGGTCATGGAACTAATTTTGAGGCAATTGATGATAATATCAAAAAAGGATATCTTGATGCCTCTATTGAGCTGCTGGTAGTTGACCAGAAGAAGGCTGAGGTAATTGATAAGGCAAAGAAAAGGGGTGTTGAAACCCTGGTATTAAGTCCTAAGGATTTTAATTCTAAGAAGGAATATGAGGAATGTATTCTTGAAAGATTAAAAGAGAAGGACGTTGAATGGATTGTTCTGGCTGGCTATATGCGTATTGTGACTAACGTGTTGTTAGATGCCTATCCAAACAGAATCATCAATATTCATCCATCACTTTTGCCGGATTTCAGGGGACTTGATGCCATAGGTCAGGCTTATAGAGCTAAAGCTGAGAGAATGGGCGTTTCAATCCACTATATTGATTCAGGACTGGATACGGGTTCACTGATTGCCCAGGAGGGATTTGATGTAGATCCAAAGTGGACAATTGATGAATGTGAGGAAAGAATTCATGCGATTGAGCATCGTTTATATACAGAAACACTAAAGAAGCTATGGGAGGAAGAATAAATGAAGCGTGCATTGGTAAGTGTATCAGATAAGACTAATCTTGTGCCTTTTGTACAAGGACTTGTGGAATGCGGTTATGAAATTATTTCAACTGGCGGAACCAAGAAGGCTTTAGATAATGCGGGCATTAAGACAATTGCGATTGATGATGTAACTGGTTTTCCAGAAATCTGTGATGGAAGAGTAAAGACTCTGCACCCTAAGGTTCATGGCGGTCTTTTATCAGTAAGAGACAATGAATCGCATATGGCTCAGTGTAAAGAACTTAATATTGAGATGATTGATCTGGTATGTGTTAATCTTTATCCATTTAAGCAGACAATTACCAAGCCTGGTTTTACCCACGAAGAAGCTATTGAGAATATCGATATTGGCGGTCCTTCTATGCTTAGAAGTGCAGCCAAGAATCATAAGTTTGTGACAGTTGTAACTGATGTAAATGATTATGATACTGTATTAAATGAAATCAGAGAAAATGGTGATACAACTCTGGAAACAAGGACAAGACTGGCTGCCAAGGTATTTAGAACTACTGCTGCCTATGATGCCCTGATTGCCGAATACTTAACTGATTATACAGGTGAGGAAAACACCGAAAAGCTTACTTTAACTTTTGAGAAGAAGCAGGATTTAAGATATGGTGAAAACCCTCATCAGAAGGCCTGTTTCTATAAGACAGTTAAGGATGTGCCATATTCTTTAGCTTCAGCTAAACAGCTTCACGGCAAAGAACTTTCCTACAACAATATCCAGGATGGAAACGCTACTTTACAGATGCTGAGAGAGTTTGGTGAAAAGCCAACTGTAGTGGCCTGTAAGCATATGAATCCATGTGGTATTGGTCAGGCTGATGATATTTATACTGCCTGGAGAAAGGCTTATGAGGCTGATATGACTTCTATTTTTGGTGGCATTGTAGCTTTCAATAAGGAAGTTGATCTGAAGATTGCCGAAGAGCTTCATGCGATGTTTCTGGAAATCGTTTTAGCTCCATCATTTACAGCTGAGGCATTTGAGGTTTTATCTAAGAAAAAGAATATCCGTCTGATGACTTTTGATATGAATCCTACAGGCAATGACTTTAACACTCAGTATGTATCTGTTGCCGGTGGTTTACTGGTTCAGGACGTTAATCATTCATTAACTGATCCAAAGGACTGGAAGGTTGTGACAAAACTTGCCCCAACTGAGGAACAGATTGAGGATATGATGTTTGGTGAAAGATGCATGAAACATGTTAAGTCTAATGCGATTGTACTGGTAAAGAATGGTCAGACAATAGGTGTTGGTGCCGGCCAGATGAATCGTGTTGGTGCGGCTGAGATTGCGCTTAAGCAGGCTGGTGAAAAGGCCAAGGGTGCAGTACTGGCTTCAGATGCCTTCTTCCCAATGGATGATACTGTAAGACTGGCTGCCACTTATGGCATTGCGGCTATTGTGCAGCCAGGCGGTTCCATTAAGGACCAGGATTCAACTGACGCATGTGATGAGTTAGGCATCGCCATGGTTCATACCGGTATGCGTCACTTTAAGCACTAGTATGGCTAAGGTACTGGTTATTGGCTCAGGCGGCAGGGAACATGCCATCGCCTGGGCATTCTCAAAAAGTGAGAGAGTAGAAAAAGTATATGTCGCACCAGGAAATCCCGGTATGGAGGATGTGGCTGAGTGCGTAAATATTAAGGCAAACGATTTTGAATCATTATCTTCTTTTGTCAAAGAAAATAATGTAGACCTGACCTTTGTAGGTCCAGAAGATCCTCTTGTGAATGGAATTGTGGATTATTTTGAAGACAGGGGTTTAAAAGTATTTGGTCCAAGAGCCAATGCCGCACTGCTGGAGGGTTCTAAGGCTTTTACTAAGGAAATCATGAAGAAGTATGATATTCCTACGGCTAAATATGAAACTTTTACCGATTTTGAAGCAGCCAGGGCTTATCTTGAGAAACAGGAAATGCCAATAGTCTTAAAGGCTGATGGCCTGGCAGCCGGCAAGGGCGTAATTATTGCTCAGAACCTGGATGAAGCTGTAAATAGTGCCAGAGAAATGATGCTGGAAGGCAAGTTCAATAACGCCGGAAGTACACTGGTAATTGAGGAGTTTCTGGAAGGTGAGGAGTTCTCACTGCTGGCACTTGTGAAGGATGAAAATGTTTATCCTTTGCAGATTGCTCAGGATCATAAAAGAGCCTATGACAATGATGAGGGTTTAAATACTGGTGGCATGGGTGCCTATACGCCAGTTAATCATCTTCCTCAAAGTGCCATTGATGAGGCTATGGAAAAGGTTATGAAACCAATGGCTAAAGCTATGGTTAAGGAAGGCAGAAACTATCAGGGAATTCTCTATGGTGGCATGATGCTTACTAAGAATGGTGTGAAGACCATTGAGTTTAACTGCCGTTTTGGCGATCCAGAGACTGAAGTAATTCTACAGGCTCTTCAGGGTGATTTCTATGAAATCTGTACTGATGTTTTAGATAATAAAACTCCAGAGTATTCATTTGATGATAATGTTTATCTGGGTGTAGTAATGGCTTCTACAAATTATCCTGAATCAAGTACCAAGGGAGTACTGATTGAAAATATCAATGCAAAGGCTCCAGAAATCTTCCATATGGGTACTGCAAAGAAAGATGGCAAGTATTATACCAATGGCGGAAGAGTTCTGTTTGTATCAGGAAAAGGAAAAGATATTAAGGAAGCCTATGATAATGCCTATAAGAGAGTATGCGAAATTAAGTCCGAAGCCTTATTCTATAGACACGATATTGGCTTTAAGGCAATGAAAGGGGAATAAATGAAACCAGTAAAAGAAGGAAAGGTCAGACAGATTTATGATAATGGCGATTCATTAATTATGGTTGCCACTGACCGCATCAGCTGTTTTGATGTAATCTTAAATAACGTAATTGAAAAGAAGGGTACAGTTTTAACTCAGATGTCTAAGTTCTGGTTTGACTATACTAAGGACATCATGGATAATCATATGATTTCTACTGATGTAAAAGATATGCCAGAGTTCTTCCAGACTCCAGAGTTTGAAGGCAAGAGCATGCTCTGTAAAAAGCTGAAGATGCTGCCTCTAGAGTGCATTGTAAGAGGCTATATAACAGGTTCTGGCTGGGCTTCTTATAAGAAAGATGGTACAGTCTGCGGTATTAAGCTTCCTGAGGGTTTAAAGGAATCTGAGAAGCTTCCTGA
>DBOW01000071.1:9643-10299 GCA_002299675.1 Solobacterium sp. UBA636
TATCTAAGGGTATTATCATTGCGGATACCAAGTTTGAGTTTGGCTTAGATGAGGATGGCAACATTCTTATTGCGGATGAAATGCTGACACCTGATTCATCACGTTTCTGGCCACTTGATCAGTATGAAGTAGGACATAGCGAACCATCGTTTGATAAGCAGTTTGCCAGAGACTGGCTCAAGGCTAATCCTGACAACAACTGGACACTTCCTCAGGATGTTGCGGATAAGACTATTGCCAAGTACTTGGAAGCTTATAAGCTGTTGACTGGCAAGGAGCTTTAATACAATTATTAAAAAGCCATTTCCAAAATACATAAGGAAATGGTTTTTCTTTGTCTTTAGCTCTTAGCTAATAATGCCAAGCTGCAGCTTCCATCTAAGTATTCTTAATACTGATTCATCAATCTGTTCAATACTGATTTTATTATCCTTTACAGCTTGTAAAACTGCCTCATACTGTTCCTTATACTCACTGGTACAGAGAATATCGTTGCCTGCCATTATAGCCAGTACAGCTACATTCTCGCCATTGAAGGAAGAACTAACTGTATCCATATCTAAGGCATCTGGCATAATTACACCATCAAAGCTCATCTGGTTTCGGATATAGTCATGTACCTTCTTTGACAGGGAGGCAGGATATTCATCATCCAG
>DBOW01000071.1:10410-11195 GCA_002299675.1 Solobacterium sp. UBA636
GTATCTCTGGTGGTATAGAAGTGGGTATCGGTATTATTTCCATGACCTGGGAAATGTTTTATTACGCTGCCTACACCATAATCAGCACTTATTTTTGCGGTTCTGCAGACAAATTCAGCGGTAGTATAGGCGTCTTCACCAAGCGATCTGTCATACATGAAAGCACCTGGTTTATCGGATATATCGGCAACAGGTGAAAGATTCATATTTAAGCCTAAACTGCTTAAAAGCTGAGCTTTTTCTTCTTCCATCTGTAAAACCAGATCGAGTCCTCCCTGTTCATAGTAATCTCTTGGTGAAAGGAATATCTCAGATCTGTACTGATACCATCTGGAAACTCGGGCAACAGATCCCCCTTCTTCATCCACCGACATAAACATTGGAATCTTAACATCTGACTGCAAAGAATTAATCAGCTCAATAATTGAGTCTTTATCTTCATAACGGAAGTCTTTACCATAGAAGGTGATACCACCCAGCTGATACTGTTTTACTTCATCTTCTTCATCAATATTTTCGTATCGCACAATAAAAAGCTGTCCTATTTTTTCTTCAAGCGTCATTGAGTTAAGGATTTCTTCTTCTTTGGTAAGAACTATTTCCTCTTTGATTTCTTCTTCCTCTTGATTTACAGGTATATATATTTCTTCTTTGTGATTACAGGCACTAAACAATATCAGTGTAATTAATAACAGAATAATTTTCTTTAGCATATTTCTTATGATACTCGATAATACGCAATAATCAAACAGCATTGTTAGTATTATGGCTAATTTGCAGTATAT
>DBOW01000071.1:11318-11558 GCA_002299675.1 Solobacterium sp. UBA636
AAAAAGATGCCCATAAAAATGGAAAGACCGGAACTCATTCCGGTCTTATAGTCGAGGCTTCTAACCCCCAACTTTCTTAACAAATTATTTAAATAATACTTACAAGAGGGATATATATTCAAGGAAGGGGATATCTTCCTGCACCTATATAATATAAAAAGAATAGTACTTAAATTATGTCGTAATTATGGATAATTATGTGAAATGAAGTACAAATGTCAATTTTCAATTAAAAAGGTT
>DBOW01000071.1:11723-12272 GCA_002299675.1 Solobacterium sp. UBA636
TGTTGACGAAAATAATTTCTTCATTTTCTTCTTATTTTTCAAAGTAGAAATTGGTGCAGTCAAAATAACATACCGAAGTATTTCTTTAAATCACATTATTTGATGCTTCAAATAAATGAGCTATATATGAATCAAAAATCTTTCCAAGTTCTTCTATGGCTCTTAGAACATTATGATATTTAAATTTATATTCTCCATATAATTCATGAAGATGATTTGTATTGTTTAGCTTGCTTCATAGCTGTATCAACCGCAATAGTAAAAATCTGTTTATTATTTTCTTCCAGTTTACTGTTAAATTCTTCAACCACCTTGTTGGCATAAGCTAAAGGATCTTTATGTTCCTTTAAAAGTTCAGAGTGCTTACCTATTCTAAAGACATTCTTAGTTGTAGTTTTTTTGCCAATTCTATATCCATACTAAACAAAGTAAGTTGGATCTTTTGATTTCTTGTCATAGTTAAGTTTCATAAGTGATACCAGACTTCTTTTCTATTATAAATACCATAAACGTACAACATTAATACAATAAAAAACTTGACAATGCAAG
>DBOW01000071.1:12316-12770 GCA_002299675.1 Solobacterium sp. UBA636
TGTTTTAAAGACTTTTACTTAGAATTATTATTAAAATCAGAGGATTCAACTGTCGAAGTGTCGTGATATAATCTGTATACATAAGCATTCTCCTTTGTGTGATTATTGATTGGTTTTGGCGATTTCGTTATAGCACATATCGATGGATGCTTATATGTTTATTTAGAACTTTTCACTCTCAAGTGCTTTGAAAGAAGTCAAAAAACAGCACCGCAGAAGGAGCAAAAAAGGCTTCAGAATGTTTCGACCACAGCGCCGCAGCCATTGCCTCCACACAGGCAGCAAAGGTCTATGCTCTGGATGTTCTGGCCGAAAATATCCAGCAGAACACAGACAACGTGACACGCTTTTATGTGGTGTCTGACGGCGAGCCTTCCCTGGAAGCTTCTGACTGTACCACTTTTACCGCCACCGGAAGTGCCAGCGCACTGCCAGATATGCTGAAAGAATTGGA
>DBOW01000071.1:12863-16291 GCA_002299675.1 Solobacterium sp. UBA636
GGCGGCGGACAGGATGCCTGCGAAGAAATTGCAGAAAAATGTAAGGATTTTACTATCCGTTATCTGGGCAGCTACCCTGTATTAGAAATAAAAAATGCACAACCTTTACCTGCAAATGAGGAGACACAAGATGAATCAGAATAACACCTGTCCGCTCAATGCCCTTGACAATTACAACATCCTGGCATTTGGAAGCGCAATTGAAAATATTCCTTACTTTCATGTCAGACTGGATCAGTCTGTCAATCCTGACAAGCTGCAGAAAGCCGTCAGAGAAGCTCTGATCCAATACCCGCATTTTCAGACAAAGCTACACTATAATAAACAGTACTTTCTGAAAAAAAACAACCAGGCTTTCATCATCCACAATGTCAGTGTTGACAGACGTCCCCTTCATCTGGAAAAGGAAAACAACGGATATCTATGGCAGATTTGTTATGACAATGACACGATCTCATTCGAGTGGTGTCATGCATTGACGGATGGCAGAGGCGCAATCCGTTTCTTTTCTGCCATCCTCGATGCATATTTTGAAAATAATGCGAATCCCGTCTTCAATACTGTTCTTTCCGATCAGGGACTCGAACAGATTGCAGACCCTGCGCAGAAACCACTATCGGATAAAAAGCAGCCAAAGGGCTATGACATAAAATACATGCCCTCCGAAAAGCACGCAAATCACCGGTATCGCTGCCATGTGGTGAAAATTCCGACACAGGACGTCCTGAATGTTTCACATAAGGCAGATGCATCCCCTGCTGCTGTTCTTCCACCACTGTTTTCCAAAGCCGTACGACGCTTTATCTCAGAGAAAGCAGATAACAGAACTGTCTGCTGCAGTATTGTCATCGATGCCAGAACGCCAATGCATATCGATACCATGCACAACTGTATCATCACAAAACAGATTTCTTATGTGGACCGCTTTGATGAAATGGACTTCAATCTTGTCAGCACGATCTACCGTTCCATCCTTGACCTTTCCTTACAGAAAGAAAACGTGATTTACAGTGCTACAGAACTGGTCAAAGGCATCCAGGGACTTCTCAGCATCCGCCCGAAAGTCCTGCGCCATGCACTGTTTCATCAGATTGCAAAGATCATCAAAAAACAACAGTGTAATTTCGGATTTTCCTATCTGGGAAAAGTCCCTGTCTCCCCGGAAACAGCCTCTCATCTTCTGGATTTCGATTTCCGATCCTGGGCTGATTTCGGTCAGGCAAACATGTCTGTCATTGACCTGAATGGCACAATGCATGTCAATATCTGTGAAGAATATGCAGAACACGGTGTCGTTTCCGCATTTGTGCATGAGTGCCGTAACGTCGGTATTGCTGCACAGGAGCCTCAAACCTTCATACAGACAGAAGCAAGCAACGTATTCTGAGCCACGCCAGAGGACTTTTTATTTTTTCCAGTTGGCAGTTATGTTGCTTCTCTTATTTGTGCACCCGTCAGCGTATCATAGGCATTAACTGCATCATCAAACCGATTCAGAAGGTCCTCCATGCTGCGAAGGCCGTCAAAGGACAACTTCACTTTTTGCGGAGGAGCGTTCAGATCAAGCAGTGCACAGTTGTGCAGCTGCTCCACCGACTGATATACAAGGCTGACCGTAACATATCGTCCGCCGTCCTGGTACAGCCAGCACACTGGCTACATTGGAATCGTGTCCACACAGAAAACTGATCAAAGCAGACCGCGAAAAATAATATCTGGATGAAAGAAATATAAAAAGGAAAACGAAACGAAAAATAAACAGGAGGAATGAGATGAAAGTCTTTTTAAATTTATTGGGGATTGCGGTTGTAATCGGACTGATCTTTCTGATTTCCTGGGATCGTAAGAATATCCGCTGGAAAGCAGTAGGAAAAGCAATCATTGCACAGTTCATCATTGCAATCTTACTTGTAAAAGTCCCGGTCGGTAAGATGGTTGTGTCTGCCATATCGGATGGTGTAACAGCAGTTATCAACAGCGGACAGAATGGTCTGTCATTTGTGTTCGGAAGCCTGGCAGACAGCAGCGCTTCGACAGGAAGTATCTTCATTGTGCAGACACTTGGTAACATTATCTTCGTATCTGCACTGGTAAGCCTGCTTTATTATCTTGGAATTCTGGGATTCGTAGTAAAATGGATTGGAAAAGCGGTTGGAAAACTGATGGGAACGACAGAAGTAGAAAGCTTCGTTGCAGTCGCCAATATGTTCTTAGGTCAGACGGACAGCCCAATTCTGGTAAGCAAATATATCGGAAATCTTACAGACAGTGAGATCATGGTTATTCTGGTATCTGGGATGGGAAGTATGTCAGTATCCATTCTCGGAGGATATCATGCACTTGGTATCCCAATGGAATATCTTCTGATCGCCAGCGCACTGGTACCGGTTGGAAGTATCCTCGTTGCAAAAATGTTACTGCCGCAGACAGAGCCTGTACAGTCTATCACAGATGTAAAGATGGACAACAAAGGGAATAATGCCAACGTGATTGATGCCATCGCAGAAGGTGCCGGAACAGGTATGCAGATGGTAATCGCTATCGCTGCATCTCTGGTAGGTATCATCGGTATCGTTGCAGTGATCAACATGATTCTTGGATTTGCAGGAATCAGACTGGAACAGATTTTTTCTTATATATTTGCACCGTTTGGCTTCCTGATGGGACTTGATACGAATCAGGTATTGATGGAAGGTGCCTTCCTTGGAAACAAATTGATCGTAAATGAGTTCGTTGCGTTCCAGGATCTGGGAAAAATCTTATCCTCCTTAGATTATAGAACAGGAATCGTATGCTCCATTTCTCTTTGTGGGTTTGCAAACCTTTCAAGCCTAGGTATCTGTGTATCTGGTATTGCAGTACTCTGTCCGGAAAAGAAGAGTACCCTTTCAAGACTGGTATTCAGAGCAATGCTTGGTGGTATGTTTGTAAGTATCTTAAGTGCAATGATCGTAGGACTGATCACACTGTTCTAACAGGATAAAAGCATAAATGAAGAAGATGTATAATATGAACGAGAAGTAATATAAAAGAATATTTATCATAGTCATAGATAAGCAATTCGATAGTAGTGCCTAATACAAGTAGTAATAATCTGCTTTGCGAAAGTTTTGTATCTAAAAACGCAAACGATATTAGTAACGGAAATGTAGGTATAACTTTATCATTAAACAAGCAAAGTGAAATTTTTTTAGAGACTGGAATAGAGTGGGCTAGTATAGAAGATTTTAAAACAGCGGTAAATGAAACAAAACTTTATTATCAGTTAGAAACACCAACAGAAATTGATCTGACAGACGCCGAAGTCCAGGCATTTAAAGATTTATATACTTATTCACCAACAACTGTAGTTAGTGCATCAAGCGACCAGCTAACTCCATACATTGAGTTTGAACTATCCTAAACTACAAAGGCCAGCTAATGACTGG